>DASPMC010000071.1:0-89339 GCA_035627275.1 Noviherbaspirillum sp.
TGGCGCCGGCCGGCGACCGAACACGACACCCGCAACAGGCCGCGCACCTGCTGCTGGTACTGGTCAGTTAGTTGCTCGATATTGGCCATCGCGCGGTCGATCTGCTGCGCTTCCTGCAGCACCATTTCGCCGATTTCGGTCAGCGCCAGGCGGCGTGTCGAGCGTTGGATCAGGCGCGCACCGAGGTCGGCTTCCAGGCGCGCCAGTTGCCGCGAAATCACCGATTTTCCGCAGCCGAGCTGGGTCGCGGCGCGGCTGATGCTGCCGGCCTGGACGATGGTGGAGAAGATGGCAAGGCGCTGCGGATTGAGCATGGCGGCTTTATTGTTCCTTGATAGTCAACAATGTAGTGTCTGATTGCGTACTTATCAAGCAACTTTACAGTCCCTATACTCCCCTCCATCCTGTTTGTTGCCTGCAAACACTCGATCAACGCCATGGAGGATTCGTCATGAACCACATCAATCATCAATTCCGCCTCGTCAGCCGCCCCGTCGGCGCGGCCAAGCGCAGCGACTTCCACTACACGGAAGAAACCTTGCGCGACCCGGCAGAGGGCGAGGTGCTGGTCAAGGTGCTGTACATCTCGCTCGACCCTGCGATGCGTGGTTGGATGAACGAAAGCAAGGCTTCCTATATTCCGCCGGTCGGGATCGGCGAAGTGATGCGCGCACTGGCGGTCGGGCGCGTGATCGCGTCGAACAACCCGGCATTTGCGGTCGGCGACCATGTGAACGGCATGCTGGGTGTGCAGGAATATGCGTATTCGAACGGTCAGGGCCTGACCAAGGTCGATCCGAAGGCGGCGCCGCTGCCGGTCTATCTCGGCACGCTGGGCATGCCCGGGCTGACCGCCTATTTCGGCCTGCTTGACGCGGGTCAGCCGAAAGCCGGCGACACGGTGGTGGTGTCGGGCGCGGCCGGCGCGGTTGGCGCCGTGGTCGGCCAGATCGCGAAGATCAAGGGAGCGCGCGTGGTCGGCATCGCCGGCGGTGCGGACAAGTGCCGCTACCTGGTCGACGAACTGGGCTTCGACGCGGCGATCGACTACAAGAACGAAGACGTGCAAAAGGCACTGCAGCAGCAGTGTCCGCAAGGTGTCGACGTGTATTTCGATAACGTCGGCGGCGACATCCTCGACGCGGTGCTGACCTGCCTGGCGCATGGCGCGCGCATCGTGATCTGCGGCGCGATCTCGCAGTACAACAACACCAGCGCCGTCAAAGGCCCGGCCAACTACCTGTCGCTGCTGGTCAACCGCGCCCGCATGGAAGGCATCGTGGTGTTCGACTACGCCGATCGCTACCACCTGGGCGTGGCGGAAATGGCAAAGTGGATGAAGGAAGGCACGTTCAAGACGCGCGAGGACATCGTGGAAGGCTTGGACAACTTCCCGGAAACGCTGCTGATGCTGTTTGAAGGGAAGAACTTCGGCAAGCTGGTCCTGCAGGTCGCAAAAGACTGAGCAGCGGATAGCCCATCAAAAAAATGGCGCAGGAAACTGTGCCATTTTTCTTTTGCTGCACCTGAATGCGTCGCTAGCGCATCGGTCGGCACTGACGCAATTCGCATTGCGCCATGAAGGTGGTGCCGTTATCGCATTTCATCCGATAGACCTCAACCGGTCCCTTCTCCGTAACCAGGCCGGCGCCTGCCGAACCGTTGCAGCCGAACCGCTTGGCCAACCGCTCGACAGTGGCAGATGATGTACCGGAACGGAACTCGACGGTCTGGACCACTACCTCACCGTTACCGTCATCGACCGTGATTTCCCCAGGCTTGGCAACCTTTTTCGTCTTTTCAGCGGCCACCGGCTCTGCTGCAGGTTGTGGCTTGAAGGCGGCGGGAATCCAGTCGAGCGGCTTGAATCCCGTCGACGAGCAACCGGCAAGCGCAAACAGCATGACCAGCATCCCCAGGCTGCGGATGTTCTTCATTCGACTCTCTCCATGTCTTCATGGCTTGAACAAGCCTGTTGCATGCCCCGGAAATCGGGCCTTTTCACTTTCGCCCGCAGTGACGACGCGGACGCGAAAACGCCGACCAGTTTATACCGCTCCCCGACCGCAATGCAAAGCCGGCGTAGCGAATGTCGCCTCAATCGTTGGATTCCGCGCCATAAAAAAAGCGCTGCGGATATCCGGCAGCGCTTCTTCGAGAGACAAGGGCAGATTACTTGCTGCGGCTCTTGTACTCGCCAGTACGGGTGTCGATTTCGATCTTGTCGCCGATATCCACGAACAGCGGAACCGGAATTTCGAAACCGGTGGAGATCTTGGCCGGCTTCAGCACCTTGCCCGATGTATCGCCCTTGACTGCCGGCTCGGTATAAGTGATTTCGCGGACAATGGTGGTCGGCAGTTCGACCGAAATCGGCTTGCCGTCGTAGAACACGACTTCGCAGGTCATACCGTCTTCCAGGTAGTTCAGCGCATCGCCCATGTTCTCGCCTTCGACTTCATACTGGTTGTAGTCGGCGTCCATGAACACGTACAGCGGGTCAGCGAAATACGAGTAGGTCGCTTCCTTCTTGTCCAGCACGACGACGTCGAACTTGTCGTCACCGCGGAATACGCTTTCGAGGGGCGCGTTGGTCAGAAGATTCTTCATCTTCCACTTGTAGGTGAAGCCGGTACGGCTCGAACCGTTGACGTCGGAGCGCAGCACGATGAAGGGCTTGCCTTCAACCATGATGATGTTGCCAACACGAACTTCTTTTGCAAATTTCATAGGAAATGGTCGTAAAAAAATAAGTTACTTGAAAACTATCTTCCGCCTCATGGCCAACAGCGCCGCAAGCTCGCTTGATCCAGAACAAGCGTTATAGATATAGATTAACCGTGCATTGTACCTTGTTTTATCGGGTAGCTGAGCGAAGGGAGGCCACAAACCTCATCAAATTGGTTGCCAGATCTCCGTTTGCCAGCACTTGCTCCCGCCAATCGGCACATGCGGATGCAATTTTTGGCATGTCTGCTTGAAATTTCGTCCATAGAACAGACCAACCGCCTCGTTCTACCATGCCATCCGGCGCCGCCCCGTTCCAGCTCAAGGACAAGGCAGCCAAACTTTCCATGTCAGCCGCGTAACGATCCAGGAACGCACGCAGTTTTACATGATGAAGGTTTTTGTCCTGAGGATAGATATGCCAGATGAACGGCTTGCCCGCCCATTGCGCTCGCACGAAGGAATCCTCTCCACGCACAAAATTGAGGTCGCATGCCCATAGCAGCTTGTCGTAGTCCGGCTGCGCAACAAAGGGCAGGACGCGTACGGTGAGCGCGTCACGCGTTCGCGCCGCACCCGGTTTTGCATCCTCACCGAGAAAAGCCCGAACTTCCTCGGCCGCAACCCCTTCCGGCACTAGGCATGTAATTGCGGTATCGCTGCCTTGCCATGTATTGAACAATGCCGGAACCGGCGCGTACGGGTAGCAGAACAAGGACACCTTCAGAGATGTCATTTCCGCCGGCGTCACGCCGAATTGTCCCAGAAAAGCCGCCATGACCGCCCGATCCGACTGAAATTGCCGCCGCTGCTCTTCCAGCGAAGACTCATGCAATAAGCCACCAGTCTTGCTCGTGAACCCAGGGAAGAAGAAATATTTTCTCAGTGGCAGGCGCGGGTGAGGCGAAGGCAAGGCATGGCATCCTTCGACCCACCCCTCGGCGCTCAAGCCCTCCAGGTTGAGCCAGACCGGACGCGGATCACATTCTGCCATTGCGGCAATGTAGCCCGGCGGAATATCGACCCCGAAAAATTCGATGACGATATCGGCGATGTCATTTGCCGAAAATGCGCCCTCCTGATCGCGCCAGTGGCGTACCGTGACGTCGGCAACCCGCTGCAATTCGGCATTGATATCGACTTCGGGGCAAATCCGCTGAAAACTCCGTAAATCGTCTACCCACAAGGTGACGGCGATACCATGCTCTTGTTGCAACTGCCTTGCCAGGCGCCAGCAGATACCGATGTCGCCAAAATTGTCGACGACCTTGCAGAACAGGGCTAAAGATAAGGAACGCGCCATGCGGTGCAAACAATGACCATAGAAAGAAAACTCTATGGTGCGGCGAAAGCAGAAAAAAGAAAAACGCCACGCAATTGCGTGGCGTTTGATTTGGCGTCCCCACGGGGATTCGAACCCCGGTACTCACCGTGAAAGGGTGATGTCCTAGGCCTCTAGACGATGGGGACAGTAACCTGTCGAACTGCAGCCTATTATATTTCTTTTTATCGCACTACTTGTCGCTGGTGGAGGTAAGCGGGATCGAACCGCTGACCTCTTGCATGCCATGCAAGCGCTCTCCCAGCTGAGCTATACCCCCGTGTGCGAAGAAACGAGAGTATAGCAAAGTTTTTTCTGGTGTGTAAATGCTCTTCGAAAAAATTTATTGGATAAATTTTTGCAGGCGCGTCACAACTGTCTCGCGACCGAAGAGTTCCAGCACAGCATCGATCGACGGCGTCTGAAGCTGACCGGTGACGGCAAGGCGCAGCGGCATCGCCAGTTGCGGCATCTTCAGCTTGTGCGCGGCCAGCACTTCCTTCATCGCCGCGGAAATTGCTGCCTTGTTCCAGTCGATGGTTTCGCACATTGTCGCGAACCGCCCGAGCGCCGGTTTCACCGCATCCGTTATGTGCTGCGCGACCAACGCAGGATCAGGATTGGGATCGCGATAGAACAGCATCGCCGCTTCCGCCAGTTCATTCGTGGTATTCGCACGCTCCTTCATCAGCGCAATCACCGATTGCAGTCCGGGCGCGCCCTCGAACTTCGCGCCGTCCTGCTCCATCAGCGGCCGGACCAGGCCCTCAAGGCGGTCATTGTCCGCCTGCTTGATGTAGTGATTGTTCAGCCATGCCAGCTTTTCGGGGTTGAACTGCGCAGGCGACTTGTTCAGGTGATCGACATCGAACCACTGGCAGAACTGTTCCATCGAGAAGATCTCGTCGTCGCCGTGGCTCCAGCCGAGGCGCGCTAAGTAGTTGAGCATTGCTTCCGGCAAGTAGCCCTGCGCCGGATATTCCATCACGCTCACGGCACCGTGACGCTTGGACAGCTTCTCGCCGTCGGCGCCAAGGATCATCGGTACGTGGCCGTATTCCGGCAGCGGTGCGCCGAGCGCGCGCAGGATGTTGATCTGGCGCGGCGTGTTGTTGACGTGGTCATCGCCGCGGATCACGTGGGTCATCTTCATGTCCCAGTCGTCGACCGCGACGCAGAAGTTGTAGGTCGGCGTGCCGTCGGGACGCGCGATGACGAGGTCGTCAAGCTCACGGTTGGAAATCGTGATCGGTCCCTTGACCATATCGTTCCAGGTGACATCGCCATCCAGCGGATTCTTGAAGCGCACCACCGGTTTGCGGCCTTCCGGAATCGCGGGCAGGGTCTTGCCCGGTTCGGGGCGCCAGGTACCGTCGTAACGGGGTTTTTCACCGGCCGCGCGCATGCGCTCGCGCATTGCTTCGACTTCCTCGGGCGTGCAATAGCAATGGTAGGCAGTACCTGCTTCCAGCATCTGCGCGACCACTTCGCGGTAGCGGTCCATGCGCTTCATTTGATAGAACGGGCCTTCGTCATGATGCAGGCCGAGCCAATTCATGCCGTCCAGGATCGCCTGCACCGCCTCCGGGGTCGAGCGCTCCAAATCGGTGTCTTCGATGCGCAGGATGAAAGTGCCGCCGTGGTGGCGGGCAAATGCCCAGGAGAAAAGCGCAGTGCGCGCGCCACCGAGGTGGAGGTAGCCGGTCGGGCTGGGTGCGAAGCGTGTACGGACTGTCATGGCAACTCAAATAAAACGAAGTTTCTGTGAAGGCGAACTGGCGCAGCGAGTTAAGCAGCTAAAGCCGCGGCCGAAACTAAAAACGGCCTTGGATCACCAAAGCCGTGGAATTGGAAGGAAAGTGCGTATTTTACCTTGTCGGCGGCATCAATCGTTCTTGATCACGATGCTCGGGAACTTGCTGCTCATGTCCTTGGCCTTTTCGGCCACCTTGACCGCGACCTTGCGTGCGATTTCCATGTAAATCTTCGCCACGTGTCCGTCCGGATCGGCGACCACGGTCGGCTTGCCGGAATCGGTCTGCTCGCGGATCGACATGGTCAGCGGCAGCGCGCCAAGGAATTCGACGCCGTATTCCTTGCACATCTTCTCGCCGCCGCCGGCGCCGAAGATCGGCTCTCCATGGCCGCAGTTGGAGCAGACGTGGATGCTCATGTTCTCGACGATGCCGAGGATGGGGATGTCGACCTTTTCGAACATTTTCAAGCCCTTGCGCGCGTCCAGCAGCGCGATGTCCTGCGGCGTGGTGACGATCACGGCGCCGGTGACCGGCACGCGCTGGGACAAAGTGAGCTGGATGTCGCCGGTGCCGGGCGGCATGTCGACGATCAGGTAGTCGAGGTTGCGCCAATTGGTCTGCTCCAGCAACTGCTGCAGTGCCTGGGTCACCATCGGGCCGCGCCAGACCATGGGCTGGTCGGGGTCGATCATGAAGCCGATGGACGAGACCTGGACGCCGTGGTTCTCCAGCGGCTCCATCGTCTTGCCGTCAAGCGACTCCGGCTGGCCGGAAATTCCCATCATCATCGGCTGCGAGGGGCCGTAGATATCGGCGTCGAGGATGCCGACCTGGGCGCCTTCCGCCGCGAGGGCCAGCGCCAAGTTGACTGCAGTGGTCGATTTGCCGACGCCGCCCTTGCCGGAGGCGACTGCAATGATGTTCTTGACGTTGGACATCAGCTTGATGCCGCGCTGCACCGAATGGGCAATGATTTTTGAATAAACGTTCGCTTCGACATGACCGATGCCGGCCAGCAGGCGTACAGCATTCACGGCCATTGCGTGGATCGGGTCGATCTGGCTTTTCGCCGGATAACCCAGTTCGACATCGAATTTGACGTCGGCGCCGTTGACTTGGACATTTTTCACGGATTTGCCCGCCACAAGATCCTTGCCGGTGTTCGGATCGATAACCTGGGACAGCGCCGCCTTGACGGCCTCAACGGTGATGCTCATTGCTTCTCCTGAAATTTGTTGCAGCAAGTCTAAACCAAATCCCTGCCATTCCCGCCCGGGTTTGACACCCCGGCCCTGCTTTATACGCCCCCGCACTGCTAAAATGGCAGTTTTATTTCTCCAAGCATTATTGCCAAATGAGCACCACTCCGCACCGCAAGCTGTTCGTCACCACTGCCCTGCCTTACGCCAACGGCGCGTTCCACATCGGCCACATCATGGAATACATCCAGGCCGACATCTGGGTCAGGTTCCAGCGGATGCAAGGCAATGAGGTGCATTTCGTCGGCGCGGATGACGCGCATGGCGCGCCGATCATGATCGCGGCAGAAAAGGCGGGCGTGACTCCGCAGGAATTCGTCGCGCGTATCGCCGCCGGCCGCAAGCAATACCTGGACGGTTTCCACATCAGCTTCGACAACTGGCATTCGACCGATGCGCCAGAAAACCACCAGCTATCGCAGGACTTGTACCGTCGTCTGCGCGACCACGCGAAGCTGATCACAACCAAGACCATCGAGCAGTTCTACGACCCGGTCAAGAACATGTTCCTGCCGGACCGCTACATCAAGGGCGAGTGCCCGAAATGCGGCGCCAAGGACCAGTACGGTGATTCCTGCGAGGTGTGCAGTGCCGTTTATTCGCCGACCGAACTGAAGAACCCGTACTCGACGCTAACCGGCGCCACGCCGGTGCTGAAGTCGTCCGAGCATTATTTCTTCCAGCTGTCGAATCCGAAGTGCACGGAATTCCTGCGGGAATGGACCCAAGCACCGAACCGCCTGCAGCCGGAAGTCGTCAACAAGGCCAAGGAGTGGCTGGACAGCGAGGAAGGCTTGGGTGACTGGGACATCAGCCGCGATGCGCCGTATTTCGGCATTGAAATCCCGGACGCGCCGGGCAAGTACTTCTATGTCTGGCTGGACGCGCCGGTCGGCTATCTCGCGTCGCTGAAGAACTACTTCGACAAGACCGGCCGCGACTACCAGGCCTTCATGGAGGACAACTCCACCGAGCAGTACCATTTCATCGGCAAGGACATCATCTACTTCCACACACTGTTCTGGCCGGCGATGCTGAAGTTCTCGGGGCTGAAGGTGCCGACCAATGTGTTTGTGCACGGCTTCATCACGGTTTCCGGCGAGAAGATGTCGAAGTCGCGCGGCACCGGCATTTCGCCGCTGCGCTACCTTGAGATCGGCATGAACCCGGAATGGCTGCGCTACTACATTGCGGCCAAGCTGAATGCGAAGGTGGAGGATGTCGACTTCAACCCGGATGACTTCGTGTTGCGCGTCAATTCCGACCTGATCGGCAAGTACGTCAACATCGCCAGCCGCGCGGCTGGCTTCATCACCAAGCGTTTCGGCGGCAAGCTGAGCGACCCGATCACGGGCGGGGAGGCGATGACCTGGCGCCTGCGTTTCGGCGAGCAGGAAAACGATATCAAGGATGCCTTCGAGGCGCGTGAATTCGGCAAGGCGATCCGCCAGATCATGGCGCTGGCCGACGAGGTGAACCAGTACGTCGACACCAAGAAGCCGTGGGAGCTGGCGAAGGATCCGGCCAACGACCAGGAACTGCAGGACGTATGCAGCAACCTGCTGCGCAGCTTCTATTGCCTGACCATCTACCTCGCCCCCATCCTGCCGGAACTGGCGCGCAAGGTATCGAAGCTGTTCGGCATCGAACGCGACCTGACCTGGGCCGACCTGCAGAACAGCCCGACTTCCATCGGTACCTTCGAGCACCTGATGCAGCGTGTCGATCCGAAGATGCTGGATGCACTGTTCGAAATGCCGGCGCCGGCCGCGCACGCCGCGGAGAAGGCGGAAGAAGCGACGACCGGCATCGAACCGCTCGCCCCGGAGATCAAGATCGACGACTTCGCCAAGATCGACCTGCGCATCGCCAAGATCGTCAACTGCGAACACGTCGAGGGCTCCGACAAGCTGCTGCGCTTAACGCTCGACGTGGGCGAAGGCCGCACGCGCAATGTATTCTCCGGCATCAAGTCGTCGTATAAGCCCGAAGACCTGGTTGGCAAGCTGACGGTTATGGTGGCCAACCTGGCACCGCGCAAGATGAAGTTCGGCATTTCCGAAGGCATGGTGCTGGCCGCCTCGGCCGCCGACGAGAAATCCAATTCGGGCATCTACGTATTGAATCCCTGGCCGGGCGCCGAGCCGGGCATGCGGGTACGCTGAGCCATGCCAGCCGGAGAGTGTCCCAGTTGCCTGTTCCTGAAGGCGGAGCAGCCATGAATATCGTCGTCCGCGAAGCCACCCTGGAAGACGCCCCGCTGATTGCCGAACTCACGCGCGCCGCGTGGGCCGGCAAGGTGGCTGTCACCTCAAGCGGCCATCGTGAAACCGCCGTGCGCGTGCTGCAGGACCTGCAGGCAGGCGGCGGTTTCATCCTGCTGCGAAACGATGCTGCCATCGGATCGGTGCGCTGGGTGCCGCTCGAATCCGATGCTGATGTCTGGGAAATCATGCGCATGGGCGTCCTGCCCTCCTACCGCGGAGAACACCTTTCCCAGCACCTGCTCGAAGCAGTCATCCACCGCGCCCTCGCCTCCGATGTCCATGAGTTGCGCCTTGGCGTACGAGCGGACCAGGAGCGGCTGCTCGACCTGTATTCCGCATACGGATTCGAACTCGCGCCGGAACTCGAATACACCCATGCCAACCCACTCGAGCCCGCGCCGATGGTGATGCGCCGGGCGCTGGGATACTGAGCGTGGCGCGCCGCCCGATACAAGCGCACAATACCGAAGGCCGGGATGCATCCCGGCCGAACAAAAAAGACTCAACAAGGCCGCTACAGGGGAGCAGCACTGCATGAATCTTTCCAGCCTCCGCTTTCGTCCCGCGTTGATCGACGCGCTCAAGGGATACGACAAGACCCGGTTCGTACACGACGTTGCTGCGGGTCTCACGGTGGGGGTGGTGGCGTTGCCGCTGGCGATGGCCTTTGCGATTGCTTCGGGCGCGAAGCCGGAAGCCGGTATCTTTACGGCCATTATCGGAGGCTTCCTGATCTCTGCGCTCGGCGGATCGCGTGTACAAATTGGCGGTCCGGCCGGCGCCTTCATCGTCATCATCTACGGCATCATCGAGAAGTATGGCCTCGGCGGCTTGCTGGCCTCCACCATTTGCGCCGGCGTGCTGCTGTTTGCGATGGGGATGTTCCGGATCGGCAGCTGGATCCGCTACATCCCGGTCCCGATCGTCATCGGCTTTACCAATGGCATTGCGGTACTGATCGCGCTGTCCCAGCTGAAGGATTTCTTCGGCCTGGAGATCGACAAAATGCCGGGCGACTTCTTCGCGCAGATCCGTGTGCTGAGCGCCAATGTCCACACAGTGGATCCGGCCACATTGGCCATCGCGGTGTGCTCGCTGGTGCTGATGTTCCTCTGGCCGGCCGTGTTCCGGAACAATCTGGACGGCTCGCCGAAAGCCTTCCGCTTTCCCCGCATCGCCAGCCTGCTCAAGCCCGTGCCCAGTCCTATCCTGGTGCTGATCCTGAGCACAACCGCCGTGACCTTGTTCAATCTTCCGGTGGAAACGATCGGCTCACGCTTCGGCGGCATTCCGCAGGGACTTCCCGAGTTCCAGCTCCCCCAACTTTCATGGGAAGTGGTCAAGCAATTATTCGCGCCGACAATCACCATTGCGCTGCTCGGCGCGATCGAATCGCTGCTGTGCGCGCGTGTTGCCGACAACATCACAGGGCAGCGGCATGATCCGAACCAGGAATTGATGGCGCAAGGCATGGCCAACTTCGTCACGCCCTTCTTCGGCGGCATGCCTGCGACGGGAACGATCGCGCGCACCGTGACCAACATCCGCACCGGCGCGACCTCGCCCGTCGCCGGGATCGTGCATGCAATTGCGCTGCTGGTGATCGTCCTGGTCGCAGCGCCGCTGGCGACGAATGTGCCGCTGGCAGCACTGGCGGCCATTCTGCTGCACGTCGCCTACAACATGGGTGAATGGCACGAATTCCGCCGGCTGATGAAATTCTCGATGAACTACCGCATCCTGGTAATCTCGACCTTCCTGCTGACGGTCATCTTCGACCTGACCGTCGCGGTCGAGGTCGGCCTGGTTCTGGCCTGCGTGTTCTTCATCTTCCGCGTCTCCAGCCTGACCAGGATCGAGCCGATTCCCGCTCCCGCGCTCCCGGTCTGGCCCGCGCCCGGCGTAACGGCCTATTCGATCTTCGGCTCGCTGTTCTTCGGCGCGGTGGGCAAGATGGAAATACTGACTCTGCCGGGCTGCATTCCGGACAAGGCACTGGTCCTGAAGATGACCCAGCTCATCAACCTCGACACGACCGGTCTCGATGCGCTGGAGAACGTACACAAGGCCCTGCAGAAAAACGGCTGCACGCTGATCCTGTGCGGCCCGAACCACCAGCCGCTCAGCCTGATGACGCGGACGGGATTTCTCGACCGGTTAGGGGTGGACAACTGCGTGGAAGACCTGACGCACGCAGTCATGCGTGCGAATGCGATTGCAGCAGGCTGACGTCTGTTTCGTGCCGGGCGAATGCCGCGTCGAGCATCGCCGCCAGCTCATCCCCCGTGCACGACTTCTGCACGAAGCGGTACACATTGCCGACATTGATCGCGTCCGCCAGCAGCGCGGCGTCGCCATTGTCGCTGCACATGATGCGAACTGTGTGCGGGTACATGCGGCTGACGCGGTTCAGGAACTCGATGCCGCTCATTTCGCTCAGGCGCTGGTCGCATACGATTACACCGACATCCTCGGCGGCGAGGATATCGAACGCCGTGCCCGCATCGCCTGCCTGCAGGATGCGGCAGGACGCCGTGCTGGGTATCTCGATCGGCGCTGCACCCTGCCCCGCCCCGCCATCGATGAGTAGCAGGGTACGGCCGGAATGACGCCGGCTGCGCTGCTCCGCGGGCAGCTCCCGCCGTTCCTGCAACAGCGCGGTGCACATGTCGACCGGCAAGGCCGGGCTGAAGTAATCGCCCTGCATTTCGTCGCAGCCGTTCTCGGCCAGCAATGCGAGCTGCGAACCGCTTTCCACGCCTTCGACTGCCACTTTCATTCCCAGCTTGTGGGCCATGGTAATGACCGCGGCCGTCACGGCGAGGTCATCGGGATGGCGCTCGACCTCGCTGACGAAGCTGGGATCGAGCTTGATGCGATCCACCGGGAAGCGCTTGAGGAAGCCAAGGTTGGAGAATCCCGTGCCGAAATCGTCGATGGACAGGCCGACCCCGATCTGCTTCAACTCCGTCAGCACCCGCAACGAATCGGCCGGATCGTGCATCAGCAGCGACTCCTTGAGATCGAGTTCGAGCTTGGACGCATTGACGCCTGTCTCCTTGAGGATCGCGGCAATCGCCTGCGCAAAGCCCGGGTTGAGGAACTGACTGGCTGATATGTTGATCGCTACCGGCCCGTGCAGCAAGCCCTGCTGTTCCCACTGCATGTACTGGCGGCATGCGGCACGTACCACCCATTCGCCAATCGCGTCGATCAGGCCGGCCTCTTCCGCCACCGGGATGAAGTGCAAAGGCGGCAACAGGCCCATTTCAGGATGTCGCCAGCGGATCAACGCCTCCAAACCCACCACGCGGCCGCTGTCCAGTTCGATGCGCGGCTGGTAGTGCAGTTCGAACTCCTCACGCTCGAGCGCTTCGCGCAGGCTCTTCTCCATGGCCATGCGCACATTCATGCGTCGGTTGAGTTCGCTGGTATAGAACTGGAAGTTGTGGCGGCCCAGCTCCTTGGCGCGGTACATCGCCGTGTCGGCGTTCCTCATCAGCGTGTCGACATCCCGGCCATCCTCTGGATAAGAGGCGAAACCGATGCTGCAGCTCGGCGTCACCGCGCAACCGTCGAACAGGATCGGCTCGGCGATGCTGTCGAGAATGCGCTGCATGACATGCGCGGTCGCGAGTTCGGTCGACTGGTCATAGAACACGATCACGAACTCGTCCCCACCGATGCGGGCAATGGTATCCGACTCCCGCACGCAGGCCTGCAGGCGGTACGCAGCCTCGATCAGCAACTGGTCGCCCGCCTTGTGGCCGAAGCGGTCGTTCACCCCCTTGAACTTGTCGAGGTCGATGTAAGCAACCGCGACATGCCCGCCATAGCGTTCCGCGAAACTGATCGCCTGATGCAGGCGATCGGCAAGCAGGCTGCGGTTCGGCAGACCGGTCAAGGGGTCATGCCCTGCCTGGTAGCCGAGGCGGTCCTGCGCCCGCTTGAGCTGAAGGTGCGCATGGATGCGCGCCTTCAATTCGGCGACGCGCAGCGGTTTGGTCACGTAATCGATGCCGCCGCAATTGAAGGCTGACACCTTGATGTCGGTATCGTCGTAGGCACTGATGAAAATGACGGGAATGCTGGCGTGCTGAAGCGACTGCTTGAGCCGGCGGCACAGCTCAAAGCCGTCCATGTCCGGCATGTTGATGTCGAGCAGGATGAGGTCGGGGGGTGCGGCATCAATTTCTTCCAGCGCCCGCTGACCGCCGTGGACCGTGCGTACCCGGTAGCCTTGCGCGGTGAGGATCGCCGCCATGAAGTGGCAATCGGCCGGGGTGTCGTCGACGACCAGGATATCCGGCACATCATCGTCAGGAGCCAGGAACATGGCGCGCCTCTTCTTCTGCAGCCCCTCGCCATGACGGCCGTCATGGCAAAAGGAATTACTTTCTGGAAATAATACTGGCATTAGCGCGCGTGCGCCACTTTTCCACAAAGCCCCGTTATCGATGTGACAACTTCATATCCATGGGGCCACACAGTGTCGTCCGGTTGACGGAACAGCAGGGAAGACGAGGTAAAATAGCGCCTGCTTTTCCACTGTGAGCCCATATTCATCATGAAATTCAGCAAACAACAGACGGGGTATGTGTCCGATTTCACCAAGTTCATCACCGAACTGAAGCAAAAGAATCCGTCTCTCGAAGAAAAGCAGCGTGCCGGCCGCGCCATCCTCTGGGACAAGGCCCCGATCGACCTCGACGCCCGCCGGCGTGATGAAGAATCGCGCATCAAGCAGCAGCCCTACGTCTACCAGACCAAGTTCTGATGTCCACGCAGGACACGCTGCTCGCGCATTTGCCGGCTGACGCCCCTGAACAGGCGCTCGCCAGCCAACCGGATTCGACACCGAATGTGGTGGACGGCATGGCTTTCGCAAAACTCTACGGCGAACCGCTGTTCAAGCTGCCGACGGATTTGTACATCCCGCCGGATGCGCTCGAGGTCTTCCTCGAAGCCTTCCAGGGGCCGCTTGACCTGCTGCTCTACCTGATTCGCAAGCAGAACTTCAACATCCTCGACATCCCGATGGCGGATGTAACACGCCAGTACCTGGAGTATGTCGACCAGATCCGCAAGCGCAATCTGGAACTGGCCGCCGAGTACCTGCTGATGGCGGCGATGCTCATCGAGATCAAGTCGCGCATGCTGCTGCCGGTGAAGAAAGCCGACACCGGCGAGGAAGCGGAAGACCCGCGCGCGGAACTGGTACGCCGCCTGCTCGAGTACGAACAGATCAAGCTCGCCGCGCAGCAGCTCGACACGCTGCCGCAGCTCGGCCGCGACTATGTGCGAGCGCAGATCTTCATCGAACAGAGCATGACGCCGCGCTGGCCGGACGTGAACATCTCCGAGCTGCAGGCGGTGTGGGCCGATATCATCAAGCGCGCCAAGCTGACCCAGCACCATACGATCACTCGCGAAGAGCTGTCCGTGCGCGAGCACATGACCGGCATCCTGCGTCGGCTGCAGTCGGCCAAGTTCGTCGAGTTCTCCGACCTCTTCGATCCTTCGCGCGGCGTGCCGGTCGTGGTGGTGAACTTCATCGCGCTGCTCGAACTGGCCAAGGAAACCCTGATCGAGATTACCCAGGCCGAAGCCTTCGCGCCTATCTATGTGCGTCTCGCGTATTCACCGACCTGAAACCTCTCATCCGCCGCTCGAAGCAACGTGGCATTTACCGTAGAGGGTGTTATGAACTGGATTGGGGGTCGCGTTCTTACGAGAAGGGATGCAGTGCAGGGCGCGCCGCGACGCTCAGGGTGGGTCCCTGTGCTAGCGGCGCAACACCGCAATGCGTCCCTTCTCGCAAGAACCCGAAGGGCAGTCCCGAGAACCGGCCACCTGCGGTGTTGCAGCTCCTTGCCGTGGAACCACCACGTCGCGTCGCTGCGCCTAGCATTCGGCCGGTTCTCGGGGCTGCGCGACCCCCAATCCAGTTCATAACACCTCTAGGCTGTCCTATGAAAATCATTTCCTCCATCGATGAACTGCGCGATCAGCTGCGCGGGCAACTGCGCACGGCATTTGTTCCCACCATGGGCAACCTGCATGAAGGCCACCTGTCGCTGATGCGCCTGGCACGCAAGCATGGCGACCCGGTTGTGGCATCGATCTTCGTGAACCGCCTGCAGTTCGGCCCGAACGAGGACTTCGACAAATATCCGCGTACTTTCCAAGCCGACGTAGAGAAGCTGGAAAAGGAAGGCGTGTACGTGTTGTTCGCTCCGACCGAGAGAGACATGTATCCCGAGCCGCAGGAGTACCGCGTGCGTCCGCCGGACGACCTCGGCAACATTCTTGAAGGCGAGTTCCGCCCCGGCTTCTTCACGGGCGTGACCACGGTCGTGCTGAAGTTGTTCTCCTGTGTGCAGCCTCGCGTGGCCGTGTTCGGCAAGAAGGATTACCAGCAACTGATGATCGTGAGGAACATGGCGAAGCAGTTTGCGCTGCCGACCGAGATCATTGCGGCTGAGACCTGGCGCGCGGACGACGGTCTCGCACTGTCCTCGCGCAACGGTTACCTATCCGAGACGGAGCGTGCGGAGGCGCCGCAGTTGTATCAACTGCTCAACGAAGTTGCCAATGAAGTGCGCTCGGGTCATCTCGACATGTTCGAGCTCGAGCGCCACGCGATGGCCAAGCTGGCCGGACGTGGCTGGAAGCCGGATTACATTTCGGTGCGCAAGCGTTCCGATCTGCAGCCGCCGTCGGCAGGCGACCTCGCGCAAGGCGCGCCGCTAGTCGTGCTGGCTGCCGCAAAGCTCGGTACGACACGCCTGATCGACAACCTCGAAATCTGAGCAAGCCCCGCCAGACCGCCATGCCGCACATCCGGTTCAAGCGCCTGGCTGCCGCCTGCGCGCTTGCGCTTGCATTGCCCGGCGTAGCAGGCGCTGCGGTATCGGTTGTCGACGATGCCAAGCGCACCGTCACCCTGCCCGCCTCCGCACGCCGGATCGTCAGTCTGGCGCCGCATGCGACCGAGATGCTGTTCGCAGCCGGCGCGGGCGCCTACATCGTCGGCGTCACCGAGTTCAGCGATTATCCGCCCGAAGCAAAACGCATCCAGTCTGTCGGCAGCGGCGTTTCGCTGGACCTGGAGCGCATCATCCAGCTGAAACCCGATCTTGTCGTCGGCTGGAACAACGGCAACGCCGCGGCCCAACTGGCGAAGCTGGAACCTCTCGGCATCCCGATCTACAAGAGCGAGCCCTATGACTTCGCGACTATCTCCTCGTCGCTCGAACGCCTCGCCCGGCTTGCGGGTACGGACGCAACTGGACAGGCTGCGGCACAGGCCTTTCGCACAAGACTGAAGAAACTGCAGGACACCTACCAGCAACGTCGCCCCATCACCGTCTTCTACCAGATCTGGCGGACGCCGCTGATGACGCTCAACGGCGCCCATCTGGTGTCGTCCTCCTTGCGCCTGTGCGGCGGGGAGAACATCTTCAGTAAGCTGCCGCAACTGGCGCCGACGATCGGCGAGGAAGCGGTGCTGAAAGCGGATCCGGAAGCAATCGTCGCCAGCAGCGGCGAACAAGACGATGTCTTCGCGCCCTGGCGGCGCTTCCCCAACCTGAAGGCCGTTGCGCGCGGCAACCTGGTTTCGGTCGACGGCAACCTGATCAACCGCGCCGGTCCGCGCATCCTCGACGGCACCGAGGACTTGTGCCGCAAGCTCGACGCGGTGCGCGCAAAGCAGCAGGCGCGCTGATTACATTGCCGGCCGGTCTTCTTTCTACTCAGACATCAGCATCAAATCGGTCACGCCGGGATCGATACCGCATTGCGACAACAGGATGGTTACCTGTCCCCGGTGATGCGTCTGATGGTTGAACAGATGCGAGACAAGCAGCCATGCCGGACGCGTGCGCGTCGACTTCGTGAGCCCGCTGTACCAGCTGAAGTCTCGTGCCAGCCATTCCGGGTCGACCGCTTCCGACCAGGCAAGGATGTCCTCATCCATCGCAACACGGACTCGCTTCAATGCATCCCATTCCTCGTACAGGTCCGTCCCGAGCGTTCCCCTCGGATAGTCCTTCGCCAGCGCAGTGCCTTGGGTGAACCGACCCAGCCACATATAGTCGCCCCACAGCAGATGGTTCAGTGTCGAATGGATGGAGCGGAAGAACGCACCGCGGTCTGCCTTGCGCTGTTCATCCGGCAAGCTGTCACAGGCGGCATAGACCTTCTCGTTCATCCAGCGGTTGTACCGTGCCATCGTGTGGACATATCCGGGCGTAATCATGCTGCACTCGCAAAAAACGACAAGAACACCACGATATGCGATTGCAGCAATCGCCGCCACTTCCCATGAAAGCGGTATTGACGGTGCTTAAACCGTCCCTATAATCAGGCAGTTTTGCACGGCACGCTGCACGCCTTGCAGAAATCTTGTTCGACGCCGGCCCCGGCGCCAATGCCAGGGGCAGTTTTCATCGCATCGCAGATTCAGTGGAAATGGTTGGGCAACATGAACGACAAAGCTGCAGACTCCCTCCCTTACCTGCCCCTATGGAAGCGCGCACTGGCCGTGCTCGGCTGCGCCATCCTGGTCCTGGTTGCCCTCATGTTCTATCCGCCTGCGTTCGAATCGGCACGGATGATGCTCGCCCGCCCCATCTCCAGTGCAATCGCTTCTGACGCAGGCACGATCATCTCGCCGTCCTCTGCACGCCGGCAGCAAGTGTCGAATGCAAAAGCCGTGGTGCACGGCACATACCTCAAAGATCCGTACGGCTGCGTCTACATGGTCGAGTACGTGGCCGCGATGCTCTCCGTAGTACCCGTGCTGGACGAACAGCGGCAACCGGTTTGCCCAGGCCGCTGAGACAGCCCCCTCAAGACCTTATTGCTGCACCCAATTCACCAGACCCTGCCACTGCTCCAGATCCTTCTCGACGCGCGACGGCGCGACATCCCAGACGGTCGCACCATGTGCCGCCAGCTGGACATAGTTCTGCGTGTCGCGCAGGTATCCCAACACCGGGAGGCCGAGATTGCTGACGTAATGGGCCAGCTGGTCGGCCGCCCTGGTGCGAACATTGATGCGCATGCCGAGCACGCCGACCGACGCCTTTCCATGGCGCCCGGAAGCCAGTCTTGCCAGGAATTCCTGCGTCGCGAGGATATCGAACATCGACGCCTGCAGCGGCACCACTACCTTATCGGCAACGCGCAAAACTTCCTCGAGGCGCGATCCGGCCAGTCCGGCGGGAGTGTCGAGGACGATGTGGGTCGTGCCCTTGGGAGGTTTCGCGACATGTCCCTCGGCGATTTCCCAGGCAGCGATTGGAGGCAGGCTGCCGGGCCGCAGCGACAGCCAGGCCCGTGACGACTGTTGGATGTCGGAATCGCCGAGCATGACCTTGTGGCCCTGCTTGGCGAAAAAACCGGCGAGATTGGTGGCGATGGTGCTTTTGCCGACGCCGCCCTTGGGATTGGCGATGACGATGACTGGCATTTCTATCCTCCGCTGGTGGGTTTACCCTCTTTCCCGTAAGAATAGCATGGCGTTTTTTCCATATTGCAACTCGGGATCAGCGGATATTGCGCGTTTGCGTCCTTACCAGGGCGTCGAGCAGCGGTCGGGCCGCGTCGGCGATCCTGTCCAAGCTTTGCTCGCGCAGTCGCGCCAGGTTGACCGGCTCGACCTGCTTCAATCCCGCCCATTCCAGCAAGGCCGTCATGGCCTGCGGGGCGTCGAACACCCCGTGCAGATAGGTTCCCAGCACTAGGCCGTCGGCGGAACGCGCGCCTTCCGGCCGGCCCTCAATGTAAAACGCGGGATTGGCGGTTGCAGGGCCGTCCGAGACGCCCATATGGATCTCATACCCGGCCACCTTCCCGTCGGCGAAGGCGCAATACCCGCTCACCTGGGCGAGCGTCTTGTCCTTCGCGAGTTCGGTGTCGATTTCCAGCAAGCCCAGCGCAGGCGATGTCCCCGGCGCCTCTTCCACGCCGTGCGGATCGGACACGGTGCGGCCCAGCATCTGGTACCCGCCACAAATGCCGATGACTTTTCCGCCATAGCGCAGGTGCTTGCGCAGTGCTTCCGGCCAGCCGTTTTGCTGCAGCCATGCGAGGTCGGCGCGCGTGTTCTTGCTGCCGGGGAGAATGATCAGGTCCGCCGGCGGAATGGCTTGTCCGGGGCCGATGAAGCGCAAGTCCACCTCCGGCTGCGCGCGCAATGCGTCGAAGTCAGTGTGGTTGCTGATGCGCGGGAGCACCGGCACCACGACGCGGAACGCGCCCTTTGCGTCCTGCGCCGGCTGGATCGCGTCCTCGGCATCGAGAAAGAGACCATGCAGGTAGGGCAATACTGCCAGCACCGGTTTGCCGGTTTGCCGTTCCAGCCATTCCAGCCCGGGCTCCAGCAGGCTGATATCGCCGCGGAAGCGGTTGATCACGAATCCGGCGATGCGCGAACGTTCGCTCTCTGACAGGCAGGCCAGCGTGCCGACGATGTGCGCGAAGACGCCGCCGCGATCGATGTCGGCGACGAGGATCACCGGGCAATCGACCGCTTCGGCGAAACCCATGTTTGCGATGTCGCGTTCGCGCAGGTTGATTTCCGCCGGACTGCCCGCGCCTTCGACAATGACAGCGCTGTAGGCACGCGACAGCCGGCGATACGACTCCAGCACGGCCTGCATCGCGACGGTCTTGTACTGGTGATAGTCGCGCGCATTCATGTCGGCGCGTACCTTGCCGTGCACGATCACCTGCGCGCCGGTATCACTGGATGGCTTCAGCAAGACGGGATTCATGTCGGTATGCGGCTTGAGCCCGGCGGCCTGTGCCTGCAAGGCTTGGGCGCGGCCGATCTCGCCGCCGTCGCTGGTGACGGCACTGTTCAATGCCATGTTCTGCGGCTTGAAGGGGGCAACGCTGACGCCCTCGCGGGCAAGCAGCCGGCATAACGCAGCCACAACGGTGCTCTTGCCGGCATCCGAGGTGGTGCCTTGGACCATCAGGGTCGAATACGGGAACTTCATTGGCGGCGCTCCTGCCATGCACGGACCAGCGCCGCAATCTGCGGCAAACCTTCCGTGATCGCGCCCGGTCCGGGCGCGAGGATGTCGGCCGACTTGATCTCCGCGACCATGCCCTCCTTCACCGCGGGGATGGCGTCCCACCCAGGACGCGCACAGACCGTCTCCGGCCGGAATTTCTTGCCGCACCAGGAGCCGATAATGATGTCTGGCTCACGGCCCACGACGTCGAAGGGTACGGCGATGATACGTTCCTTCGCGCTCGCATGGCAGGCCAACTCTTCGAAAATGTCGTCGCCGCCGGCGATGCGAATCAGTTCCGAGACCCAGCCGATGCCGCTGATCAGCGGCTCGTTCCATTCTTCGAAATAGACCTTCGGGCGGACGACCCACTGGCTCGCCTGCTCCCTGGCCGCATCAATCCGTGCCTGCAGGTCCCGCACCAGGGCATGGCCTGCATCCTGTTTCCCCACGAGTGCGGCCAGCACGGTGATCATGCGAAAGATGCCCGCCACGTCGCGCTGGTTGAAGAGGTGCACTTCCACGCCGGCCGATGCCAGGTCGCGGCAGATGTCGGCTTGCATGTCGGAGAAGCCGATGACGAGGTCGGGTTCCACAGCAAGGATGCGCTCGATCCGGGACGACGAGAAGCCGCTGACCTTCGGCTTTTCGGCACGCGCACGCGCGGGTCTGGTCGTGAAACCGGAAATGCCGGCGATCGTATCCTCGGCGCCGAGCGCGTACAAGGTTTCGACCGCCTCGGTACTGAGACATACGATTCGCCGGTAAGTCATTGGCGCTCTCCCCTACGTTTTCTTGCCTGTTCCATTTTTTCGCACAATTGTGCGGCGCCTGCGATGATGCGCGGTCCCGACCGGTTGAACAGATCGCCCTCCAGCGCGAACAGGTTACCGCGGCGCACGGCAAGCATGGATGGATACTGTTTCCAGAACTCGACGCCGCTGACCGCCTGGTCGCGCCGGTCACCAGTAACAATCACTTCCGGGTTTTCCTGCAGCACGGCTTCCGGATTAAGGCTGGGCGCGACGAGTGGAAGCTTCGCAAAAATATTCTCTCCGCCGCAGGTACGAATGACATCGCTGATGATGTGGCGCTCATTCAGTGTGTAGAGCGGCTTGTCCCACACCTGGTAGAACACGCGCACCGTCGGGCGGTTCCGGTAGCGGGTGTTCAGGCTGTCCAGTTGCGCGCGCAGCTGCGCCGCGCTTTGCTGCGCCTGCTGCGTCGTGCCCATCAGTTGCCCGAGGCGCAGGATGGCTTCAGGAATTTCCTCCAGCTTGTGCGGTTCGCTATAGAACACGGGGATGCCGAGTTTGCGGAACTGCTCCATCTGCCGCGAGGCCGCGTTGTGCCTCCACACGACCAGCAGGTCGGGCTTGAGCGAGAGAACGCGTTCGATGTCGACCAGGCGGTTGTCGCCAACCCGCGGGATGTCTCGCGCGGCGGGCGGGTAATCGCTATAGTTGACCGCGCCGACGATCCGGTCCCCGCCGCCGGCTGCAAACAGCATCTCCGTAACATGCGGCGCGAGCGAAATGACGCGGCGTGCCGGCTGCTGCAAGGTGACGGTTACGCCATCGTCGTCGACCACAGTGATCGATGCATGCGCCTGCGTCATCGCAAGCAACGATACGAGAAACCAGAATGTTTTCATCACGCTGTCCTGCTCGTCGCCTGCCAGGCGGCCAGTGCTTCTTCCAATCTCTGCCAGCCGGATTCCTCCGATGGCAACCCGATGCGGATGCCGCGCCCCTTGTCCGGAAAAAGGCGAACCCAAATGCCCCGCGCCGCCATGTGCGCATGGAACGCCTCGGCCTGCGGCTCCGGCCACCAGCGGTATAGTGCAGTGCCTGTCGCGGTGATACCGAAGCCGGCAAGCATCCTTTGCAGGCGATCCCCCGCGTGCTGCAGCCGCGCGTATGTCGCTTCCTGCCACACACGATCTTCCAGTGCCATGCGGCCGATCGATTGCGCCGGGCCGCTGACCGACCATGGCCCGAGCCACTCGGAAAGACGGGACAAAATGCCGTCCTCCGCGCCGACAAATCCCAGGCGCAGTCCCGCCAGTCCAAAGAACTTGCCGACCGAGCGCAATACGATCAGACCGGGTTGCCCAGTCCGATGCGCGACGCTCGCCTCCCGTACGACGTCGCCAAAGGCCTCATCCACTACCAGCCAGCCGCCGCGCGCAGCGAGGCGTTCCGCCCAGCCAAGCAGCACATCGGGCGCAACGAGCGCACCGGTGGGATTGTTGGGATTGCACACGACCATGACCTCGGCCTCGTCCACATTCTGGTCGAGCAATGGGTAAGGCACTTCACGTACCGCATGCCCTGCCTGCCGCCAGCAATGCGCATGCTCCGCATAGGTAGGCGCGGAAACGACGACGCGCGAGCGGGTGCGCAGGCGCGGCAATGCCTGGATGACCGCCTGCGTTCCAGCCACGGGCAACATGCACGGCGCGCCGTAATAAAGGCCTGCGGCAGCCGCCAGCGCCGGATCGTTTTCAGGCAGGCGATGCCAGGCATCTGCAGCAAGCGCAGGGGCGGGATAGGGATGCGGATTGATGCCGGTGGAAAGATCCAGCCATGACGCAAGCGGTATTCCGTAACGCGCGGCCGCATCGCGCAAATTGCCGCCATGTTCAAGCATGCAGAATCCTTTCGATGATGAATACGCCAACGGCGGACACGGCCAGCCACACGATGCAGCTATGTACGACCAGGCGCCAGGCGCGTTCGATATCGCCTGCGGCAGCGCTCCGGCCCAAGCCGAGAAGAGGCCGCTGCTCGACGACACCGTCATATTCCGCACTGCCGCCCAGCGCCAGGCACAAGGCGCCGGCACCCGCCGACATCACAGGCCCTGCATTCGGGCTGCTCCATGACGCCGCCTGCGTCCGCCAGCAATGCAAGGCGCATCGCGTATCGCCCAACAAGGCGTAGGTCAAAGCCGTCAGCCGTGCCGGGATCCAGTTCAAACCATCGTCGGTGCGAGCCGCCATCCAGCCGAATGCATGGAAACGCTCGTTGCAGTAACCCCACATCGCGTCCAGCGTATTGGCGAGCCGAAACAGTAACGCACCGGGCCCGCCGGCGATAGCGAACCAGAACAAGGTACCGAAAACGGCATCGTTGCCGTTTTCGAGGAGCGACTCAACCGCTGCCTTGGCCAGTTCGGGCTCGTCAGATGACCGCGTGTCGCGCGTGACGATGTACGAGGTCAGTACACGTGCGCGGGCGATGTCGCCGCCCGCGAGCGCTCCGGCAATCGGGAGCATGTGGTCACGCAGACTGCGTAGTCCGAGAGCGAAGTAGAGCAGCGCGGCATGAGCGGCGAAGCCAGCCACAAAATGCCATTCGCCGGATTGCCATGCCAGCAATGCGGATACCGCGACGAAAGGAACCACCGCGATTGTCCATGCCGCAATGCCCCTGCACTTGCGAAAGGCACCACGATTCAATCCTTGTTCGATTGCTTTTGCATATCGGCCGAAGCCGACGAGAGGATGCCAGCGGCGCGGTTCGCCCAGCAGCCAGTCGACCGCAATCCCTGCCGACATGAGCAGTACCAGCGTTGCCGGATCCAGCCCTGTCAGCACGCCTGTCCTTTCAGCCATAGTGGTATGCCGGCGGCGACCCAGACCGCACGCTGGCAGCGCGCAGCAACGGCCTGGTTAAGGCGTCCGGCCTCGTCGACAAACCAGCGCGAGATCGCCCCTTGCGGGACGATTCCCATGCCGACTTCGTTGGAAACGAAGATGACATCACCGCTCACCTGCTCGATTGCATGAAGCAAGGCCGCACGTTCGTTGTGAAAGCGTTCAGGCGGATCGATATGCCCGACCTCGGGATATTCGCGGCTCTCGCTGAACAGGAGATTCGACAGCCACACTGTCAGGCAGTCCACCAGCACCACACGATCCGGCGCACACCATTCCTCCAGCACGCAGCCAAGCGAAAGCGACTCCTCGACCGTTGTCCAGCCGGCTTGGCGTCGAGCACGGTGATGAGCAATGCGTACGGTCATTTCCGCATCACCCGCCTGTGCAGTGGCCACGTAGACCACCGGCTTGCCGCTCTCCACGGCGAGCGTTTCCGCGTACGCGCTCTTGCCTGATCGCGCGCCGCCGAATACGAAAGTGCCTGTCATCGCCTCACCATTCGACACCCGGCTGCGCGGCAATGCCCGCGGCAAACGCATGCTTGACCGGCTGCATTTCCGTCACCGTATCGGCAGCGGCAATCAGTTCCGGCGGCGCCGCGCGGCCGGTCACGACGACATGCTGCATCGGGGGACGGGCACGCAGGTCTTCGATCACACGGTTCACGTCGAGATAGCGGTATTTCAGCGCAATGTTCAGTTCGTCCAGCACGACGAAACCGATCGACGGATCGGTCAGGAATGCCCGTGCGCGCTCCCAGGCCCGCTCGGCGCAGGCGATGTCCCGCTCGCGGTCCTGCGTTTCCCAGGTGTAGCCCTCGCCCATCGCATGGAAACTCACCTCGCCCGGGAAGCGCTGCAGGAAGAGTTCCTCGCCGGTGGATTTTGCGCCCTTGATGAACTGCACCACACCCACCTTCATGCCATGGCCAAGCGCACGAATCGCCATCCCGAAAGCGCTGGAACTCTTGCCCTTGCCGTTGCCCGTATTGACGAGCAGGACCCCGACGTTGCGGTTGGCTGCCTGGATCTTGCTGTCGACGACTTCCTTCTTGCGCTGCATGCGCGTGCGGTGACGCTCGTTGATGTCTTCAGTCATGGTTTCCCTCCTCGGCGGGGATAAAAATAGTCCGTTTGCCGTGCCGCACGGTCTCGATGGGATAGCCGAGGCATTGGCTCAGTATCGGAGCGGTCATGACCTCGGGAGCCGGACCGGCACGCCATTCGCCGTTACCCATCAGGAGCAGCGCATGCGTGGCAACGCTGTGTGAAAGATTCAGGTCGTGGCTGACGAGTACGACCGACTTGTTCTCGGTGCGGCACAGGCGCGCGAGCAATTCCATGACACCGACCTGGTGCGCGAGGTCGAGTGCGCTTGCCGGCTCGTCGAGCAGCAGCAAAGGCGTTTCCTGCGCGAGCGTCGCGGCGATTGCCACCCGCTGACGCTCTCCGCCCGAGAGCGTGCGGACATCCCGATCGGCAAGGTGCCCGACATCGAGGGCACGCAATGCCGACTGGGCGATCCTGAAATCGGATTCTGCGTCCCAGTATCGATCGTCTTGATAAGGATGGCGTGCTGCAAGCACCGTATCGATGGCGCGATAACCGAAAGCGTCGTTGCGTCCCTGCGACAGGTAAGCGCGCTCGCGTGCAAGTGCGGACAAGTTCCAGTCCGCCAGCGCCTTACCTCCAAGGTGCACGCTGCCGCTATCCGGATTCCGCAGGCCGGCAAGTGTCCGCAACAAGGTGCTCTTGCCCGCGCCGTTGCGGCCGATCACGCACCAGCACTGGCCCTGCTCGACTGTCCAGTCCAGCCGGTCGACCAGGCCGCGGCCATTCACATGAAGGCTTAGATCAAGCGTCTGCATCGCCTATTTCCTGTGGATCTGGTGCAATTGCAGGAGGAACACAGGCACCCCGATCAATGCCGTGATTACGCCCACCGGCAATTGCTGCGGGGCGATGACGCTGCGCGCCAATGTATCGGCCAGTACGAGGAAAGTCCCGCCCGCAAGCGTCGCCGCCGGCAGCAGCAGCCTGTGGTCCGGGCCCCATGCAAACCGGCACGCGTGCGGCACGATCAGGCCGACGAAGCCGATGCTGCCTGCGCTGCTGACAGCACTCGCGGTCAGCAGCGCCGAGAAAAAGAATAGTCCCTGCCTCAGCCGGTTCACGCGAATGCCGAGCGTCGCCGCTGCTTCCGCATGCAGGGCCATCACATTGATCGCGCGTGCGACGCGGATGGCAAACGCCAGCGCAAGCAGCCAAACCGCCCAGGGCACCCAGCGTAGCTGCGTCGCCGCCAAGTCACCAATCAACCAGAACACCATGCCGCGCAAGCGATTGTCGGGCGCGATCGAGAGCATGAGCGTCACGAGCGCCCCGCAGCCGGAAGCAACAATGACGCCGGTCAGCAACAGCATCGGCGCATTGCTGTCGCCGCCGCTTCCTCGCAGATCGCGGTAGGCAAGCAGGAACAGGAGGAATGCGACTGCCATGGCGCCGGCGAATGCGGCGAGATCGACCAGCCACGCGGCGGAGAACAGGAGCATCGCGGTCAATGCGCCGACGGCCGCACCGCCCGATACACCGAGCACATACGGGTCGGCGAGAGGATTGCGCAACAGTGCCTGCATCATCACGCCGGCCAGCGCGAGCGTCGCTCCGGTAACGAAGGCCGACAGCGCCCGGCCGAGCCGCAACTCCAGCAACGTAGCTGCAAGTGTGGAAGGATTGCCCTGCACGATCTCGCCCAGAGCCGCAAACAATTCATGGATGGACAGGGACACCGAGCCAACCCCGCATGCGAACAGCACGCTGCCGAACGCCGCCAGCAGCAGCACCGTCAGGATGGTGATGGCGCGGCGGCGTTCGCGGAATGCGGGCAGCATGATGGTTTCGGAGTGCACGGTGTCCCTTCCCTTTTACTTCATCGCGTAACGCAAGCCGACGAAGAGGTTGGAGCCGGCCGTGTTGTAGAGGCGGGTCAGCTCGTAGTTCTTGTCGAGCACATTGTTCCAGCGGGCGAACAGGTTCCAGTCCTTCGTCAGGTCATAGCCGGCGTGCAGGTTTAGCAAGCCGTATCCGCCCAGTCGATTGCGGTTGTTGGCGTCATCGAAACGATCGCTGGAAAATACCAGCTCGCCCCCGGTCGTCAACGCACCAGCCTTGTGGTCCACGGCAAACGTGCCGTGCTTCTTCGCACGACGGGCAAGCTGGCGGCCGGTTGTTTCATCCTTGGGATCCTGGATATCGAGCGATCCACGGAGCGTGAAACTTCCGACGGTCGTGCTTGCACCCAGCGACAGGCCCGTCAGGAGCGCCTCGTTCACGTTATAGGTACAGCCGATCGGAAACGCTGCCGGGTTGACCGGACACACCGGGGCGAACACGAGCAAATCGGTCAAGCGGTTGCGGAAATAGACGGCACTGTACTGGCTCTTGCCATCGTCATAATACAGGCCGACCTCCATATTCTTGCCCTTTTCCGGACGCAGTGTCGGAATGCCAAATCGCGGGAAATACAGTTCGTTGAAGGTCGGTGCGCGGAAACTGGTTCCGGCGGCGGCATTGACCCGCAAGGCACTGGTCAAGCGGTAGCCATAGGAAACGTTGCCGGTGGTCCGCGTACCGAACTGCGAATTGTCGTCGGCGCGCAGGCTGAGTGCGCCGAGATGTGCGCCGCGCCGCAGCTGATAGGCGGCGGCTAGGGCGTTCGTCGTTCTTTCGCGCACCAGGGCAGCCTCCGTCGAATCGACCTCTTCCTTGCGGTGTTCTGCAATCAACTGGAACACGTCCGACGCGCCTACGCTGAAATTGTTCTGCCAGCTGATGGTCGTCAGGTCCGTATCGAATTCCGTATGTCCGAACGACGCGTCGTTGGTGCTGTGATCGGCCGATCGCGACAGCTGTACATGGCTGTTCCAGTTCGGAAGAATCTTGTTCTTTGCGTAGAGGCTGTACGCGGCGACCGTGGTGCGGGCCCTGTCATCCTGTGTAGGGCCGGAGTCGAACTGGCTTTTCAGCAGGCTGTGCAGGAACGTAGCGCCTAGCTCGTGATCCTTTGCGACCTGGTAACTGAATTGACCGCTGCCGCTGGTGTTCCGGTAACCGTCGCGGTCAGCGTTGAAGGAGAAATTGCCGGGCTTGGTGGCGGAAAATCCGTCCGACCGTTCATGCGCCGCGCGCAGGGAATACCGGAAGCCTTCACTGGAACCGGACACGCCCGCTTCCGCATTGCGGGTGTCGTAAGTACCCGCGCCAACGGAAACCGTCGGTGCCGGTGCCCCGCTGCCCTGCTTGGTAAAGATCTGGATCACGCCGCCCACCGCGTCTGCACCATACATCGTGCTGAGCGGTCCGTACACGATTTCCACACGATCAATCTGCGACAAGGGAATCGCGTTCCAGCTTGCGCCGCCGCTGGTCGATGACCCCACCCGCACGCCATCAACCAGGACCACATTCTGCTTGTTGTCGGTACCGCGGATGAACACGGACGACTGCGCACCGGGGCCGCCGTTGCGCGAAATTTCAATACCGCGTTGGCGCTGCAGCACATCGGCTAGCGAGGTGCCGCCGGACTTGGCAATGTCTTCCGCAGTGATGACAACGTTGTCGGCGAGGACTTCCTTGGCAATCTGCGGCGAACGGGTCGCGGTGACGACGACGGATTCAAGCTTTTTTTCCTGCGCAGCAGCGGAAACGGTAAATGCTGCGGAAATGGCGACAGCTATTGCAAGCGGCGTGGTTGCCGCGTGCATGCGCAGTAGTGCGGGTGATGTCATGACGAAGTTCCAGAGAATAGACAACCAACCCGCTTCCCCGCAGGCTGGATGAACAGAAGGCTCGGACAGGACGATCAGGAAACGGACCACGCCATGAGGCGTGCCGCACTCGCATCGCGAAGATCCCCGTCCGCACACTTCCACCTGTTCTGGCCGGTATCCGGGCTGACAAGTCGAAGCGGCCGACCTTCCCATGCAGACTGCACAGTGGTGTTGAAAGGCCGCTTGTCAGAATGGAATGCGAAGTCTGGGCATTCCCGATGACGCTTGTTTACCGTTGCGGGGGCAGCACACGTTAGCTTGATGGCAAGCCTCGTGTTTCCCGTTTAACTGCGCGCATGAATATGCGCGCGGGCACCAAAACCCGCTCATTTTAAAGCTTGCAATAGTGGCAGACAACAACGATACGATTAGCGATGCCGCATGTTGAACGATTGGCAATTTACGGTGGCTACTTCGCCGTAAGGGATCTTGTTCGCCGTTTGCGCCGCTCGGGCAACCATTTCCTCAGGCGTCGTACACTGGATCCCGGCCAACAGCAGCCGGATCGTGCCGGCGTGCCCGACGACAATAGCGGCAGGTAGCCGCCTCGCTCGCAAGTCTTCATGAAATGCCTGCACGCGCCGAGCCACCTCGTACAAGTTTTCACCGCCGCCTGGCCGATACGCTTGCAAGTCCGCGGCCCATGCATCGACCTCCTCTCGCGGGATCTCACTCCATGCACGCATTTCCCACGCGCCAAAATCCATTTCGACAAGACGCGCATCGAGCGCCGGAAAGTCGGCACCAAGTTCGTGCGAAAGTGCAACGGCGAGGGTGCGGCAGCGTTGAAGAGGACTGGAGAAAATCGGAATCTGCTTCGGCAGGGCATTCGCGAGATGGGCAAGCGCGCGCTGCTGGCTGTCCGAGCGTACCGGAAGATCAGTACTGCCGTAACACACCCCTTCGGATACATCCGGCTGCGCATGCCTGACGAGATACAAGCGCATGATTCAGCGGAGCACCGCCAGGATGGCGAGATAGAACGCGGTTTCGCTTACCTGCTGGACCGCGCCGAGGCAGTCTCCGGTGTAACCGCCGAGGTACCGAACGAACTTGCGCGCAAGCCACCACGCCGACGCAACCACTGCCGCAAAGCCGGCGGCCATCTGTCCCGGAGACATCCAGCCCATTGCGAACAAGGCGGCGGGCACGACGAGAGCGCTGGATGCAGCTACCGCGAATTCCCCATTGGACATGCGCTGCGCGAGCGGTTTGGACTTGCCCTCCTGCTTCACGTAATCGAGCCGCCAGATCAATGCCGCCGCTGCGAGACGCGACAAGGGATGCGCGACCAGCAAGGCGGCTATTGCGACCTGCGCCTCCAGATAGGACAGTGCCGCACATTTGAGGGCGAGCAGCAGCGCGATACCGATTGCACCGTATGCACCGATACGCGAATCGGTCATGATCTCCAGCGCCCGCTGTTTCGTCGCGCCGCCGCCCAGGCCGTCGCACATGTCGGCAAAGCCATCTTCATGAAACGCACCGGTGAGATAAATGCCGGCGATCGTCGACAGCAGAACGGCAACCGCCGATGGCCACAACAACCCGGCCAAAGCGTAGGTCGAGGCGGCCACCGCACCGACCACCAACCCGACCGCAGGAAAGTAGCGGCTCGACTGATGCAACCAGGCAGAATCGAAACCGACCCATGCGGGTATGGGCAAGCGCGTAAAAAATTGCAGCGCGATGAAGAACAGTCGCACCTGGTGGACAAGACGTGCAGTGAAACCGGCGTTGGGGGTGGAAGCCTGCATCGTTTACTTGTCGGCCGTGCTGACCTGGGCAGACTCGAAGGTCGCCATCTCGCGCAGGAAATTGACGGCGGCATGCAGGAGCGGCAGCGCAAGGGCACAACCGCTGCCCTCGCCCAGACGCAAGCCGAGCTGCAGCAGCGGGCGGGCCTTCAGGCACTCGAGCATCTGCCTGTGACCCCGCTCGTCCGAGCAATGCGAGAACGCGCAGTAATCGAGGATGGACGGCTGCACCCGTGCCGCCACGAGCAATGCACTGGTCACGATGAATCCGTCGATCAGCAGCACCATGCGCCGTGATGCGGCCTCGAGCATGGCGCCAGCCATCATCGCAATCTCAAATCCGCCGAAGGTCGCAAGGACATCCAGCGGATCGGAAACCTGTGCATGGCGCGCAACCGCCTGCTCGATCACGTGCCGCTTGTGCTCGATGCCCTGTCCCGACAAACCTGCGCCCGCGCCGACGCATGCCGCAACCGGCACGCCGGTCAGCTTGTGCATCAGCGCCGCCGCCGCGCTGGTATTGCCGATGCCCATTTCGCCGAAGCCGACGACATTGCCCTCCAGCGTTGCCACCAGTTCCGCCCCGCGTTGCATGGCCGCCGCGCACTCGTCGGCAGTCATCGCAGGCTCGATAGCGAAGTTGCGCGTGCCATAGCCGACCTTGCGGTCCTCCAGCCCCTCGCGCGCGCCGAAGTCATGGTTCACGCCGGCGTCGACCACATGCAGCGCGCATCCATTCTGCCGCGCGAACACATTGATCGCCGCACCGTTCGCGAGGAAGTTTTCAACCATCTGCCAGGTGACGCTTTGCGGATAGGCCGACACGTTCTCCGCCACCACGCCGTGGTCTCCGGCGAACACGACAATGGCCGGCTTTGTCACAGTTGGCCGCGTCGTGCGCTGGATCAGTCCAATCTGTTTCGCCAACGCCTCGAGCATGCCCAAGCTGCCGAGCGGCTTGGTCTTGTTGTTGATGGCCGCGTCGAGTGCTTCGGACAGCGATACATCTGCCGTTGTTTCGATATGGGGAATTCGCATGTGCATGCCACATCGGGTGGCCCTGGATAAGATTGAACGGGGCCGCGGCAAACCCCGTCCGCGGCGGATCCGTCCTCCGGTCACTCGACGTGACGGGGACCATTCCGGCCGGTATCCGGGCTGGCAAGACGGACCGACCGGCCTTCCCATGCAAGCAGCACAGTGGCGTTGATCGTTCGGCCGTCGCATAAAGCGACGCTTGCTTACCGTTGCGGGGGCAGCACACGTTAGCCCGGCAGGCATTGCCCGGCCCCGTGTTTCCCGTTTAACTGCGCGCATAGAGCATGCGCACGGGCACCAGAACGCGGGAAGTGTATGCCTGCCTTACCGGGGCGTCAAATTCGGCAGGGAATCTCAGGACTCACTGAAACCCCGACATTCCAAGTAAACTGTGGGGCCTCGTCTTAAACCATCACGCACCGCCGCATATCCATCATGAAGAATCAGGCCGAATACTACAGCCAGCAATACAACGCCCGGGCCATGATCCCGGACCATCCTTATGTCTTTACGCGCTGGCTGAAGGATTCCGCGCAGGCCCGCCGGACGCATGCGGCGCTGTTCGACCTCGCTTACGGCGAAGCCAGCGGCGAAAGGCTGGACTTCTTCCCGACCTACCGCAGCGATGCGCCGCTGCTGGTCTTCATTCATGGCGGCTGGTGGCGCTCGCTCGACAAGTCGGATTTCTCCTTTATCGCGCCCGCCTACACCCGCGCCGGCTACAACGTCGCCCTGACCAACTACACGCTCGCGCCGGAGGCGTCGATCGGCGAGATCGTCCTGCAGCAGTTGCGCGCGCTGGCCTGGCTGTACCGCAACGCGGAGAAGTACGATTTCGATCCGCGCCGCATCGTGGTCGCAGGCCATTCCGCGGGCGCCCACCTGACCGCGATGGCCATGGCGGCCCTGTGGCCGGTATTCGCGCCGGACCTGCCCACCGACCTGGTCAAGGGCGGCATCCTCATGTCCGGGATCTACGACCTGGAACCGGTGCGGCACGCGGACTTCGTCAACGTGGACCTGAAACTGTCGGTCGAGCATATCGAGCCCTTGTCGCCGGCGGGAATGCCGCAGGCCCACCCGTCACCTTTCCTGACCGCGTTCGGCGGGCTGGAATCGGACGAGTTCAAGCGCCAGACCGGGCTCATCATCGACGCATGGAAGGCCACTCATGTTGCCGATATTACACTACCTCAGGCCAACCACCTGACCATCTGCGACGACTTCGGCACACCGGGGACACCGCTCCACGAAGCCACGATCGGCCTCCTGGAAAGCGTTCGCGCCTAACAACATATCGTAAAGCCGCACTTTGCCGGTACGGCGCATGGCATTATGATGTCCAAGTTGCGTACAAGAAAACCGTGACTGATAATCGAGTCCGTGGCCGGACGCTCTCCGCGCGGGGATGCAACGCCTCGATTCAAGCCTTTGTAAGACAAAAGCCGACACCAAACATAGGAAAGCATCACCATGACCGACGCAGCAGACGACGATCTCGAAGCACTGTTTGAAGAAGTGGCCGCGCAACGCACCGATACAGTCGCCGCTCCTGCCGCCCAAGAAGCCGCCGTCCCTGCAACGGAAGATGCCCCGGCCTCGGAAGAAGTGCCGGTTGCCGCCGCTTCCGGCGAAGGCGAAGAGCTGGTCGACCAGTCCGACAAGCCGATGTATGAACGCCTTGGCGGCATCGTCCGCATGCTGCACGATTCCCTGCGCGAACTCGGCTATGACCGCTCGCTCTCCGACGTGGCGAGCCAGATCAGCGACGCCCAGGGCCGCCTGAACCATGTCGCCTCCCTGACCGAGCAGGCAGCCAACAAGGTGCTCAATGCGGTCGACACCTGCATGCCGGAGCAGGAATCCCTCGGCAAGAAGGCGCAGGACATGGACAGCCGTTGGGCGCAACTGTTCGAAGGCAAGCTCAGTATCGAAGAATTCAAGGTCCTGGCAGGCGATTCGAAGCAATTCGCTTCCCACGTCATGCAAGCGACCGAGGCGGAAAAAGCCCGCCTGCTGGATATCATGATGGCCCAGGACTTCCAGGACATCACCGGCCAGTTGATCAAGAAGATCGTCAACATCACCAACCGGGTCGAGAATGAACTGGCGCAGCTCCTGCGCGATAATGCGCCGCCGGAAGTGAAGGCGGCCATGGCCGAAAGCAAACCGGCCGAACTGATGTCGGGACCGTCCGCCCCGGGAACCGCGATGGCGCAGGACGACGTGGACAGCTTGCTTGCCGATCTGGGGTTCTGATGGATGACATGCTCAAGGAATTCGTCGTCGAGGCGCTCGACCTGGCGACGAACGTGGAAGAGCACCTGCTCTCGCTCGAGCGCCGCCCCGACGACAGCGATACGCTGAACGCCCTGTTCCGCTCCTTCCACACGATCAAGGGCGGTGCCGGCTTCATGAACCTGCCGGCCATCGTGTCTGCCTGCCACCTGACGGAAAACCTGTTCGACGCGCTGCGCACCGGCCAGATACCGGTCACGCCGACGGCGATTGAAGCCGGCCTGCAAGCCAGCGGTTTCGTCGGTGACCAGCTCAAGCGACTCGCCAACGGCGTCGCGCCGGACAGCCTGCCCGCGATGCCGGCATCGCTGGAAGAGCTGCTGACGCAGGCAATCGAAGGCGGTGCGGCGGCGCCTGTTGCGCCCGCGCCAGCACCGGTTGAAACAGCGCCCGCTCTCGCCGAAGCTGTCGAGACCGCCACGGCCGCGACAAGCACCACAAACGACGACGGCCTCGACTGGGAAGCGCTGTACCGCGCCGTCGTGCCTGCCGGTACGCTCCCCGCCACGCCGGCAGCCGCGGCATCCCCTGCTGCTGCAACCGCAACCGGCAATGTCACGCCGATTTCCAAGCCCGCTCCTGCCGCAGACGATGGCACCCGCCCGGTCACTGCGCAGGTCAAGGAAGACACAATCCGCATCGACGCCGTCAAGCTCGATGCCCTGCTGGAAGTCGCTGGCGAATCCGTACAAGCCGCCAACCAGGCCGCCGTGCTCCTGGAAAAGCTGGCGCAGTTCAAGTTCGATGGACAGGCCGCCGCACTGATGTCCACCCTGCAGGAAACGCTCAGCCGCGCGTCCCGCTACTCGAGCGAACTGCAGCGCGCCACGCTGTCGACCCGCATGCAGCCGGTCGGCCGCCTGTTCCAGAAATTCCCCCGCCTCGTGCGCGAACTGGCGCGCGACCTCGGCAAGGATGTCGATCTGGTTATCGAAGGCGCCGAAACCGAAGTGGACCGCGTGGTTGTCGACAGCCTGTACGATCCGCTGGTGCACATGCTGCGCAACTCGCTCGACCATGGCATCGAAGGACCGGAGGAACGCTCGACCACGGACAAGCCCGCCAAGGCGACCATCCTGCTCAAGGCATGGCAGGAAGGCAGCAGCGTCATGATCCAGGTGTCTGACGACGGCAAGGGCATGGACCCGAACAAACTGCGCACCAAGGCGATCGCCAAGGGCCTGATCAGCGAGAACGCGGCCCAGAGCAAGGAAGAAGCGTTGCAGCTGATCTTCCTGCCCGGCTTCTCGACCAAGGAAGTCGCCTCCAGCGTGTCCGGCCGCGGTGTCGGCATGGACGTGGTGAAGACTGCGGTCGAAAAGCACCGTGGCGCAATCCGCATCGAGTCCGAGATGGGCAAAGGCACTGTCTTTACCATCCGCCTGCCGATCGAACTGTCGATCGTGCCGACGATGCTGGTACGTACAGCCGGCGCGGCGCTGGCATTGCCGATGGCTGTCGTGGAGCGTGTGGTGGAACTGCCGGAGGAATTCGAATCGGTAGGCGGCTCGCCCGTGCTGCGCGACCAGGGCCGGCCTCTTGCCGTGCTGTCGCTGGGCGGCATCCTCGGCTACGAGCCGGTCAAGGAAAAGGTCGGAATCGTCATCGCTGCGGCGCAGCCGTACATCGTTGCGGTGGAGGCAGTCGACGGCACCGCCGACCTGGTGATCAAGCCGCTGACCGCCCTCTCCGTCCCAGGCGTCAACGGCACCGCGCGCTCCGCAGAAGGCGAACTGGTGCTGGTGATCAGCCTCGCCTTCCTGCTCGACGGCTGCAAGACGACGAACACGTCCCGCCTCGCCGCCTGACAAAAAAATCCCGGGCGCCTTCGCGTCCGGGATCGCTTTCTTATCCTTTCTTCCCTACTTGTTTCCGCGCCCGCCCGACATCGCAGTAAAGATGCCGAGGCCGATGAAGGTGCCGGCAGTCACGTAGCGACCCACGCCCGCGCCACGCATACGCACCAGCAAGGGCGCAATCGTGCTCGCAGCCAATACATAGGCGCAGTCGGTTACCAACGCAATCAGCACGAATACGACACCAAGCGACATGCTCTGCAGGATGGCAGATCCGGCTGGATCCATGAACTGCGGCAGGAAGGCCGCGAAGAAAATCGCTGTCTTGGGATTGAGCAAGGCCACGAGGAAACCGTCGCGGAAAATCCGTGCACGGTTCGCGCTGCCGAAACTGCCCTGCGCCGTATCATCCGCAGACGTGCGCAGTGCGCGGATACCGAGATACACAAGGTAGGCGGCCCCCGCATATTTCACAACGGTGAAGGCCAGCGACGACACCGCGAACAGCGCCGCCAGGCCGATTGCCGCGCCGACCGCATTGCCGAGGTTACCGAGCGCCACCCCGATCACCGAGGCCAATCCCGCGCGGCGCCCCTGCGCCAGGGTGCGCGTAATGATATAGATGACCGCCGGCCCGGGCGTCAGCGCCAGCACCAGGCTGGCAATGACAAATGCGGCCATCAACGGCCAGGATGGAAACAACTGGTCCATATACCCTCCTCAGATTTACCCGATGAGTATATCCGGCCTTGGACGGGACGGCTGGCTATCTTGCGAGATAGTTGGGCGGACTCCGCCGCGACGCTTCGAAATCCTCGCGCAGCGGGGCGGTATCGTAGATGATCGCCAGGCTGGAGAAGCGCGAGCGGTCGGCATTGAGCGCGAAGACATCGACGCAATCGAACTCGACCACCCGGCCGCTCTTGAGCGTCCAGCGGTAGTGAAACTGCAGGGCCACATCCCCGGATGACGATTCGAACAGGTTGACGAAGGTCGTTTCGGAGCGGTTGGTATCGCCGAACAAGCCCGCGTAGAACGGCGCCACTGGCATCCTGCCATAGAGAGGCGACAGCACGAACGCGTCCGCATCGAACAATGCGAGCACACGCTCGAGATTGCCTTCATTGAGGGCGGCCAGGTACTGCTCGCAAAGTTCTTTCGTCGTCATCTCTTTCCCGGGTCACTTCTTCACCAGACGCTCGGCCTTTTCCTTGCTCCAGGCGTCCAGCTTCTCGCGGATGCCCTTCTGCTCCGCGGCCATCTGGGTGGCAGACGCGAGTTGCGCGCACAACTCGAGCCGGATGCCGTTGGGATCGAAGAAATAGATCGACTGGAAGACACGGTGGTCGGTCACACCCAGTACCTCGATGCCGTGCGCTTCGAGCCGCGACTTCATCGCCTCCAGCTGCTCGATGGTATCTACGCGCAGCGCGATATGGTTGACCCATGCCGGCGTATTGGCCGAAGGCGCCGGCGCCGCATTATCGCCGAGGTCGAAGAAGGCCATGCAGGAACCGTCCGTCATGCGGAAGAAGATATGCACGTACGGGCAGTATTCGCCGGTGGACGGCACGATGTCACTGCGGATGTAATGGAAGAACGGCAGTCCGAGGATGTCCTCGTAGAAATGGCGGGTTTCCTCCGCATCGCGGCAGCGGTAGGCGAAATGGTGCAAGCCGTGGATCGGCACGGCTGCGGGGATGGCGGCGGGTTGACCGATCGGAGTGGCGGCGAGTGTGCTCATGGCAGCTCCTTCCTTTTGAGTGAGGTTCACTCGTTCAAAAATCAGCGCGCTTTTGGCGGCGTGTATTGCGCGACCTGCTGACTGATCGCACCGAAGATCGATTTGCCGTTGGTATCCAGCATCTCGATCTTGATGGTGTCGCCGAACTTCATGAACGGCGTTTTCGCTTCGCCGTCGGCAATCATTTCCAGCGCACGCTTTTCGGCGATGCAGGTGTAGCCCTTGGCGGCATCCTTGTTGGACACGGTGCCGGAACCGATGATCGAACCGGCCCGCGCGCTGCGCGTCTTGGTCAGGTGCGCGATCAGCTGCGGGAAGCTGAACACCATGTCGACGCCGGCGTTCGGCTGCCCCACCAGCGCGCCGTTCCAGGTCGCGCGCAGCGGCAGGTGTACCTTGCCTTCCTGCCATGCGGTGCCAAGCTCGTCCGGCGTCACGGCGACCGGCGAGAAGCTGGATGCGGGCTTGGACTGGAAGAAGCCGAAGCCTTTCGCCAGTTCGGCCGGAATCAGGTTGCGCAGCGAGACGTCGTTGACCAGCATTAGCAGCTTGATGTGCGACGCGGCCTGCGCGGCCGAGGTGCCCATCGGCACGTCATCGGTGATCACCGCGACCTCGCCTTCGAAATCAATGCCCCAGTCCTCCGACGCCAGCAGGATGTCGTCGGTCGGGCCGATGAAATCGTCCGAACCGCCCTGGTACATCAGCGGGTCGTGCCAGAAGGATTCCAGCATCTCCGCATTGCGCGCCTTGCGCACCAGTTCGACGTGGTTCACGTAGGCGGAACCGTCCGCCCACTGGTAGGCGCGCGGCAGCGGGGCCATGCAGAGCCTGGGATCGAAATCGAAACTGCGGTGCGCCTTGCCGGCATTCAGCTGTTCGTACAGTTCTTCCAGCTGGGGAGAAATGAAGCTCCAGTCGTCAAGCGCGCGCTGCATTGTCAGCGCAATGCCGTCGGCGACGTGAGCCGTCTTCAAATCGCGCGAAACGACGACCAATTGGCCGTCACGGGTTCCATCCTTGAGGGTGGCAAGTTTCATCCGGAAATCCTTGTCTTTGAGAAGCAGCCGAAAAGCCTTTTACGATTACGTGAAATTACGTATTATTAAATTAATTCACCATATCGTAATATCAAGCGGGCATGAAATCAACTACCGAAAGGCCTTCCCCCGACGAGCGTCAAGGCATTCAGTCCGTAGAGGTCGCCGGGCCGCTGCTGCAGGCGCTCGTCCGATCGTCCGGCCCGCTGGCGCTTTCCGCCTTGGCCAAAAGCGCCGGCATGCCGGCCGCCAAGGCGCATCGTTACCTGGTCAGCCTGATCCGGGTCGGACTGGTCGAGCAGGATGCGGCGACCGGTTTGTACGACCTTGGCGGACTGGCGCTGGAATTGGGATTGGTGTCGCTGGGACGGCTGGATGCAGTGAAGCTGGCCGATGAAACCCTGGCGGCCCTGCGCGAAGCCACGGGAGAAACCGTCGCTCTCGCCATCTGGGGCAACTTCGGGCCGACCTACATCCGCCTGCTCCAGTCGCAACGGCCGGTCACGATCAATCTGCAGATCGGCAGCGTGATGCCGATGACCTATACGGCGAGCGGGCTATGCTTTGCGGCTTTCCTGCCGGAGGTTGAAACCGTGGAACTGCTGCGCAACGAGCTTGCGCAGAACCGCAGCGAAAAGCTGGATGCGCCGCAGTCGAAAGGCGAACTGCAGCCCTTGCTCGACGAAACTCGTAATCACGGCATGGCGCGCATGATCGGGCATCTCGAACCGTCGGCTGCACGCCCCGCCGGAACGACGCGGGCCGCCGAGCGCCTGCTGGCCGGCTTCAACGCCTTCTCGGCACCGGTGTTCGATCACGACGGCAACATGCGCTTCGCACTCACCGTCGTCGGATCGGCCGCCCATGTGGATGAAGACTGGGACGGCCATATCGCCCGGCAAACCCGGGCGCACGCGGAACAACTCTCGCGCCGCCTCGGCTATCGGGGAAATTAAAAGAGGCTGCCCACGTTCAGCAACGTGAGCACACCCAGCACGGCAAAAATGATGGCTGCGATGGTGTGCACCAGCTTCATCGACACCATTTCGATGATCTTGTTGCCGAGCAGGACCGCAGGGACGTTGGCGATCATCATGCCCAGAGTGGTGCCGGCAACGACTGCGTAGAAAGCCGAGTATTTCGCCGCGAGCGCGATCGTCGCCACCTGCGTCTTGTCGCCCATCTCGGCCAGAAAGAACGCAAACACGGTCGTCATCAACACGCCGAAGCGCTCATGCTTCGTCTCAACGTCATCGATCTCGTCGGGAATCAAGGTCCAGATCGCCATCGCAATGAAGGACAGGCCGAGCACCCAGCGCAGCACATCCTTGCCGAAGAACTCCGTGAGCCAGCCGCCAACCGCGCCGGCAAAGGCGTGATTCAGCAAGGTCGCGACGAGAATGCCAAGAATGATGGGAAGGGGCCGGCGGAATTTCGCAGCAAGAAGAAGGGATAGCAGCTGCGTCTTGTCGCCCATTTCAGCAAGGGCAACGATGCCGGTCGATAACAGGAAAGCTTCCATGAATACTCCAGGGCCGGACATATACCGATGACCATGCGCGCCCTCCGGCCCAACCAGAAGCGGCATGGTCAAAGGTCTCGCCAAACCTGGAGTCGCTTGCGCCATGGCCTTTCAGCCAAGTCTGTTGACGCAAGCCCCTCTCGCAAATCGGAGGGAGGCTACTCCCCAATGACGGGGAGGATTGTACTCCAACTTGAAGTTTCCATGGAGAAATTTACGGCCGGACGACCAGGATGGCATCGGCAAATTCGACGAAGCCTGCGCCGTACGGCGACGGCGTGACATAAGCCGGCGGCTTTTCCAGCCGGTCGAGGTGCGCAACAACATTGGCAACCCCGACCGAGTGCGGATAGTGGGCAAACATGCGGACGTCGTTGCCGGAGTCGCCGATGAAGGTAAAAATTTCGCGCGCTGCCTGGTCGTCCACTTTCAAAACATCGGCAAGGATGTGTTCACTCGTCTTCTGCTTGCAGAATTGCACCAACGAGGCATGCGCATGGATGCTGCTCGCAGTGGCAAAGAAGCCATGCTCACGGATGAACGCGAGCAATTCCGCGACTTGTGTTGCCGGCAAGGGCGCACGATTCTCGCCGATGTCGAATGCCAGGTCGCCGACGCGCTGCGCCGCATCGTCTGCGACTGCGACACCGGGAAAGCGCTGCTGCAACACGGGGACGAATGCCTCCAGTCGCCGGCGATGTGCCTGCCGCGTGGCCTCGTCAGCGTAAAACCATGATCGCATCGCCCCGCTTTGGTCCAACCAGAATGCACTGGCGCCATTTTCCGCGATGACGGCGTCGAAGCCGCATAGCCGCAGCAAGGGCATTGCCCAATAAGTCGGCCGGCCGGTAACCGCAACGAGAACCACCCCGGCAGACCGCAGCCGACCCAGCGCCGCCAGCACTTCCGGTAACAAACGTCCATGCGTGGTCAACGTATCGTCGATGTCGGTAAGGACACCGGCTATTTGCCGCCGCTCATCCTCCGGCCAGTGCACTAACGGCTTCATAACTCGTAGCTGTCCTTTTCGCCGCTCATCACCTGCTCGACCAGCTTGCGGCTCAGGGTCGGCGCCAGCAATTCGATGAAGCTGTATACATAGCTGCGCAAATACGCACCTTGCTTCAATGCGATACGAGACACATTCGTCCCGAACAGGTGCCCGACGGAAATCGCCTCCAGTCCCTTGTCGCGCTCCGGATCGAACGCCATCCCGGCGATGATGCCCACGCCCATGCCCAGCTCCACGTACGTCTTGATGACGTCGGCGTCGATGGCTTCCAGCAGGATGTCCGGTTTCAGCCCACGGATCATGAAGGCATGGTCGATCTTGGCCCGGCCGGTAAATGCGCTGTCATATGTAATAAGAGGATAGGTGGCGATCTCCTCCAGCGTCAGCGTCTTCGATTTGAGCAGCGGGTGGTCGTGCGGCACGACCAGCACATGCTCCCACTGGTAGCACGGCAGGGAAATCAGGCCATCGGCGCTGGCGATAGCCTCGGTCGCGATCGCCAGGTCGGCTTGGTCCTTGAGCACCATTTCCGCGATCTGCTTTGGATTTCCTTGCAGCAATGACAACCTGACCTTGGGATACTTCTGCGTGAATGCCTGCACCACTTTCGGCAAGGCATAACGTGCCTGGGTGTGCGTCGTGGCAATCGTGAAGCTGCCACTGTCCTGCGCCGCGAATTCCTTGCCGATCCGCTTCAGGCCGTCGATCTCCTGCATGATCAGCTCGACCGAGCGCAATACCGCCCTTCCCGGCTCGGTCAGTCCGCGGATGCGCTTGCCGTGGCGGGTGAAAATATCCACGCCCAGTTCTTCTTCCAGCTCGATGATGGCCTTGGACACACCCGGCTGCGAGGTGTACAGCGCCTTGGCGGCCTCGGTGAGGTTGAAGTTTTGCCGGACCGCTTCCCGGACAAAGCGGAGTTGATGGAGGTTCATCGTTTCCCTTGTGAAATTACCAACACTACTTTTCCACGCTTGTATATGCCGTTTGGGCATATAAGCAAATAAATACTAAGTAGTTTGGAATAAGGAATAAGTTTATTACGATTCACGCTACTTTGCGCGAGGTGACATGACTCTTACTTATGTAATTTCCGGGTTTGCCGTCGGCCTGCTGGTCGGCCTGACAGGCGTTGGCGGCGGCTCCCTGATGACGCCCTTGCTTACCCTCCTGTTCGGCGTTTCCCCGACTGTTGCCGTGGGTACCGACCTGGCATTCGCGTCCACGACCAAGGCGGCTGGCACCATGGCGCACCGCTATCGGGGCACTGTGCACTGGGACATCGTTCGACACCTCTGCTACGGTGCGCTCCCCGCCGCCGTCCTTGCTGCCATCGCCCTGAAATATTTCGGCGCGCTGGACAAGCAAATCGGCCAGATCATCCGCTATTCCATCGCGTTTTCCGTGCTGCTGACCGTCGTCGCGCTGCTGTTCCGCGGTCGCATGCAGGCATGGGTGCTCAAGCATCCGGAAAAACAATTGCAAGGAGCGAAACTCACTGCCGCCACCGTCACCGTTGGCGCCATCCTCGGCACACTGGTCACCGTTTCTTCCATCGGCGCCGGCGCAATTGGTGCGACAATCTTGGTATTACTGTATCCTCGCCTGTCCCCGGCGGAGATCGCCGGCACCGACATCGCCTACGCGGTCCCCCTGACCGCCATTGCCGCCTTCGGCCACTGGTGGCTCGGCTCGATCGACTGGATGTTGCTCGCCGCCCTGTTGGTAGGGTCGCTGCCCGGCATCACCATTGGCTCGCTCGCCGCCAAGGCGGTCCCGGAAAAGATCCTGCGCGGCCTGCTCGCAACGACGCTGACTGGCGTCGCCGCAAAACTGGTTTTTTAAGATTGGAAGAGAAAGATGTATCGTTACGACCAATATGATCATCAGATCGTCAAGGAACGTGTCGCGCAATACGCCGACCAGGTGCGCCGCCGCCTTGCCGATGAACTGACCGAAGACGAATTCCGCCCGCTGCGCCTGCAGAACGGCCTGTACTACCAGCGCCATGCGTACATGCTGCGCATCGCCGTGCCCTACGGCCTGCTGGCGTCGCGCCAGCTGCGCATGTTCGCCCATATCGCGCGCGAGCATGACCGTGGCTATGGTCACTTCACCACCCGCCAGAACATTCAGTTCAACTGGATCAAGGTCGAAGAGACGCCCGACATCCTCGCCAAGCTGGCCTCGGTCGAGATGCATGCGATCCAGACCTCCGGCAACTGCGTACGCAACATCACCTCCGACCAGTTCGCCGGCATCGCCCCGGACGAGATCGTCGATCCGCGCCCCTACTGCGAAATCCTGCGCCAGTGGAGCACCTTCCATCCGGAGTTCGCCTTCCTGCCGCGCAAGTTCAAGATCGCGATCAACGGCGCCGAAGAAGACCGCGCGGCGATCATGGTGCACGACATCGGCCTGTCGGTTGTGAAGAACGAGCAGGGTGAAATCGGCTTCCGCGTCTTCGTCGGCGGCGGCATGGGCCGCACTCCGATCCTGGGCAGCGAGATTCGTTCCTTCCTGCCGTGGCAGCATGTGCTGAGCTATGTCGAAGCGATCCTGCGCGTGTACAACCAGTACGGCCGCCGCGACAACATGTACAAGGCCCGCATCAAGATCCTCGTGAAAGCCGTCGGCGTCGAGGAATTCGCGCGCCAGGTGGAAGAGGAATGGCAAGACCTGAAGGATGGCCCGAGCACGCTGACGCAGGAAGAACTGAACCGCGTCGCAGCGTACTTCACTGCCCCGCCCTACGAGACTCTGCCGGCAACCGATGCCAAGGTCGAACAGCTCAAGGGCGAGAACAAGGCCTTCACCAAGTGGATCGAGCGCAACGTCAAGGGCCACAAGGTGCCAGGTTATGCCGCCGTTGTGCTGTCGCTGAAGAAGACCGGCGTACCGCCGGGTGACGCGACCGCCGAGCAGATGGATTTCGTCGCCGACCTCGCCGACCGCTACAGCTTCGGTGAACTGCGCGTCACGCACGAGCAGAACCTGGTGCTGGCCGACGTCAAGCAGTCCGACCTCATTACGCTGTGGGAAGAAGCGAAGAAGCACGGCCTGGTCACACCGAACATCGGCTACCTGACCGACATGATCTGCTGCCCGGGCGGCGACTTCTGCGCGCTGGCGAACGCGAAGTCGATCCCGATCGCGCAGGACATTGCCGAGCGTTTCGACAACCTCGACTTCCAGCATGACATTGGCGACATCGAGCTGAACATTTCCGGCTGCATCAACTCCTGCGGCCACCACCACATCGGCCACATCGGCATTCTTGGCGTCGACAAGGACGGCAGCGAGTGGTACCAGGTTTCGATCGGCGGTTCGCAAGGCAACGAGTCGAGCATCGGCAAGATCATCGGTCCGTCGTTCTCCGCGCACCAGGTCACCGAGGTGATCGACCGCATCCTGCAGGTGTACGTGCGCGAGCGCATCGAGGACGAGCGCTTCATCGAGACCGCGCGCCGCATCGGCGTCACGCCGTTCAAGGAATTCGTGTACGCCACCCCGATCAAGATCGCCCATCCCGCTGGAGAAGACGCCTATGCGTAACATCATCAAGAACAAGGCCGTCGTCGCGGATGACTGGACCGTTTTGCGCCTCGGCGAAGAAGACACGCCGGACGCGGTTGCCGTGCCCGAAGGCAAGGTCATCGTGCCGCTGAAGGTATGGCAGACGCAGCGCGCCGCATTGGAAAACCGCGCCGAACTGGGCGTTTGGATCGGCAGCAGCGAGCGCCCGGAAGAACTGAAGGACGACCTCGGCCGCTTCAAACTGGTCGCCGTCGACTTCCCGAAGTTCGCCGACGGCCGCGGCTATTCGATCGCCTACAATCTGCGCGCCCGCCTCGGCTACACCGGCGAACTGCGCGCAATCGGCGACGTGCTGCGCGACCAATTGTTCCTCATGCAGCGCGTCGGCTTCGATGCCTTCGCTGTGCGCGAGGACAAGAACATCCATGATGCGCTGAAGGGTCTGTCCGACTTCTCCGAGGTGTATTCCAATTCCTGGGACAAGAAGGCGCCGCTGTTCCGCCGCGTGCAGCGCGGTGTGGGAGCCGAGGCATGAGCGATTACGACACCCTGGTCGAGAACACGCAGGCGACGCTCAAGCGCATCGCCGCCGAGTTTTCGCCCGCGGTTTTCGCCTCCAGCCTTGCGGCCGAGGACATGGTGCTGACCGACCTGATCCTGCGTGCGAAGCTGCCGATAAGCATCTTCACGCTGGAAACCGGCCGCCTGCACAAGGAAACGCTGGGCATGGTGGACCGCATCAAGGAAACCTACGGCTACGACGTCAAGCAGTACAAGCCGGAACAGGCCGCCGTCGACGCGTATGTGCAGCAGAATGGCCTGAACGCCTTCTACGACAGCGTCGAGATGCGCAAGGAATGCTGCCGCATCCGCAAGGTCGAGCCGCTGAACCGCGCGCTCGCCGGCAACAAGGCATGGGTCACCGGCCAGCGCCGCGCACAATCGACGACGCGTGCTGAGCTCGCAGTGCAGGAAGACGATCCGGCGCACGGCATGACCAAGTTCAACCCGCTGGCGGACTGGTCGGAAGAGGACGTGTGGAATTACATCCGCAGCAATAACGTGCCGTACAACCCGCTGCACGACAAGGGCTATCCGTCGATCGGCTGCGAACCCTGTACCCGCGCAATCCAGCCGGGCGAGGATGTCCGTGCCGGACGCTGGTGGTGGGAAAACCCGGAATCCAAGGAATGCGGCCTCCACGTCGTGGATGGCAAGCTGGTCAGAATCAAATCGGTAGCAGCTCAATAAATCATGAATACAGCAGTCGAAAAACTCTTTTTGGACGCGGCCAGCAACCGTCACCTGGACTGGCTCGAATCGGAAGCGATCCACATCATGCGCGAGGTGGCAGCCGAGTGCACTAACCCTGCCCTGCTCTTCTCGGGCGGCAAGGACTCGGTCGTCCTGCTGCGCATCGCTGAGAAGGCTTTCCGTCCCGGCAAGTTCCCCTTCCCGTTGGTGCACATCGACACTGGCCACAACTTCCCGGAAGTGATCGAATTCCGTGACCGCCGCGCCGCCGAACTGGGCGAGCGCCTGGTCGTGCGTTCGGTGGAAGACTCCATCAAGCGCGGCACCGTTCGCCTGCGCAATCCGCAGACCGATTCGCGCAATGCCGCGCAGGCCGTGACGCTGCTGGAAACCATCGCTGAATTCGGCTTCGACGCCTGCATCGGCGGTGCCCGCCGCGACGAAGAGAAGGCCCGTGCAAAAGAGCGTATCTTCTCCTTCCGCGACGAATTCGGCCAGTGGAACCCGAAAGCCCAGCGTCCGGAGCTGTGGGACCTGTATAACACCCGCGTCCACAAGGGCGAGAACATGCGCGTGTTCCCGATCTCCAACTGGACCGAACTCGACGTATGGCAGTACATCGCCCGCGAAAATCTGGCGCTGCCGTCGATCTACTTCGCGCACGAGCGCGAGGTCATTCCGCGCAACGGTCTGCTGGTGCCGTTGACCGACCTGACTCCGGTCCGTGAAGGCGAAACCGTCGAGACCCGCACGGTTCGTTTCCGCACCGTCGGCGACATCTCCTGCACCTGCCCGGTCGCTTCCGACGCAGCTGATGTGAACGCGATCCTCGCCGAAACCGCGGTCACGCAGATTACCGAACGCGGCGCGACCCGCATGGATGACCAGACATCCGAAGCATCGATGGAAAAACGCAAGAAGGAAGGGTATTTCTGATGAACGCCGCAGTTTCTGAACACGTGCTGACCAACAACGCCGTCACCGAGCGCGGCCTGCTACGCTTCATCACCGCCGGTTCCGTCGATGATGGCAAGAGCACGCTGATCGGCCGCCTGCTGTTCGACAGCAAGGGCATCTTCGCCGACCAACTCGACGCAATCTCGCGCGCAAAGAACAAGCGCACCGTCGGTGACACCGTCGACCTTTCGCTGCTGACCGATGGCCTGGAGGCCGAGCGCGAGCAAGGCATCACCATCGACGTCGCTTACCGCTACTTCGCCACGCCGAAGCGCAAGTTCATTATCGCTGACACCCCGGGCCACGAGCAATATACTCGGAACATGGTGACCGGCGCCTCGACCGCCGACGCCGTCATCATCCTGGTCGACGTATCCAAGGTGAAGCTGGGCGAAGACGGCAGCGTGGAACTGCTGACGCAGACCAAGCGCCACTCGACCATCGCCCACCTGCTGCGCATCGAGCACGTGATCGTCGCCGTCAACAAGATGGACCTGGTCAACTACGACAAGACCGTCTACGACCGCATCGTCGCCGCCTACGAGAAGTTCGCGAAGCAGCTCGGCCTGAACGACGTACGCGCCATTCCGCTGTCCGCGCTGGCCGGCGACAACGTCGTGACCAAGACTGACAAAATGCCGTGGTACGAAGGCCCGACGCTGATCGAGCTGCTGGAATCGCTGTCCGTCTACGACGAGTCGCACGACGAGCCCTTCCGCTATCCGGTGCAGCTGGTGGCCCGCCACAACGGCCACGAAGCCAACGACTTCCGCGGCTACATGGGCCGTATCGAAGCCGGCAAGGTGAAGAAGGGCGATAAGCTGCTGGTGCAGCCGAGCGGCCAGACTGCGACGGTGAAGGACATCCTGACGTTGGAAGGCTCGCTCGAGTCCGCCTCGGTCGGTCAGTCGGTCACCATCCTGCTGGACGAGTACCTCGACATTTCGCGCGGCGACATGCTGGTGCAGGCTGAAAAGCCGGCGACCTTGCTGAAGACCGTGGAAGCTGACATCTGCTGGCTGTCCGAGGAACCGCTCGACATGCGCCGCAAGTACTGGCTCAAGCACACGACCAAGCAGGTCGCAGCCCGCGTGACGAAGATCGATACCCTGCTCGACATCAACACGCAGGAACGCCGTGCTGCCGATGCGCTGAAGCTGAACGATATCGCAACCGTTTCCATCATCGTCCAGCAGCCGCTGGCCGCCGACGCCTACGACGCGATCCGTTCGACCGGTTCCTTCATCCTGATCGATGAAGTGACGCATCAGACGGTCGCTGCGGGCATGATCCGCATCGCCTGAACGGTATCTCATGACGTCAAAACCCGCCGCGCAGAAGAAGACCGGTAAAGTCATTCTGCTCGGCGCCGGCCCGGGCGCCGCCGACCTCATCACGGTCCGCGGCGCCCGGCTTCTTTCGCAAGCCGATGTCGTGCTCTACGACGCGCTGGTCACTGACGAAATGCTGGCGCTGTGCCCGCAGGCGGAAAAGATTTCCGTCGGCAAGCGTTCAGGACAACGTTCGACTGCGCAAACTGTCATCAACCAGAAGCTGGTCGAGTGTGCAAAGAAATACAAGCTGGTCATCCGGCTGAAGGGCGGCGACCCGATGATGTTCGGGCGTGCGGATGAGGAATTGCGCGCGCTGGAAGCCGAGGGCATCGAGGTTGAAATCGTTCCGGGCGTGACAGCCGCTCTCGCCGCAGCCGCCTCGTCGAAACAGCCGCTGACCAAGCGCGGCGTTGCCCGAAGCGTCGCCTTCTTCACTTCGGCCACCGCCCCCGGTCATCCCGAGCAGACCACCCTGCCCGATTGCGACACGCTGATACAGTATATGGGCGGAAAGGAAGCAATCACGACAGCGCAGCGCCTGGTGGCCCAGGGACGCCCGCCGACCTTGCCGGTAGTCGTCATTGAAAACTGCAGCCGTTCGAACGAACGCATCCTGCGTTTTCAACTTGGTGAATTGGAAAAAGGCTTGGCGGATTGCCATGGACCCGTGCTGGTGATGTTCGGCGAATCGCTCGCCCCGCGTAAGTATCCTTAGAGCGAGCTAATGCAATAACGCGCAATTGCGTTCAGCACATCTGCATTCTCTCCGACCGCCGGCACAGCATCGATCTTCATGTCCGGGTAATCCTGCTTCAGCTGGTCGATCATTACCGGCAGGTCACGCAACACATGACCTCCCTGGCCGAAGAACACCGGCACAACCGTCACCTCCTTGCATCCGTCTTGCGCAAGCCGCTTCACGAGTTCCGGCAGACGCGGCTCCATCAGCTCCAGGAACGCAAGCGAAACCGCCACGTCAGGCAACTGCGCCTGCGTCAATTGCTGCAACCGCCGGAAGGGCTCCGCCCAGCGCGGGTCGCGCGCGCCATGGGCAAACAGGACAAGGGAACGTTGCGCCATGATCGCTCCTAATGTTTTTGCACCCACAACAGGGCTCCTACCGCCACAAGCAGGAAGGTAAAGCTCGGCAATATGGCTGTCGCTAGCGGCGGCCAGGTATTCAACAGCCCGAGATGCGAGAACAGGCTGTTGAGTAGCTGGAAGCTCACGCCGATCATGATGCCGATGAAGATCTTGAGGCTCACACCGCCAGCGCGGAAGTGCAGGTAGGCAAACGGCAAGGCAAGCGCCATCATCACCAGCACGGCCAGCGGATAAAAGAGCTTTTTCCAGAAGGCGATTTCATAGCGCTCGGTCGTCTGCTTGTTTTCCGCCAGGTGCCGCGTGTACATCGCCAGTCCATAAGCCGACATGCGGTCGGGGTCGGCGAACAGGACGGACAGAATGTTGGGTGTGATTTCTGACACGAGATCACGTGCCGGGAATTGTCTTGTGGTCACCACTGAAGAAATGTCAGCGGCGTTCCGCGGGAAAACAGTTTCCGTCACGTTCGCCAGGCGCCACACGTTGTCGTCCTTGTAGTCCGCGCGGTCGGCGGTGACCACTGCGGTCAGGTGGAAATCGCGGTCGAATTCATACATCTTGACGCCCTGCAGCTGCCCCTCCGGCGTCACGTCCCGCACATTCAGGAAGCGCGAACCGATCGGCTCGCCGGACAAGCCGTCCTGGCGGATCACATCCTTGGTCCACAGACCGGTGCGGAATTCCTTCGATACTGTCGCGCCTTGTGCCCGCAGCTTCAACCGCTCGCCCGTTGCGCTGCTGGCCGGCGCGATCACTTCGCCGAACAGGAAAGTGAGCAGCACGAACACGATGCCGACCTTCGCCAGCATCCATCCAGCGCGGGTCGTGGACAGTCCCGAAGCACGCATGATGGTGAATTCGGATTTCGCCGCGAGCTGGGCCAACGCATAGATGGTTCCGATCAGCGCCGCAATCGGCATCAGGTCGTAGACATATCCCGGCAACCCGAGTGCCACATACAGGAAGGCATGCTGCAACTCATACCCGCCGCGCCCCACTGCCGGCAATTCGCTGATCAGGTCGAAAAACGCGAACAGCGCAAGGAAGGCCACCAGCGCGAACAGGACGGCGCCGACAATCTCTCTCGACACATAACGCTCGATCACCCTCATTGCGCACCCGCCTTCCTGAACAGCCATGCGCGCTTGAATGCGCCCCACATGGCGGCCGGGTGATAGGGGCTGTTGATGAAGAGCCGCCAGGAGAACAGCAGCATGATCAGGATCGCTGCGGACAGGTGCAACGGCCACCACGCCGCTTCAAAGGACAGGCGCTTCTGCACGACGGAAGCTTGCAACACGCTCACCATGTTGCTGTAGATGATGAACAGCAGCAAGGCAATCAGCAGGTTGGCTGAGCGGCCGCCACGGGGATTGGCAAAACTCAACGGGATCGCGAGCAGCATCAGGAGCAGGCCCATGAGCGGCAGCGAAATACGCCACAGCAGTTCACCTGCGTTGAAGTTGTTCATGTTCGCCAGCAGCTCCGGTGTCGACAGGGAACGCGCCGACTGGTCGCCGACCAGCGCCTGCGACTGCCGCGACACCAGCACGCCGTAGCGCTCGAACTCCATCACGCGGAACTCTGACTGGTTGCCCATGCCGTCATAGCGGCGGCCTTGGTCCATCACCAGGAACTTGTCGCCGCGTTCGTCGAGGGCGATCGAACCTTCCCTCGCCACGACGATGCTGTTCTGGCCGTCCTTGACGGTGTTCACGAAGACGTTCTGCACCTTGGTCGCATCGCCGCTGACCGCCTCGACAAAGAAGATACGGTCGGCGGACGAGGATTCCTGGAAGCGGCCGGGCGCAACCTTGGCGATATCCTCGCGCTTCTGGAAGCGCTCGCGGAACTCCGCGCTCTGGCGGTTCGCCCATGGCGTCACAAAAAAGCTCAAGGCGATCACGACGATGATGACCGGAATGCCGAACGAGAGAACGGGTTTGATCCATCGCGAAAGGCTGAGTCCTGAAGCAAACCACACTACCATCTCGGAATCCTGGTAGCTGCGCGTCACAACGACCAGGACCGAGATGAACGACGTCAGGATCAGGATGATCGGCAGGTAGCGCAAGGCGGCGAAACCAATCAATGCAATGACGTCCTGCGATGCGACCTTGCCTCCGGCTGCCTGGCCGAGGATCTTGATCAGCATGACGGTAATCGTGATCGTGAAAAGCGTGGTGAAGACAGCGCCTGCGGTACTTACCAATTCGCGTTGAAGAGCGCGCTGAAAGATCATTGAATAGAAGACTATAATTGCGTCTGGAGAAGGAGCGACCCATGGACTTTAGCATAAAACCAATCGAGGCTAAAACCGGCCTCACAGGCATCAAAACCGGCTGCATCGCGGTCGGCGTATTTGAAGACAAGAAACTCTCTGCCGGCGCAAAGGCACTGGACGGCAAGGGCGCCATCACCGCAGCGCTCAAGTCGGGCGACATCACCGGCAAGGCTGGCAGCACCCTGCTGCTGCGCGGCCTGGACGGCGTTGCCGCCGAACGCGTGCTGCTGGTCGGCCTTGGTAACGAAGAATCCGTGTCCGAGAAAAACTTCCTCTCGGCGGCGCAAGCCGTGGCGCGGGTGTTTTCCAACCTGGGAACGAACGAAGGCTCGGTTGCCCTGCCCTTCGAGGAAATCAAGAACCGCGACGCCGCCTGGGCGATCCGCGGCGCGGTCATCGCGATCCGCGACGCCAACTATCGTTTCGACCAGACCAAGAGCAAGAAGGAGGCGGAAAAAGGCGGCGTGAAGAAAGTCACCTTCCTGACCTCCGCCGGCGCAGCCTCCGCGGCCAAGACCGCTGCCGCGCAAGCGACTGCCGTCGCCAACGGCATGGCGCTGACCAAGGACCTCGGCAACCTCCCCCCCAACATCTGCACGCCGACCTACCTCGCCGGCGTCGCGAAAAAACTGGCGAAGGACTACAAGTTCGGCATCGAAGTGCTGGACCGCAAGCAGATCGAAGCGCTGAAGATGGGCAGCTTCCTCTCGGTGACCAAGGGCAGCGAGGAGCCGCCCAAGTTCATCGTCATCAAGTACAACGGGGGTAAGCCCAAGGATGCACCAATCGTGCTGGTCGGCAAGGGCATCACCTTCGATACCGGCGGCATCTCGATCAAGCCCAGCGCGAACATGGACGAGATGAAGTACGACATGTGCGGCGCCGCTTCCGTGCTCGGCACCTTCCGCGCACTCGGTGAACTCGGTCTCAAGCTGAATGTCGTCGGCGTCATCCCGACCTGCGAAAACATGCCTTCCGGCCGCGCGTCCAAACCGGGCGACGTCGTGACCTCCATGTCCGGCCAGACCATCGAGATACTGAACACCGATGCCGAAGGCCGCCTGATCCTGTGCGATGCGCTCACCTATGCAGAACGCTTCAAGCCGGCGGCCGTAGTCGACATCGCCACCCTCACTGGCGCCTGCGTCACAGCACTCGGCCATCACAACACCGGGCTGTTCACGCGCCATGACGACGCGCACGACGCACTGGCGAATGAATTGCTGGCCGCAGGCAAGGAAACCGGCGACACCGCCTGGCGCATGCCCATCGAGGACGCCTACCAGGAACAGCTGAAGTCGAACTTCGCCGACATGGCCAACATCGGTGGCCCGCCGGGCGGCAGCATCACTGCGGCCTGTTTCCTGGAGCGCTACACGAAGAAGTACACCTGGGCGCACCTCGACATCGCCGGCACAGCATGGAAATCCGGTGCGGCCAAGGGTGCAACCGGACGTCCGGTGCCGCTGCTCACGACTTTCTTGATCAACAGGGCAAACGGCAAGAACGCGGCCTGACGGAAACCGCAGGCACGCCATCCGTGCTTGCGGTATCAATAGCCGGGCTCCTTCGGGACGATGTGATCGTGCCATCTGCCGGCTGCTCCGCCAAGGCAGAACTGATTCGCCTCATCCGCTAAGGAAGAACGATCTTCGCAACCGCCGTCCCTGTCGTGACGGCAAGAGTCTTCGGCCCGATAAAAGCCAGTCCGTATGGCTCGGACAGCGTTCCCGGCAAGCTGCCGGTGCCGGGAACATTCACGCCTGGCGTCCCCGCAACAGTCGTTACCATCCCATTCACATCAATTTTCCTGATGACCTGGTTCATCGAATCCGCCACGTAGAGATTTCCTGCTTCATCGATTGCAAGTCCCGTGGGATTGGAAAATCTCGCGTCTTTTCCAGCGCCATCCGCGTGCCCCACGCCTTCGAGCGTGCCTGCAATGACAACCACTTCGCCGTCCGGCTTGATCTTGATGATCACGCCGCGGTCATGTCCGATCAGTGTGTGACCGGGTTGCCATCGCACTTCCGCTTGGGTCAGGTACAAGTTTCCGTTCACGTCTACGTTCATGGAAGTCGTAGCACCTGAGCCGGCTGGCAACGTAGCGAACAAACGGGAGGTGCTGTCTCTGGAGATCTTTCTTATATAGAGACCGTCCGAGACATAGAGATTGCCGTCGCGGTCAAAAACAATCGGACCGGGTTTGTAAAAATGGTCTACGGTAGAAGACGCAGGTATATCGGCAGAACTTTGATAACGGCTGGAGCCGGTCAGGAAAACCGACTCTCCTCCCTGCTGGGCCACTTTATGAATCTTGTTTCCGCTGGTGAAATACAGCGCCCCGTCCGGGTCGACGGCCAAATGTGCCGCCTGGTTCGGCCCTTGTATTGTCACGAACGTAGTGACGACACCTGACGGGGAAATTCTCCGGATAGGCATGCCCTTGTCATAAGCCGGATTCGCTTCGTACAGTGAAATCGCCTGTTGAGGAGCGTCCAGTACATACAAGCCGCCGTTGCCATCTGACACGATTCTTGACGGCCCGCTGTGCAAGGCCAGGTACGCGACGCCTTCACTGTTGTAGATCGCCCAAGCCGGACGGTTGAATCGCGCCTCGAAAGCGGATCCGTCTTTATAGCCCGGTTCGTTTATCGCTCCAGCCAGCAGGCTGATCGATGGGGCCGGGGTTTGGCCGACGGCTATTGTCCCTTGTGCATTCGTCCCGGATGCCGGCGTATCCCCACCCCCGCATGCCGCCAACGACAGACAGAGCAATGCAACGGCAAGCACGCGCCTGCCGCTGCGGTTTTCAATATCATTTCGTGGGATCGGCATTGCTGGGTTATGCATGTGAGGTATGCGCAAGCGGTGGAAATGCTGTTCTCGTCATGATTCGCCGAATGCCTTCGACTGACATGAAATGAAGACAACTGGTTCTTTGCGGTTGCAATATGTTACTGCGTTTGCAGAAACGGAAATCCCGGACGATGCCGCATGGATGTGCTCGTCGCGCCGGGCCTATCAATTCGCCGCGCTCACAGGGCCTGCAGTCGCAGCTTCCCATGCGCCTGCAACAGACAATCGTGGAAGACCTGCGTCACCCGCTGCGGCCCCGGCGACTGCCGGATTGCACTCACGAAACTGCATTCATAACGGAACTCCGACGGCTTTACGGCGCGCATCAGTCCATCCGCCTCGAAGCTCTTCGCATAGTGGTCCGGCAGGAAGCCGAGGAATTCCCCTGACAAGATCAGCGTGGCAATCGATTCCTGGTCGAACCCGGTTGCCTTGCGCGCCAGCCGCACGCGCTGGCTGATCTCCATGTTGGGAGAGTGATAGCCCAAGCCCGCGAACCGGTAGGCGTTCAGGCTCTTCCACGTCAGCTGCTCGTTCCTCACCCCGAACAGCGGATGCTTGCTGCCGCAATACAGCAGCATTGTTTCGCCGAACAATGCGTCGTACTGGAGGCTGGCCGAATCGCGGTGCACGGGAATGATCCCGACTTGGAACTGGCCATCCATGATGCCTCGCTCAATTGTATTGATCGGCGCTACATGCATGTTGAGCGACACATCCGGCGCCAGCCGGGTGAACAGCGCGATCGCATCACCGATGCGCGCCGCTGGATTGCTGGCCGTCTTGTCGAAGACCGCGACGTCGAGCTGGCCGCCCAGCCGGCTGTGGATCTCGTCTACACCGCGGATGAAGGCATCGGTCGCTGCCAGCAGCCGCTGCGTTTCCTGATAGATCCGGTCGCCTTCCGCAGTCGTCGCAAAACCGCTGCGTCCACGATGGCACAGGGTCAGGCCGAGGCGGGTTTCCAGGTCCTTCACATGTTTGCTGATGGTCGAAATGCCGATGTTCAACTCCAGCTCGGCCGCCGCCATGCCGCCGCAGTCGACCACGCTCTTGAACACCCGCAGCAGGCGGATATCGGCATCGCTCAGCTGGCCGAGGATCGCGCGTTTTTTTACTTGCATAAATATTCAAGTAAACATTGATATTTGATTATTCATGATAGTAACACGCGGGTTCAGAATAAGGCCGTTACACCATTCAAACAAACGGATTGGAGCGGACATGACTTCCCATACGAATACCAGCGCAGAATGGCTCGAAGCGCACTGGATGCCCTTCACCGGCAACCGCAATTTCAAGGCGTCTCCCCGTATGATCACGGGCGCTGCCGGCGCCTATTACACCGACAGCGATGGCCGCAGGATCTTCGACGGCCTGTCCGGGCTGTGGTGCTCCGGACTGGGCCATGGCCGTTCCGAAATTACGGAAGCCGCGCGCAAGCAGCTGGACACGCTCGATTACGCTCCTGCGTTCCAGCACGGCCATCCGTTGTCGTTCGAACTGGCCAATCGGATCAAGGAACTGGTGCCTGCCGGTCTCGACCATGTGTTCTTCACCGGCTCCGGTTCCGAAGCCGCCGATACCTCGCTGAAGATGGCCCGCGCTTACTGGCGTGCCAAGGGGCAGGCGAGCAAGACGCGCCTGATCGGACGTGAGAAGGGCTACCACGGCGTCAATTTCGGCGGCATTTCCGTCGGCGGCATCGTGGGCAACCGCAAGACCTTCGGTCAAGCCGTGGAAGCGGACCATCTGCCGCACACCCTGCTGCCGCAGAATGCTTTCTCGCGCGGCATGCCGGAAAACGGTGCCGAGCTGGCCGACCAACTGCTCAACCTGATCGCGCTGCATGATGCTTCCAACATCGCGGCGGTCATCGTCGAGCCCTTCTCCGGCTCCGCCGGCGTGGTCATTCCGCCCAAGGGCTACCTGAAGCGCCTGCGCGAGATCTGCACGCAGAACAACATCCTGCTGATCTTCGACGAGGTGATCACCGGTTTCGGCCGCTGCGGCGCGATGACCGGCTCGGAAGCCTTTGATGTCACGCCGGATATCATGAACATCGCCAAGCAGGTGACCAACGGTTCGCAGCCGCTGGGCGCAGTGATCGCGAAGAAGGAGATCTACGACACCTTCATGAACACCGGCGGCCCGGAATACATGCTGGAATTCCCGCACGGTTACACCTACTCCGCGCATCCGGTTGCGTGTGCGGTCGGCCTTGCCGCGCTCGACATCCTGGTCAGGGAAAACATGCTGGACCGCGTGCGCGAGCTCGCGCCGCATTTCGAGAACGCGGTGCACAGCCTCAAGGGCAGCAAGCACGTCGTCGACATCCGCAATTACGGCCTCGCTGCCGGCCTGACGATTGCGTCCCTGCCGGGCGAGCCGGCAAAACGACCGTACGAGATCGCGATGAAGTGCTGGAAGAAGGGCTTCTACGTCCGCTACGGCGGCGACACCATCCAGCTCGCGCCGCCGTTCATTTCCTCGCGCGAGGAGATCGACCTCCTCATCAATGCCCTCGGTGAAGCCATCAACGAGACCGCCTGACACATACAAGGATTTTTCATGACCAACATCATCGGCCACTTCATCCACGGCGAACACGTATCTCGCGGCGAACGCACCGCTCCCGTTTTCAATCCCGCTACCGGCCTCTCCGCAAAGAAGGTCCGGCTCGCAGACAAGACCACTGTTGAAGAAGCGATCGCATCCGCCGAAAAGGCCTACCCGGCCTGGCGCAGCACGCCGTCGCTCAAGCGCGCACGCGTCATGAGCCGCCTGAAGCAATTGCTCGAGGAACACGCAGACAAGATCTGCGCAATGATCACCGACGAACACGGCAAGGTGCTCAACGACGCCTTGGGCGAACTGCAGCGCGGTATCGAGAACGTCGAGTACGCGAGCTATGCGCCCGAGCTGCTTAAGGGCGAGCACAGCAAGAATGTCGGCCCGGCGATCGACTCGTGGAGCGAATTCCAGCCGCTGGGCGTAACCGCCGGCATTACGCCGTTCAACTTCCCCGCCATGGTCCCGCTGTGGATGTGGCCGATGGCCGTTGCGTGCGGCAACACCTTTGTCCTGAAACCCTCCGAACGCGATCCGTCGGCCGCCGTATTCATCGCGGAGCTGGCGCTGGAAGCCGGCTTGCCACCCGGCGTGCTGAATGTGGTGAATGGCGACAAGGAAGCGGTTGACACGCTGCTCACCGACCCGCGTGTACAGGCAGTCAGCTTCGTCGGCTCGACACCGATCGCCCAGTATGTCTACGCAACCGGCACCGCGCACGGCAAGCGCGTACAGGCACTCGGCGGCGCGAAGAACCATGCGGTCGTCATGCCCGATGCCGACATCGGCAACGCGGTCAATGCTCTCATGGGCGCGGCCTACGGCTCCTGTGGCGAGCGCTGCATGGCGGTGCCGTTGGTCGTCGCCATCGGTGACGAGACAGCCGAAGCCGTCATCGCCGGACTGAAGGCCGAGATCGCGAAGATGAAGGTCGGCCCGGGCACCGACGCCGGCAACGACATGGGCCCGCTCGTCACACGCGAGCACTTCGAGAAGGTCAAGGGCTACGTTGATACCGGCGTGGCAGAAGGCGCCACCCTGCTGGTCGACGGCCGCGAGTTGGTCGTGCACGACGCCAACGGCGAGCTCAGCAAGGGTTACTTCCTCGGCCCCTGCCTGTTCGATCATGTGAAGCCGGGCATGCGCATCTACCAGGAAGAAATCTTCGGCCCGGTGCTCGGCGTGGTTCGCGTCGCATCGCTGGAAGAAGCGATGGCGCTGATCAATGCCCATGAGTACGGCAACGGCACCTGCATCTTCACCCGCGACGGCGAAGCTGCACGCCACTTCTGCGACAACATCCTGGTCGGCATGGTGGGGGTCAACGTGCCGCTGCCGGTGCCGGTTGCCTACCACTCGTTCGGCGGCTGGAAGCGTTCGCTGTTCGGCGACCTGCATGCATATGGCCCGGACGCGGTGCGTTTCTATACCCGGCGCAAGACCATCACGCAGCGCTGGCCGGCATCCAACGATCCGGGGCGCGCGATGTTCAGCTTCCCATCGAGCCGATAATTAGAGCGAAAGGAAACTGTTTTTCCCTCGCGCGATCAAGTAAAGGAAACAATATGCGCGAGGGAAAAACATGGAACCTCTCCTGCACCGGCTGAGCCGCATCTCGCTCAACCTGGCCGGCATGCTCATACGCGTGAGCCGGGCGGAAAAATCCGTCCTGCTCGTCGCTTTCGTCTTGGCAATATCGCTGTTTGCCTTCGTCGAAATCGCCGAAGAAGTGGGCGAAGGCGAAACGGCGGCCTTCGACACCGCCATCCTGCTGGCATTCCGCAACAGCGCGGACTTTTCCGATCCGCTTGGACCGGCATGGTTCGAGGGCATCATGCGCGATTTCACTGCACTCGGCGGCGTCGCTGTGCTCACGACCGTCACAATCCTCGTCGCCGGCTTTCTCTTCCTGACGCGCAAGCATCGCGCCGCATGGATGGTCATCGTCTCCGTCCTGGGCGGCATTGCACTCAGCCACCTGCTCAAATGGGGTTTCGGGCGGCCACGGCCGGACCTGGTGCCGCATGTCACCGCAGTGTATTCCCAAAGTTTCCCTAGCGGCCATGCCATGCTGTCGGCGGTCGTCTACCTGACGCTCGGCACCCTCCTGGCCAGGACCGAGCGGGAGGTATATGTGAAGATCTACCTCATTTCCGCAGCGGGCCTGCTTACCCTGATAGTCGGCATCAGCCGCATCTATCTCGGCGTGCACTGGCCGACCGATGTGCTTGCCGGCTGGGCAGTCGGCGCAAGCTGGGCGCTCGTGTGCTGGCTCGTCATGCTGTGGCTGCAAGGCAGGGGAAAGGTGGAGCCGGAAGACGGCAACACTCCTCCTCGTTGACCGCAATCCAGTTGCGGTATGATGCCCGTCTCCGAATACCGACGTGCATCCACACCCATGAAACTAGCCACCTGGAACGTGAACTCCCTCAAGGTCCGCCTGCCGCAGGTATTGCAATGGCTGGGCGAAAACCCCATCGACGTCCTCTGCCTGCAGGAAACCAAGCTCACTGACGACAAGTTCCCCGTGGCGGAGATCGAGGCAGCCGGATACCAGGTCGTCTTCACCGGACAGAAGACCTATAACGGCGTCGCCATCCTGTCGAAGCATCCAATGAGCGAAATCGTCAAGAACAACCCGCGCTATGAGGATGAGCAGCAGCGCATCATCGCGGCGACCATCGAAGGCATGCGCGTGGTCTGCGCTTACATCCCCAACGGCCAGGCAGTCGGCTCGGACAAGTACCAGTACAAGCTGAAATGGCTCGACGCGCTGCACGACTGGCTGGCTGACGAACTGAAATCGCACGAAAGCCTGGCGCTGCTGGGCGATTACAACATCGCGCCCGAAGACCGCGATGTGCATGATCCCGCCGCGTGGGAAGGCCAGGTGCTGGTATCGGAAGCGGAACGTGCAGAGTTCCGACGCCTGCTCGACCTCGGTTTCAAGGATGCGTTCCGGCTGTTCGAGCAGCCCGAGAAAATATACAGCTGGTGGGATTACCGGATGATGGCGTTCCGCCGTAACATGGGCCTGCGCATCGACCATATCCTGCTGTCGCCGGCGCTGGCGTCGCGCTGCTCGGCGTGCGAGATCGACAAGGCGCCGCGCAAGTGGGAGCAGCCGTCGGATCATACGCCGGTCGTTGCGACCATTGATTAACCGACTGATCGACCCGACTGCCCTCTCCCCCACGAAACCTGGACGAATCACTTTTCCAGCCACCTCCGCAGCTGCGACAGCAACTGCTCTGAATCAATCGGCTTGGAGGTGTAATCGGATGCGCCTGCCGCCAGGCATTTCTCTCGGTCGCCCTTCATGGCCTTGGCAGTCAGGGCAATGATCGGCAAATCGCTGAACCGGGGATCGCTCCGGATTTGCTGTATGGTTTGATAGCCGTCCATCTCCGGCATCATGATATCCATCAGCACGACGTCGATGCCCTCAGTGTCGTCCAGCCGCGCAATGGCGTCCTTGCCGCTTTCGGCGGTCACCACCGTCATGCCGTGGCTCTCCAGCAGCCCGGTCAGCGCAAACAGGTTGCGCACATCGTCATCGACAATCAGCACTTGCCGGCCTTCCAGGGAACGGCCGGGCAATGCCTCGAGTTGCGGCGTGGCGCGATTGTTCTCGCGCATGCCGCTTTTCACCCGGTGCAGGAATTCGGCGGCGTCCAGCGTCAAGCCTTCGAGCGAACGGCCGTGGTCAGCCACGATGGCGGCATCGAGCTCCTTGAGCCGGTCCTCGGTTTGACGGTCAAGTTCGCGCACCGTGTAAACCACAGCGGGAATCGCCGCGATCGCCGCATCGCGGCGGATTTCCTGCAACAGCGCGATACCGTCTATATCCGGCAAATCGAGATCGAGCAAAATGCCTTGGTACGGCCGGGCACGCAAGGCGTTCATGGCTTCATCGGCGCTCGATACTGTGTCCAGCTCCAGGCCTTCGCCCTTGAGCGCATTCATGATGACCCGGCGTTTGGCCAGGTCGTTCTCGATCACGAGCAGCGCGCGGATCGGTCGCACCAGGTGTTGCGTGATCTGCGCAAATACCTGCGACAGCGCATTGACGTCGACCGGCTTGGAGGTATAGCTGGCAATATCATGCTGCTCAATGGATGCGGGGCGGTCGCGAATCGAAATGACGTGAACCGGAATGTTGCTGGTTTCCGGTGCGGCTTTCAGGCGGTCGGCAATGCTCCAGCCGTCCATGTCCGGCAGGATCAGGTCGAGCGTGATTGCGTCCGGCCGGTATTTCAGCGCCAGGCTCAGCCCTTCCTCGCCGCTCGCCGTCACCAGCGTCTTGAAGCCATGCTCATGCGCCATGTCTTGCAGCGACCGGGCAAAGATGGGGTCGTCTTCGATGATCAGCAGCAAAGTATCCTGAGGGGAAATCGTCATCCGGTCATCGCGGATGGTGACCTCGCGGGCAACCGTCCTTCGAATGTCCGGCCTGAACGTCTCGGAGCGGTACGGTTCCGCATGGGGGGACGTACGCGCGCGGGCTGGCGGGGTAAGGTCCGGCTTCGGCCCCAGGGTGCCCGGCAACTGCTGCGGCAGGTAGAACACGAACCTGCTGCCAACCCCTTCTTCGCTTTCGGCCTGCAGCTCGCCGCCCAGCAGATAAGCGATCTCGCGGCTGATCGCCAGTCCGAGGCCGGTGCCGCCGTAGCGTCGCGACGTGCTGGCGTCCGCCTGCTGGAAGGCTTCGAAAATCAGTTTCTGTTTGGCTTCGGGAATGCCGATCCCGGTATCGCTGACGGCGAAGGCGATTACCAGCGGGGCACGGTTGAGGATCTGGTGATCCGCGCTCCAGCCGGAGCGGACAGCCTGGGCGGAAAGCGTCACGTTTCCCTTGGAGGTAAATTTGATCGCATTCGACAGCAGGTTCTTGAGCACCTGCTTCAGGCGCTGTTCGTCGGTGCGGACATACGGCGGCAGGTCTGGCGCGAAATCGACGTTGAACGCCAACCCCTTGGCCTCGGCCAGATGGCGGAAGGTTCTTTCCACATGGTCGGAGAGCTCGCTCGTGGGAACGTCTTCGATATCGAGCGTCACGCTGCCTGCCTCGATCTTCGACAGGTCCAGGATGTCGTTGATCAGGTGGAGCAGGTCGCTGCCGGAACCATGGATGATCTTGATCATCTCTAGCTGCTTCGGCGACAGGTTCTGGTCCCGGTTCTGGCGCAGCTGTTCGGCGAGAAGCAGCAGGCTGTTGAGGGGCGTGCGCAGCTCGTGCGACATGTTGGCCAGGAATTCGGACTTGTATTTGGAAGTGAGCGCGAGCTGCTCCGCCTTTTCCTGCAGGTTGCTGCGGGCGACTTCGATTTCGCGGTTCTTGCGCTCGACTTCGGCGTTTTGGTCGGATAGCTGGCGTGCCTTCTGCTCCAGTTCGGCATTGGTCTTTTGCAGCTCGTCCTGCTGGGCCTTCAATTCCCCCGCCAGGGATTGCGATTGCTGCAGCAGCGCTTCGGTGCTGGACGCGGTTTCGATGGAATTGAAGACAATGCCCAATCCTTCGGCCAGTTGGTCGAGGAAATTCAGATGGATCGGCTGGAAGCGTTCGAACGCGGCGAGTTCGATCACCGCCTTGACCTGCCCCTCGAACAGGATGGGCAGCACGACGATATTACGCGGCACCGCCTGCCCCAGCCCGGAAACGATCTGCACGTAATCATCCGGCAGGTTGGCGATCAGGATGCGCTGTTTCTCGAAGGCCGCCTGGCCGACCACGCCCTCGCCAATCGCCCATTCCTTGGACAGGCTCTTGCGCTCCTTGTAGCCATAGCTTGCCATCAGCCTGAGCCGCGGGCCGGTCCCTTGCCCGGAACCTTCCATCAGGTACAGGACCGCGTGCTGCGACGCGACCAGCGGCGCCAGTTCGGACAGCAGCATGCGGGAAACGGTGATGATGTCACGCTGTCCCTGCAGCATGCGGGTAAGGCGCGCCAGGTTGGTCTTGAGCCAATCCTGTTCGGTATTGCGCTCGGTGGTTTCCTTTAGATTGCGGATCATCTGGTTGAGGTTGTCCTTGAGATCCGCCACCTCGCCGCGCGCCACCACCTGGATCGAACGGGTCAGGTCGCCCTTGGTCACGGCGGTCGCCACTTCGCCGATCGCCCGCACCTGCGTGGTCAGGTTGGCGGCCAGTTCGTTGACGTTGTCGACCAGGTCTTTCCAGCTGCCGGATGCACCGGGCACGATCGCCTGGCCGCCAAGCCGGCCTTCCACGCCCACTTCGCGTGCCACGCGCGTGACCTGGTCGCTGAAAGTGGCCAGCGTATCCACCATGTTGTTGATGGTTTCTGCCAGTGAAGCCACCTCGCCCTTGGCCGGCACCATCATTTTCTGCTTGAGGTTGCCGACTGCCACGCCGGTCACCACCTTGGCGATACCGCGCACCTGGTCGGTGAGATTGTCGGCCATCAGGTTCACGCTGTCGGTCAGGTCTTTCCATACGCCCGACACCCCCTTGACCTGTGCCTGGCCGCCCAGCTTGCCTTCCGTGCCCACTTCGCGCGCTACCCGCGTCACCTCGCCGGCAAAGCTGTTGAGCTGGTCCACCATGACGTTGATGGTGTTTTTTAGCTCGAGGATTTCACCACGCACATCGACCGTGATCTTGCGCGACAGGTCGCCGTTCGCCACAGCGGTGGTGACGGCGGCGATGTTGCGCACCTGCGCGGTCAGGTTGCTTGCCATCAGGTTCACGTTATCGGTCAGGTCCTTCCATACGCCGGCCACGGCCGGCACATAAGCCTGGCCGCCGAGACGGCCTTCGGTGCCCACCTCGCGCGCCACCCGCGTCACTTCGCCGGCGAAACCGTTGAGCTGGTCCACCATGGTGTTGATGGTTTCCTTCAGCTGCAACACTTCGCCGCGCACATCGACCGTGATCTTCTTGGACAGGTCGCCGTTCGCCACCGCGGTCGTCACCGTGGCGATATTGCGCACCTGGTCGGTCAGGTTGCTCGCCATCAGGTTCACGTTGTCCGTCAATCCGCGCCATACGCCTGACACACCCTTGACCTGCGCCTGGCCGCCCAGCCGGCCTTCGATACCGACCTCGCGCGCCACCCGCGTCACCTCGCCGGCAAAGCTGTTGAGCTGATCCACCATGATGTTGATGGTGTCCTTCAGCTGCAGCACTTCGCCGCGCACATCGACCGTGATCTTCTGCGACAGGTCGCCGGTCGCCACCGCGGTCGTCACCGTGGCGATGTTGCGCACCTGCGCGGTGAGGTTGCTCGCCATGAGGTTCACATTGTCGGTGAGGTCTTTCCAGATGCCGGCCACGCCTGGCACTTGCGCCTGGCCGCCCAGCTTGCCCTCGGTACCCACCTCGCGCGCCACCCGCGTCACTTCGCCGGCAAAGCTGTTGAGCTGGTCCACCATGATGTTGATGGTGTCTTTCAGCTGCAGCACTTCGCCTTTCACGTCGACCGTGATCTTCTGCGACAGGTCGCCGTTCGCCACCGCGGTCGTCACCGTGGCGATGTTGCGCACCTGTGCGGTCAGGTTGCTCGCCATCAGGTTCACATTGTCGGTCAGGTCCTTCCATACCCCAGACACGCCCTTGACCTCGGCCTGGCCGCCCAGCTTGCCTTCCGTGCCCACCTCCCGCGCCACCCGCGTCACTTCGCCGGCAAAGCTGTTGAGCTGGTCCACCATGATATTGATGGTGTCCTTGAGCTGCAGCACCTCGCCTTTCACGTCGACCGTGATCTTCTGCGACAGGTCGCCGTTCGCCACTGCGGTCGTCACCGTGGCGATGTTGCGCACCTGGCCGGTCAGGTTGCTCGCCATCAGGTTCACATTGTCGGTCAGGTCCTTCCATACCCCGGACACCCCCTCGACCTCGGCTTGGCCGCCCAGCTTGCCTTCCGTGCCAACCTCGCGCGCCACCCGCGTCACCTCGCCGGCAAAGCTCTTCAGCTGGTCCACCATGACGTTGATGACGTCCTTGATCTGCAGGATCTCGCCTTGCACTTCCACCGTGATTTTCTGTCCCAGGTCGCCGGTGGCGATCGCTGTCGCCACCTTCGACACGTCGCGCAACTGCACGGTCAGGTTGCCGGCCATCGCATTCACGCTGTCGGTCAGGTCTTTCCACACGCCGGACACGCCCTTGACCTGCGCCTGGCCGCCCAACTTGCCCTCGGTGCCCACCTCGCGCGCCACCCGTGTCACCTCGCCGGCAAAGCTGTTGAGCTGGTCCACCATGATGTTGATGGTGTCCTTCAGCTGCAGCACTTCGCCTTTCACGTCGACCGTGATCTTGCGCGACAGGTCACCCTTGGCCACCGCCGTCGTCACTTCCGCGATGTTGCGAACCTGGTTGGTCAGGTTGCTTGCCATCGCATTCACGCTGTCGGTCAGGTCCTTCCACACGCCGGCCACACCCTTGACTTCGGCCTGGCCGCCCAGCTTGCCCTCGGTGCCCACTTCGCGCGCCACCCGCGTCACCTCGCCGGCGAAACTGTTGAGCTGGTCCACCATGATGTTGATGGTGTCCTTCAGCTGCAGGATTTCCCCTTTCACGTCGACCGTGATCTTGCGCGACAGGTCACCCTTGGCCACTGCCGTGGTCACTTCCGCGATGTTGCGCACCTGCCCGGTCAGGTTGTTCGCCATCAGGTTCACGTTCTCGGTCAGGTCCTTCCACACGCCGGCCACGTCCGGCACCTTGGCCTGGCCGCCGAGCTTGCCTTCGGTGCCGACCTCTCGCGCCACCCGAGTCACTTCGCCGGCGAAACTGTTGAGCTGGTCCACCATGATGTTGATGGTGTCCTTCAGCTGCAGGATTTCCCCTTTCACGTCGACCGTGATCTTGCGCGACAGATCGCCCTTGGCCACCGCCGTCGTCACCTCCGCGATATTGCGAACCTGCCCGGTAAGGTTGTTCGCCATCAGGTTCACATTGTCGGTCAGGTCCTTCCACACGCCGGACACGCCCTTGACCTGCGCCTGGCCGCCCAGCTTGCCCTCGGTGCCCACTTCACGCGCCACCCGCGTCACCTCGCCGGCAAAACTGTTGAGCTGGTCCACCATGATGTTGATGGTGTCCTTCAGCTGCAGGATTTCCCCTTTCACGTCGACCGTGATCTTGCGCGACAGGTCGCCCTTGGCCACCGCCGTCGTCACTTCCGCGATGTTGCGCACCTGCCCGGTCAGGTTACTCGCCATCAGGTTCACGCTGTCGGTCAGGTCCTTCCACACGCCGGACGCTCCCTTGACCTGTGCCTGGCCGCCCAGCTTGCCCTCGGTGCCCACCTCTCGCACCACCCGAGTCACTTCGCCGGAAAAGCTGTTGAGCTGGTCCAGCATGGTATTGATGGTGTTGGCATTCTTGAGGAATTCGCCTTTCAACGGCCTGCCTTCGATTTCCAGTTCCATATTCTGGGTAAGCACGCCGCGCGCCACGGCGCCGATCACGCGGCCGGCATCGCGCACCGGCTGCACCAGGTTGTCGATCAGGGAATTGATGGCGCTGACTTCAACTCCCCAGGCGCCATCGTTCTTGTCGAAGATCATGCGCTGGCCGAGCTTGCCCTCGGTGCCGACAATCACCGAAACCTGCTCGATGCACGTGGCTAGTTTGGCGTTGGTTGCGGCGATGTCGTTGAAGGCATCGGCAATCTTGCCGTCCATGCCCTCCCAATCCAGCGGCAGGCGCACGCTGAAGTCGCCGTCCCGCATGGCAAGGAGTGCCTGGAGCAAAGCATGTCGGTCAAGCCCCTCTTCTTGGTCCGACCTGCCGCGCTCAAGCACGATCCGATCATGGGCACGCCGATTGTAGGTACGCCGATCCTGATCCACGATTTCTTGCACCACGTCGGTCTCCTTTCAGTTGAGATTGAAGCGTCCTCGTTTCAGCAGTTTCAGCGCCTCGTCGGTAGCGACCGGCTTGCTGAAATAATTGCCCTGCATTTCGTCGCAGCCGTGCTTGATGAGAAATGCCATCTGATCGGCGGTCTCCACTCCCTCGGCGATCACGGTCAGGTTCAGGCTGTGCGCAAGCGTGATGATTGCCATCACGATGGCGGCATCGTCCGGGTCGGTCGCAATATCGCGCACGAAGGCCGCATCGATCTTCAACTTGTCCAAGGGGAAGCGCTTCAGATAGGCGAGCGAAGAGTAACCAGTGCCGAAGTCGTCGATAGAAATAGGCACGCCCAGGTCGCGGATCTTGTGCAAGGCCTGGATCGCCTTGGAGGGATCGGACATCACCGCCGATTCGGTCAGCTCGGCTTCGAGCATTGCCGGGGGGATGCCGGTTTCCCGTAACGCGATTTCGATATCCCGCGCGACGCTTTCCTGCATGAATTGCCGCGCCGACACATTGACGGCCACCGGGCAGCCATTCGTCCCCTGCTCGCGCCAGTGCTGAACCTGCCGGGCCGCTTCCTGCAACGCCCATTTTCCGATCGGCTCGATGCGGCCGGTTTCTTCCGCAATCGGAATGAACTGGCTGGGTGGCATCCATTCGCCGTCGGCCTGCGGCCAGCGGATCAAGGCCTCGAAGCCGCAGATGGCGCCATCGCCCGCACTCACCTTGGGCTGGAAATGCAAGACGAACTCGCCCTGCATAATCGCGCGCTGCAAGGCCCCGCCCACCGCCAGCCGCCGGTTGGCCGCTTCATTCATATGCGCGGTGAAAAAGGAAAACCGTCCACGCCCTTCCTGCTTGGCGTGATACATAGCGGTATCGGCGTTGCGCAGCAGTTCGTCGATGTTCTGCCCGTCGTCCGGAAATATCGCGATGCCGATGCTTGGCGACACGCGCAACTCCTTGCCGCCGATCTGGCAGGGTTCCGCTACCGTGCTCACGATTTTCCCCGCGACCAGCCCTGCATCCCGGACGTCGCTCAGGCCGGCCAGCAGGACCACGAATTCGTCACCGCTGAGCCGTGCCACGGTATCGCCCTCGCGCACGCAACAGCCGAGACGCTCCGCCACTTCCTGCAGCAGGCGGTCGCCGGCGGCATGGCCAAGCGTGTCGTTGACGTCCTTGAAGCGGTCCAGATCGATGAACAGCACCGCCACCGGAGCATGCCGCCGCCCCAGATGTGCGGTAGCCTGCTTCATGCGGTCTTCCAGCAATAGGCGATTCGGCAGGCCGGTCAACGCATCATGGAAGGATTGATGCAGGATATAAGCTTCCATTTCCTTGCGTTCGGTGATGTCGCGCGACACCATCACCACCTGCGCCGCCTTGCCGGACGCGTCACGGACCGGACTGGCCTCGGATTCCAGGTAACGTTCCCCGCCTTCGCGCAACGGTACCCGGTATTGCAAGCGCGTGTGCACGCCACTTGTGAGCAGCTCGTAAAATGCTGCGCGTACTCGCTCGCGATCATCGGCATGCACGATCTCGAAATAGGCGGCGCCGGGACGGACAGTGTTGCCAAAATCCGCGTGATAGGACGGGCTGGCATACACCCACCCGGCATCGGCATCGAGCAGCGCGACGTAGTCGCCCGCATGCTGGACGATCAGCCGCTCGGTATCGCTGTCCGGCGCGAACCTGGAGGCCTGCTGATAAGCGGCAATTTCCGCGCGCAGCGTTTCGTTCAGGCGCGTGACATGCGCGAGCTCCTGTTTCAGGGCCTCATTCTGGTATTCCAGTTCCGCATCCTTGCGCTCCCGTCCGCGGTTTTTCCTGGCGAGATCGATGAACACCTGCGTTTTGGATTTCAGCACCTCCGGTGCCACCGGCATGAAGAGGTAATCGACAGCTCCCAGTTCATACCCGGTGGCACGATCGAGATCGGTGGAACGGTGAGAAGTCAGGAAGATGATCGGGGTGTACTTCGTGCGCGGTCTTTGCCTGATCAGGCGCGCGGTTTCGAAACCATCGATGCCCGTCATCTTCACATCGAGGATGATCACCGCGAAATCCCGCTTGAGCAAGCGCATCAGCGCTTCCTCGCCCGAGCTGGCCGTTTCGATCGACGCATCCAGATCGGTCAGGATGGTGTGGAGGGCAAACAATGACCCGGGATCATCGTTGACCAGTAAGACACTGATCTCATTGGTATAAGTCATGAATAGCCTGGCCTCGCCAAAGGAAATTCAATCTGCTGGTGCCGCGCTCCTGCAACGGCAACGTCAGTTTGCATTCATTTGGTTCGACTCCAGGCGAACATGATCGATCTCCACATGCAGTGCCATCGCTTCACCATGAGGCGGTCTCCGGGGTGCATACGGGAATCAATGTCCCGTATGTGCAAATGAAGCCACTCCGGGCAAACCGGACGGCGAGATTCACCTGCACAGAACGTGTCTAATCGGTAAGACCTTGGACGAGTAAACGCAACCGATGTTCCCCGATTGCCATATCTTTACGTAAATGGAGGAAAAACGAACCGGCGTGCTGCGTCGCACACCACGCCGGGAGAGCGCTCCTTCAATCAGGAGCCTATGCGGACAATGCGGATTTGATCTGCTGCAAAGAACTCGGATCTTCGATCGTCGTCAAATCGCCGGGGTCGCGGCCTTCGCAAATGGCCTGTATCGAACGGCGCAGCAGCTTGCCGGAGCGCGTCTTCGGCAGCAGGCTGACGAAGTGCACGCGCGCCGGACGCGCGACCGCGCCGAGCTGCTTGTCCACGACCGCCATCACTTCCGCCTCCAGCGCCTTCCTGCCTTCCGGCGTCGATGCCGGTTCGGTGTTCTTCAGGATGGCAAATGCCACCGCAACCTGGCCTTTCAGCTTGTCTTCGACGCCGACGACGGCGACTTCGGACACGTTCGGATGGCTGGAAATGCTTTCTTCAATCTCGCGTGTGCCGAGGCGATGGCCGGCGACGTTGATCACGTCATCGGTGCGGCCGAGGATGAAGTAATAGCCGTCCGCATCGCGGATGCCCCAGTCGAAGGTGGAATATACCTGCTGCCTGAAGTTCGACCAGTAGGTCTTGACGAAGCGCTCATCATCGCCGAATACCGTCTGCATGCAGCCCGGCGGAAGCGGCCCCTCGATCACGACCACGCCCTTCTCGTTCGCGCCGCACACCTCGCCCGTCGATTCATTGATCAGCTTGACGTTGTAGCCATACATCGGCACGCCCGGACTGCCCAGCCGCGTCGGCGTGTTCTCGACGCCGCGTGCAACCGACATGATCGGCCAGCCGGTTTCGGTCTGCCAGTAGTTATCGATGATGGGCACGCCGAGTTCGGACGAAATCCACTGCGAGGTCGACTCATCCAGCGGCTCGCCCGCAAGGTAGAGCGCCTTCAGCGAGGACAGGTCGTACTTCTTCATGAATTCCGGCGGCTGCTTCTTCAGCACACGCACCGCGGTCGGCGCGGAGAACATGCGGGTGACCTTGTACTTCTCGACGATGTTCCACCAGATACCGGCATCCGGACGAATCGGCAGGCCTTCGTACATGATGGTAGCCATGCCGGCGATCAGCGGGCCGTACACGATGTAAGAGTGGCCGACCACCCAGCCGATATCGGAGGTCGAGAAATAGGTTTCGCCAGGATTGCCGCAGAACACATACTTCATCGACGCGGCGAGCGCCACAGCATAACCGCCGACATCGCGCTGCACGCCCTTCGGCTTGCCCGTCGTGCCCGAGGTGTAGAGGATGTAGGACATTTCGTTCGACTCGAGCCACTCGACCGGGACCTCCGACTTGAGGTTCTGTTCGCGCAGGGTCGAGTAATCGACGTCACGGCCTGCAACGAGATCCATCGGTACCAGTCCGCGATTGACGAGCAGGACGTGCGCGGGCTTGTACTGCGCGAGATTGATCGCTTCATCCAGCAAAGGCTTGTATGCCACCGCCTTGCCGCCGCGAGAGCCGGCATCGGCAGATACGATGAGCTTCGGCTTCGCATCGTCGATACGGGTAGCCAGGCTGTTGGCTGCGAAACCGCCGAACACTACCGAGTGCACGGCGCCGATACGTGCGCAGGCCAGCATCGCAAATGCCGCTTCCGCAATCATCGGCATGTAGATCAGCACGCGGTCACCCTTGCCTACGCCAAGCGACTGCATCATCGCTGCGGCACGCATCACTTCGGTCTGCAGCTCCTTGAAGGTATAGACCTTCTCGCTGCCCGTCTCGGTGGAGATCGCGATCAAAGCCGGCTTGTCGCCCTGCTTCGCCACCCAGCGGTCCACGGCGTTGTGACAGAGGTTGGTCTTGCCACCGACAAACCATTTCGTGAACGGCGGCTTGCTGTAGTCGAGCACCTGCTTGTAGGGCTCCTTCCAGTCGATGAGCTTGGCTTCGTTGTCCCAGAATGCCTGCGGATTGTCGATGGAATTCTTGTAGAAGTCTGCGAAATTCATGTTGCCCCCGAATCAGATTGGATACGTGCGATGAAGGCTTGCACGTGGAATGATTTTTAGTATGTGCAGTGCGACTTACGGCGCACTTACGATGAGTCGCAACGGACGAAAAAAAAGCGCATTGACGAGAGTGTCTTTGCGCTTTTCTTGACCATGGCCAGCGTTCCTCAGAAGGCGTCGCCGGGAACCCGTACCCAGCCTTCCATCAGGACCCGTGCGCTGCGGCTCATGATGGCCTTTGTCACGCTCCATTCGCCGTCGACCCTCGCTGCTTCCGCGCCGACACGCAAGGTGCCGGAGGGGTGGCCGAAGCGCACCGCGTTGCGTTCTCCGCCGCCGGCGGCAGTGTTGACCAGCGTGCCGGGAATCGCGGCCGCAGTACCGATAGCGACAGCCGCGGTGCCCATCATCGCATGGTGCAGCTTGCCCATGGACAGCGCGCGTACGAGCAGGTCGACGTCGCTTGCGGCAACGGTCTTGCCACTGGAGGATACGTAGTCCTTCGGCTTTGCGACGAAGGCGATCTTCGGCGTGTGCTGGCGTTTGGCAGCTTCATCGACATTCTTGATGAGACCCATGCGCAGTGCGCCGTAGGCTCGGATCGTCTCGAACATTGCCAATGCCTTGGCGTCGCCGTTGATGGCTTCCTGCAGCTCGGTGCCGATGTAACCGATTGCTTCTGCATTCACGAAGATGGTCGGGATGCCGGCATTGATCATCGTCGCCTTCAGCACACCGAGACCCGGCACTTCGAGGTCGTCGACCAGATTGCCTGTCGGGAACATGGAGCCGCCTGCACCTTCTTCCTCGGCTGCCGGGTCCATGAACTCCAGTTGCACTTCAGCAGCCGGGAAGGTCACGCCGTCGAGTTCGAAGTCGCCGGTTTCCTGCACTGCGCCGTTAGTCATCGGCACATGGGCAACGATGGTCTTGCCGATGTTGGCTTGCCAGATGCGGATGGTGACGATGCCGTTTTCCGGGATACGGCTGGCATCGACCAGTCCGTTGCTGATGGCGAACGGGCCGACTGCCGCGGACAAGTTGCCGCAGTTGCCGCTCCAGTCGACGAAAGGTTTGTCGATGGAGACCTGGCCGAACAGGTAGTCGACGTCGTGGTCGGGCCTGCTGCTCTTGGACACGATAACTGTCTTGCTGGTACTCGAGGTGGCACCGCCCATACCGTCGATCTGCTTGCCATAGGGGTCGGGACTGCCGATGACGCGCATCAGCAGCTTGTCACGCGCTTCGCCGGGAACCTGCACGCGTTCGGGCAGGTCCTGCAGGCGGAAGAACACGCCTTTGCTGGTGCCGCCGCGCATGTAGGTGGCGGGGATTTTTATTTGGGGTACGTTGGGCATCAGATGGTTTCCTGAGTATCCGTTAATTCACTGGAGTGTTCCCTCACCCTTGCAGGGGAAGGGTGAGGGTGGGGGTAGTGAAGTTGAAGAATCGTCTGCGTTAATTCAACCTCCGTACCCCCATCCCAACCTTCCCCCTGGAAGGGGGAAGGAGCCTTACGAGGGTTACAGCTTACGCCGCCTTCGCCTCCGACGAAGCCAGGAAGTCCTGCGCAAACCGCTGCAGCACCCCACCCGCTTCGTAGATCGACACTTCCTCCGCCGTATCGAGGCGGCAGGTCACCTGCACTTCCACGCGCTCACCGTTCTTGCGGATGATCACGAGTGTCAGGTCCGCACGCGGCTTGCGCTCGCCGATCACGTCGAAAGTTTCGGTGCCATCGATCTTCAGCGTCAGGCGGTTGACGCCCGGCTTGAACTCGAGCGGCAGCACACCCATGCCGATCAGGTTGGTACGGTGAATACGCTCGAAGCCTTCAGCCACGATCGCTTCCACGCCTGCCAGACGCACGCCCTTGGCTGCCCAGTCACGCGACGAACCCTGGCCGTAGTCGGCGCCGGCGATGATGATCAGCGGCTGCTTGCGCTCCATGTAGGTCTCGATCGCTTCCCACATGCGCGTGACCTTGCCTTCCGGCTCGATGCGCGCCAGCGAACCCTTCTTGACCTTGCCATCCACGACGACCATCTCGTTCATCAGCGTCGGGTTGGCGAAGGTCGCGCGCTGCGCGGTGAGGTGGTCGCCGCGGTGCGTCGCGTAGGAGTTGAAGTCCTCTTCCGGCAGGCCCATCTTCGCCAGGTATTCGCCCGCCGCGCTGTCCAGCAGGATCGCGTTGGACGGCGACAGGTGGTCGGTGGTGATGTTGTCGCCAAGGACCGCCAGCGGACGCATGCCCTTCAACGTCCGCTCGCCTGCCAGCGCGCCTTCCCAGTACGGCGGACGGCGGATGTAGGTGGACTGCGGACGCCAGTCGTACAGCGGGCTGGCCTGCTCTGCGGATGCCGCGCGCTGGTCGAACATCGGGATATAGACCTTGTTGAACATCTCCGGCTTCACGCTGGACTTGACGATAGCGTCGATCTCTTCATCCGACGGCCACAGGTCTTTCAACGTAATCGGCTTGCCGTTCTTGTCGGTGCCGAAGGAATCACGCTCGATATCGAAACGTACCGTGCCGGCAATGGCATACGCCACGACCAGCGGCGGCGAGGCCAGGAAAGCCTGCTTCGCATACGGATGGATGCGGCCGTCGAAGTTGCGGTTGCCCGATAACACCGCAGTCGCGTACAGGTCACGGTCGATGATCTCCTGCTGGATCTTCGGATCCAGCGCGCCGGACATGCCGTTGCAGGTGGTGCAGGCGAAGGCCACGATGCCGAAGCCGAGCTTTTCCAGGTCCTGCTTCAGGCCGGCCTCTTCAAGGTACAGCTCAACCGCCTTCGACCCAGGAGCGAGCGAGGACTTCACCCAAGGCTTGCGGGTCAGGCCGAGACGATTCGCATTGCGTGCCAGCAGCGCGGCGGCGATCACGTTGCGCGGGTTGGAGGTGTTGGTGCAGCTGGTGATGGCGGCAATGATCACCGCACCGTCCGGCATTTGGCCGGGGACTTCTTCCCACTTGCCGGCGATGCCCTTGGCAGCGAGGTCGGCGGTCGCCACGCGCGCATGCGGGTTGGACGGGCCGGCCATGTTGCGCACCACGGTCGAGAGGTCGAACTTCAGCACGCGCTCGTACTGCGCGCTCTTGAGGCTGTCGGACCACAGGCCCGCTTCCTTCGCATAAGTCTCGACCAGTTTCACCTGCTCCGGGGAACGGCCGGTCAGCGTCAGGTAGTCGAGCGTCTGCTGGTCGATGGAGAACATCGCGGCGGTGGCACCATATTCCGGCGCCATGTTGGAGATGGTCGCTCGATCGCCCAGCGTCAGCGACGATGCGCCTTCGCCGTAGAACTCGAGGTAGGAACCGACCACCTTCGACTTGCGCAGGAACTCGGTCAGCGCAAGCACGATGTCGGTGGCGGTGATACCAGGCTGGCGCTTGCCCGACAGCTCGACGCCGACGATTTCCGGCAAGCGCATCCATGAGGCGCGGCCCAGCATGACGTTTTCGGCTTCAAGGCCGCCTACGCCGACGGCGATCACACCCAGCGCATCGACGTGCGGCGTGTGGCTGTCGGTGCCCACGCAGGTATCCGGGAATGCCACGCCGTCCTTGGCATGGATCACCGGTGACATCTTCTCCAGGTTGATCTGGTGCATGATGCCGTTGCCGGCGGGGATCACATCCACGTTCTTGAACGCAAGCTTGGTCCACTCGATGAAGTGGAAACGGTCTTCGTTGCGGCGATCCTCGATTTCGCGATTCTTGCGGAAGGCGTCCGGGTCAAAGCCGCCGCATTCGACGGCGAGCGAATGGTCGACGATCAGCTGCACCGGCACGACGGGATTGACCTTGGCTGGGTCGCCGCCCTGGTCGGCGATTGCGTCACGCAGGCCGGCGAGGTCAACCAGCGCAGTCTGGCCGAGAATGTCGTGGCACACGACGCGTGCGGGGAACCACGGGAAATCGCGCTCGCGCTTGACCTCGATGATCTGCTTCAGGCATTCGGTGAGGATGGCGGGCTCGCAGCGGCGCACGAGGTTCTCGGCATGCACGCGCGAAGTATAGGGCAGCTTTTCCCAGGCGCCCGGTTGGATGGCCTCGACCGCAGCACGCGCGTCGAAGTAATCCAGGTTGGTGCCCGGCAATGGTTTGCGGTATGCGGTGTTCATGGATGTGCGAATGGGTAGTGTTCAGGAAATAAAGCCTGCCATCGCTGGATGGCAGGCCTTCATCGCTCTTACTTGCGATCCTTGATGGGTACGAATTTGAGATCTTCCGGACCGACGTAGTTCGCGCTCGGGCGGATGATCTTGTTATCGATACGCTGCTCGATAATGTGCGCGGACCAGCCGGAGGTACGCGAGATCACGAACAGCGGCGTGAACATCGCCGTCGGCACGCCCATCATGTGGTAGGACACGGCCGAGAACCAGTCGAGGTTGGGGAACATCTTCTTGATTTCCCACATCACGGTCTCGAGGCGTTCGGCGATGTCGAACATCTTCATCGAGCCGGCGTCCTGGGACAAGGTGCGCGCGACTTCCTTGATGACCTTGTTGCGCGGGTCGGACACGGTGTACACCGGGTGCCCGAAGCCGATCACGACTTCCTTGTTCTCGACGCGGCGGCGGATGTCGGCCTCCGCTTCATCCGGGTTGTCGTAGCGCTTCTGGATTTCGAAAGCGACTTCGTTCGCGCCGCCGTGCTTCGGACCGCGCAGCGCGCCGATCGCGCCGGTGATGGCGGAGTACATGTCGGAACCCGTGCCGGCGATAACGCGGCCGGTGAATGTGGAAGCATTGAACTCGTGCTCGGCGTACAGGATCAGCGAGGTGTGCATCGCCTTGACCCACAGCTCGGACGGCTTCTGGCCGTGCAGCAGGTGCAGGAAGTGGCCGCCGATGGAGTCGTCGTCGGTTTCGACTTCGATGCGCTTGCCATTGTGGCTGAAGTGATACCAGTAGAGCAGCATGGAACCGAGCGAAGCCATCAGCTTGTCAGCGATATCGCGCGCGCCCGGAGTGTTGTGGTCATCCTTCTCGGGCAGCACGCAACCGAGCGCGGACACGCCGGAGCGCATGACGTCCATCGGGTGCGAAGCAGCCGGCAGCGCTTCCAGCACGGCCTTGACTTGCGACGGCAGGCCGCGCAGCGCCTTCAGCTTGGTCTTGTAGGCCTTCAGTTCGGCCACGGTCGGCAGCTTGCCGTGCACCAGCAGGTGCGCGATTTCCTCGAATTCGCAGGCATCCGCGACATCAAGGATGTCGTAGCCGCGATAGTGGAGGTCATTGCCGGTACGGCCGACAGTACAGAGTGCGGTATTGCCCGCGGTCACGCCGGACAGGGCAACCGACTTCTTGGGCTTGAAACCTGCAGCTTGTTGTTCGCTCATTGAATAGTCTCCTGGGAAAAATTTACTTGGATTTTTGTTGCGCAAACAGCGCGTCCAGCTTTTGTTCGAACTCATGGTAGTTGATGCGCTCGTACAGTTCCATGCGGGTCTGCATGGTGTCGACCACGCTCTTCTGCGTGCCGTCGCGACGGATCGCGTTGTAAACGTTTTCGGCGGCCTTGTTCATCGCGCGGAAAGCGGACAGCGGATACAGCACCAGGCCGACGTTCACGCTCTTGAGTTCTTCGACGGTGTACAACGGTGTTGCGCCGAACTCGGTAATGTTGGCCAACACCGGCACCTTCACCGTGTCGGCGAAGATTTTGTACATGTCGAGCTGGGTAATCGCTTCGGGGAAGATCATGTCGGCGCCGGCCTCCACGCAAGCCTGCGCACGGTCGAGCGCGGCTTCCAAACCCTCGACGGCGAGCGCATCGGTGCGCGCCATGATCACGAAATTCTCGTCGGTACGGGCGTCGACGGCTGCCTTGATGCGGTCGACCATTTCCTGCTTGCTGACGATTTCCTTGTTGGGACGATGGCCGCAGCGCTTGGCGCCGACCTGGTCTTCGATGTGGATCGCGGCAGCGCCGAACTTGATCATCGACTTGACGGTGCGGGCGACGTTGAAGGCAGACGAGCCGAAGCCGGTATCGACGTCGACCAGCAGCGGCAGGTCGCACACGTCGGTGATGCGGCGCACATCGGTCAGCACGTCATCCAGGTTGGAAATGCCGAGATCCGGCAGACCGAGCGAGCCGGCAGCCACGCCGCCGCCGGACAGGTAGATCGCGCGGTAGCCGGCACGCTTGGCCAGCAATGCGTGATTGGCGTTGATCGCACCCACGACCTGCAACGGGGATTCTTCTTGTACCGCCTTGCGGAAGGTGGCGCCCGGGGAATTGAGACCCATGTCTTCTCCTTGTGGGGAACTGTTTCAACGATTAAAGCTACAGGCTTAATTGCAATCGGTGTGCCAAACGATAATTTCGTGCAATACGGTGTTTATCACTATTGCAAAACTATTTAATTTCAATCACTTATATTCGTTCATGTTCTACGCTCATTTTGTCTGAATGTTTCAAATCGCGTTACAATTGAAACGTTGAAACGTCACGTGAAACATGAGACTCCCCGCCCGCCCTGCTGCCGATCTTCCCGACAAGCCGATCATCTGGACGGTGTCGATCTCGCGCCTGTCCGACCTGTTCCGGGATATCACGCTCGAGTTCGACGACCGCGCGACGATCGAACCGATCCACCTCGGCTTCGAGGATGCGGTGCGCCATATCCGCGAACGCCTGGAAACCGAGCGCTGCGATGCGGTCATCTCCGCCGGCTCCAACGCTGCCTACCTGAAGAGCCGGCTGTCTCTGCCGGTGGTGATCGCCAAGGCCAGCGGCTTTGACGTGATGCAGGCACTCGCACGGGCGCGCAAGATCACGCCAGAGATCGCGCTCGTCAGCTACCAGGCACCAATGGAAGAGCTGGCGGATTTCCAGACGACTTTCGGGCTGGAGATTCCGCAGCGGACTTATGTGACCGAGGAAGACGCCCGCGCGCAGATCAATGAGCTGAAGGCGGCAGGCATCAAGGCAGTGGTCGGCGCGGGCCTGATCACCGACCTCGCGGAAGAGGCCGGTTTGGCAGGCGTATTCGTCTATTCCGCAGCATCGATCCGGCAAGCGTTTGAAGATGCGCTGGAAATCGCGCGCTTCACACAACTCGAGTCGGGACGTGGACGTGCGCAGCCGGTTGCAGACACGCTGCGCGCCAAGCACGGCCTGAACGACCTGCGCGGCGAATCGCCGGCAATGCAATCGGTGCGCCACTCGATCGGGCTGTTCGCCAAATCCCCCGCCACCGTCCTGGTCCAGGGCGAAACGGGTACGGGCAAGGAACTCGTCGCGCAGGCGATCCACCGTGAAAGCCAGCGCGCGCGGCAGCCCTTCCTTGCAGTCAACTGCGGCGCGGTAGCGGAGTCCCTGCTGGAGTCGGAACTGTTCGGTTATGAGGAAGGCGCCTTCACCGGCTCACGGCGCGGCGGCCATGCCGGCCTGTTCGAGGCGGCCAATCGCGGCACGCTGTTCCTAGACGAGATTGGCGAAATGCCGCTGCAGCTGCAGACGCGCCTGCTGCGCGTGCTCGAGGAACGCGAGGTGGTCCGCGTCGGCGGCACGCGGCCCGTTCCAGTCAACGTGCGCATCATCAGCGCGACGCATTGCGACCTCGACCAGCGGGTGAAGGAAGGCCGCTTCCGCGCCGACCTCTTCTACCGCCTTGGGGTACTGCGGCTCACGCTGCCACCCTTGCGCGAACGCACGGAGGACCTGGTCGCGCTTGCAGAATGGGGCCTGAAAAACGCCCTCGCCTCGCTTGGCGTGCGTCCGCATGCGAACCTGCATGCGGAGCTGCTTGCCTGCGCGCCACTGCTGGCCAATTATTCGTGGCCGGGTAATGTACGCGAATTGCGCAATCTCATGGAGCGCCTTGCACTGTTCCTTGCTGCCGAGCCGCTGCAGGCGCTGTCGCCGAGTTTCGTACTTTCCGTGGCGCCCGAGTTGGCCGCTGCAGCAAAAGCTGAGGCACCGGCAAAGCGGATTCCTGTGCCGCAAACGGAATCGATCCAGCAGGTGCTGGCGCGCTTCGGTGGCAATCGTGAGGCGGCGGCGAAATACCTGGGCATTAGTCGCACGACCTTGTGGCGGAAACTGAGTCAGGCTGAGAAGGTGTGATGACTAAAGAATTGCCGATGGTTATATATGCGGGTGACTACCCCAAATGTCTTGGCAATCTGTCCCCGTCGTTCCCGCGAAGGCGGGAACCCATACTGAGGTTGCTCGTGCCGCCTCCCTATGGATCCCCGCCTTCGCGGGAATGACGGGTTAGAGTGAAACTGCAAATTTGAACTGGTGCGCCCGCATGCGAACCAAGGCAGCTTGGCGATAGCGATAGCCTCATCCCGATATCAACGTCAGAATAGCGGCTCGCCCAACCCCTCCTGCTCCAACGCCCGCCGGATCGCCGGCCGCTCCACCATCAACTTGAGAAACGCACCGAGATGCCGCCGATGCCGCGCCGGTTTCTCCATCATGCGCGTCCACCGCGAAAGCATGAACAGATAAGGATCGACCGCGCTGTAGTTCGCGCCAAGAAGATAAGGCCCGCCGCTCTCCGCAAGCGCCTTGTCAAGCAAATCGAGCATGCCGCCCACACGCGCTTCCGCATGCGCCTTCACCTGTCCGATGGCCACGTTGTCATCCGCCAGCCGCTCCGGATAAAAATACGTCAACAACTCCGCCTGCAAGGTATTGGTGAGATAGACAAGCCACTTGTAGAAGTGCGCACGTTCGTTGGTGCCCACTGCCGGTGCAAGCCCGGCGTCCGGGTGTCGGTCAACAAGATGCAGGCAGATCGCCGCTGTTTCAAACAACACAAGATCGCCGTCCAACAGCGTCGGGATGCGCCCGTTCGGATTCAGTTTCAGGTATTCCCCGCTGCGCTGCGCATCCTTCGTCCGATCCACCAGCACCAGCTCGTACGGCACATCCAGTTCTTCCAGCAACATGTGCGGCGCCAGATTGGCGTTTCCGGGATAGTAGTAGAGCTTGTACATGGATTTTGGCCTATCATTACGGGTGAGGTTCCTATTATGCAAAATTCCCCCCGCCCCGACACGCCTTGTGTTGCCGTCTGTTCAACCACCTTCGACGAAATCTGCCGCGGCTGCGGCCGTACGGTCGATGAAGTCGCGAACTGGGTGTTCATGACCGACGAAGAAAAAGAGCGCGTGTGGGTGAGAATCACCGCGCAGGGTTACCCGCGCAGGAACACCTGAGGACCGGCGTCAGAGTTGCTTGCCGACCAGCGATGCCGCTCGCTCAATCAATCTCTCCTGAAACGGCCGGTTCCGCCACTCTTCCAGCGTAATGCGGCGTGCCCGCGCAAGGTCTTTTTCGAACACCTTCGTCATCTGACCCGCAAACGCTTCATCGTAAACATTCAGGTTCGCTTCGTCATTCAGCCGGAACGAACGGTTGTCGAAGTTGGTCGAGCCCGTCGACACAAGAAAACCATCAACCACCATCACCTTGCAGTGGAACATTGTCGGCTGGTACTCGTATATCTCGATGCCCGCCTCCAGCAAGCTTCCCCAGCGCGCGCGTGACGCGCGCCGCACAACCTCAGTATCGATGTGTTCTCCCGGCGTGATGATGCGGATACGCACGCCGCGCTTCGCGGCATTCACCAGCGCGCGGATCGCCAGCTCATCGGGCACGAAATAGGAACTCGACAGCAGCAGCGTCTTCTCCGCAGATGCGATGGACAGTAGGTACAACAGGTGCATGCTTTCGCTGCCGCCGGTCGGCGAACTGCTGAACATCTGCGCCGACATGCTGCCCGCACTATCGATCTTCGGAAAATACTCCGGGCCATGCAACACCTGCCCCGTCGCCTTCATCCAGTTGTCCATGAACACAGCCTGGAATTCCGCTACTGCCGGTCCCTCGATGCGGAAGTGGGAATCGCGCCAATGGTTCTCATCCTGAGCATCTCCGCTCCACTGGTCGGCAATGCCGACGCCGCCTGTGAATCCCACCAAGCCGTCGACCACCAGCAGCTTCCGATGCGTGCGGTTGTTCATGCGCGACCAGTTGTACCAGTGCGGCTCGTGGTAACGCTCGACCCGAACGCCGCCCTCGCGCATCTTCTCCAGCAGCTTCCGCTCCATTTTCGCACTGCCCACCCAATCGAGCAGGACATGTACCTTCACCCCGGCCTGTGCGCGTTCACGCAACGCATCGGCAAACGCCCGGCCCACCTCGCCCGACCAGTAGATGAAGGTTTCGAAAACGATGGTGTGTTTCGCCGACCGTATCGCCTGCAGCATCGCGGGGAAGATGCGGTCGCCGTTTTCGAGGTGTTCGATGTTGTTGCCCTCGAGCACGGACGGACCAAGGAGCACGCCCATGGCACGCAGGAACTGCGGATCCCTCACGCCATACCGGCTCTCGATATGCCGGTCGATCTTCTTTTCGCCCTCGGCAAGGTTGATCACAATAAGCGTCAGCGCCAGCGTCGCGAGGATGGCAAGTCCGAGATGCAGATAGCTGAACATGGGTTTCACGGGCCGGGAAGTCGGTTAAGGAATGTAATTACCGGAGGCAAACTTGTCCGTCAGCACATCATAGGCGTCCGGAGTGGCTACTCATTGCGATTGATGAATAGTTGTGCAGGAGTGCAGACAGGAAACTCGTATTGCGAGCCAATACCCGTGCGGTCGTGTTTCGCGACCTCGCCGAGACTGATGTCATTGCTCCACGCGCCGCATCAAGATGCACGCATTGCCGATTCAAGGAAGATGAATGAAAGCTGGAATCCGTTACCTGCATTACCTGCCGCTGATCGTGACCCTGGGCCTGGGTTTTCTGATGGCCCTCCACGGGCCGATTGCACAACCGTCGCACTATCACCACTTCGCCGACGCGCGTGCAGCGTGGGGACTGCCGAATGCGGCTGACGTGCTTTCCAACCTGGGATTCGCTGCCGCCGGGCTCTGGGGATGGATTTGTTGCAGCAATGCGCACAACAATGATGACGCAGGAGTGCGTTCGCCCGGCTATCGGCTGTTCCTGCTCGCGCTGCTACTGACCGCTGCGGGTTCCTTCTACTATCACCTGCAACCCGATGACGCACGCCTCGTGTGGGACCGCATCCCGATCGCGCTCGCCTGCGCGGGATTGCTCGCCGCCGTACACGGAGAAACCACAGGAAGTACACACGTCATGCGCAACGCCGCCGTCCTCGCAATTGCGGCAGTGTGGAGCGTCGTATGGTGGAACGTCAGCGGAGACCTGCGCCCCTATTTGTTGATGCAGGCCTTGCCCCTGATCCTGATTCCACTATGGCAGTGGATACATGGCGCGGCGCGCTCGGAACGGCTGGCATTCGGCGTCGCAATCTTGCTGTACGTACTGGCAAAGCTGACCGAGTTGCACGACCATGAAATCCTGGCGATGTCGGGATCCATCAGCGGACACACGCTCAAGCACCTGCTCGCAACAGTTGCGGCATTCGTCATTGTCTCGGTGCTCGTGAAGCGGACGAAGCCGGTCAGCCAATAGAAAAAAGGCCGGCGAACATGCCGGCCTTTTTCGTTCATTCGTCCTTGGCGCCGTCTATCCCCAGTTCGTGGATCTTGCGCGTGATGGTGTTGCGGCCGATGCCCAGTCGCACCGCCGCATCGTTCTTGCGGCCATGGGTGTGCTTCAACGCGGTCTTGATGAGCGCCGACTCGAATTGCCGCCCCAAGGCATCCATCACTTCCGGCTGCCCCGCGGCGAGCATCTGCGCCGCCTCCGACTCAAGCAATGCGATCCAGCTGGCCTTTTCCGCTGCGCCGTTCGGCACAGGCGAGGTCTGTCCGTTGCCCAACATCGCTGCCGGCGGCGGGACGAACATACCCGAGCTCATCGTCGAACTCGTTGCCGTCGGTTCCCCTTGCGCAGCGAACGCCGGTGGCGGTGTGATGGATGGCGTAGACGGTGTTGTTGCCGTAACGGATGGCGGCACGAACTCCTGTCCATGCGTCAGGTCCGCCGGCAAGTCCTTGACCTCGACCGTCTGGCCGGGCGCCATCACCGTGATCCAGTTGCACAGGTTCTCCAGCTGGCGCACGTTGCCCGGCAGATCCAGGCTGGCGAGGAACTGCATTGCGCTGTCGGACATGCGCTTGGCCTCGACACCGAGCTGCTTGGCGCTTTGCGTGAGGAAGTGGCGCGTCAGCAGCGGGATGTCCTCGCGCCGCTCGCGCAGGCTGGGCAAGCGCAGGCGAATCACATTCAGGCGGTGGTACAAGTCCTCACGGAACAGCCCTTCCTTGACGCGCTGCTCCAGGTTCTGGTGCGTTGCCGCGATCACGCGCACATTCGCCTTCAGCGGTTGATGTCCGCCGACACGGTAGAAATGGCCGTCCGACAGCACGCGCAGCAAGCGCGTCTGCAGGTCGAAAGGCATGTCGCCGATTTCATCGAGGAAGAGCGTGCCGTTTTCCGCCTGTTCGAAGCGGCCGCGCCGCATGGCCTGCGCGCCGGTAAATGCACCGCGTTCGTGGCCAAAGAGTTCGGACTCCAGCAGGTCTTTCGGAATGGCCGCCGTGTTCAGCGCAATGTAGGGCTGTGCCGCGCGCGGACTGTGCTTGTGCAGCGCGCGCGCCACCAGCTCTTTACCGGTGCCGGACTCGCCGGTGATCAGCACGGTCACGTTCGATTGCGACAGACGGCCGATCGCGCGGAACACGTCCTGCATCGCGGGCGCCTGACCAAGAATCTCCGGCGTATCGGCGGCAGTCTGTTCGACGCTCGATTCGCGCAGGCTCTCTTCCAGTGCACGGCGGATCAGTTCGACCGCCTTGTCGACATCGAAAGGCTTGGCGAGGTATTCGAATGCTCCTCCCTGGAACGCGGCGACCGCGGAGTCCAAGTCGGAGAAGGCGGTAATCACGATCACCGGCAGTCCGGGATGCTTGGCCTTGACGGCTTGCAGGAGCTCCAGCCCGGAATCGCCCGGCATGCGGATGTCCGACACGAGAACCTGGGGCGCGCTGGTCTGCAGCGCATCCATCACTTCGCGCGCGTTGGAAAAACTCTTGGTAGCCAGGTTTTCGCGGGCGAGTGCTTTTTCGAGTACCCAACGAATCGATTCGTCGTCGTCAACAATCCAGATTGGCTTCATATTTTTTCAGCATCCCGCACGTATGGCATTGTGTAAAGCCGGCCCCTGCATGACATATGAATCGGTTGTGTACCCATATATCGATACGGTCAGGGCAGCGGTATCAAAATCCTGAAGTCGGTGCATCCCGGCCGGCTCTCGCATTCGATCACTCCCATGTGCTGCTGCACGAACGTTTGCGCAAGCGTGAGCCCGAGTCCGCTGCCGCCATCCTTACCCGACACCAGCGGGTAGAAAATGCGGTCACGGATGTCGGGCGGGATGCCCGGCCCATTGTCGACGATATGCAAGTCTAATGCCAGCCTGTAACGCACCTTTGCGAGCGTCACCTGGCGAGCGACTCGCGTCTGGAAGGTGATCACCGCATCGCCGGCCTTGATGCGTTCGGCCAGGGCCTGCGCCGCGTTGTGTGCGATGTTGAGCACGGCCTGGATCAGCTGCTCCTTGTCGCCGCGGAATTCGGGTACCGAGAGGTCGTAGTCGCGCTTGATGTTCAGGCCGGCCGGGAACTCCGCCGTGATCAGGCTGCGCACCCGCTCGCAGACTTCATGGATATTGACGTCGCCGACGATGTGCGGACGCCGGTGCGGCGCGAGCAGGCGGTCGACCAGGGTCTGCAGGCGATCCGCTTCCTTGATGATGACCTGGGTGTACTCGCGCAATTCCTTGAGGTGGCGCTCGGGGAGTTCAAGCTCGAGGAGCTGCGCCGCCCCGCGGATGCCGCCGAGCGGGTTCTTGATCTCGTGCGCGAGGTTGCGGATCAGTTCCTTGTTGGCCTGGCTCTGGTCGAGCAGGCGCTCCTCGCGATCGAGCTTGAGCTGCTGGACGTTCTCGCGCAACTCGATCAGCACCGGCGTGTCCGGATTATCGAGCGCTGTCACGATCACGTGCACCAGCAAGGGTTCACGGTTGGGGCGCTCGAGTGAAAGGTCGAGCCGCTTGTCCGCGAACCGGTGCTGGACTGCTTCCTGGACGATCTCCCTGAGGTTGTCACCGTTGAGGAAAAGGTCGTTGAAATTCTGGTTCGACAGCACCTTGCGCGAGCTTTCCAGGAGGTTTTCGGCAGCGGCGTTGGCGTAGGTAATGCGGCTGGCGGCATCGAGGATGACAACTGCCGATGACAGCAGGTCGAGTCCGTCGTATGGGTGTTGGATTGTCTTCACGTTGCTCCAGAAATCAAAAGGGCCGCATCACGCGGCCCTGTCTATGCAAGCGTCATACCCGCCCTATTTTATGTTACCGATCTCGCGCTTCAGGGCTTCGATGTTCTTTTCCGTACGGTCGATGTCTTCCTTCATGGCGACAACCCGCTCCTGGTACTTCGCGAAGTTGCGCTCATCGCCGCGGCGCTCGGGCTCGCCGTTGTTGTATTCCTTCTTCAGGTTGGCCAGTTTCTGCTCCTCAGCCTTCATTTCGTCGAGCAGGATCTGCTTGCGGTCATTGTCGCGCGCTTTTTGCGTGCCGTTGTCGACCTTAGGGAAATCGGATGGTGTGCTCGACGCCGGTTTTGCTGCCGCGGTCTGCGTCGCCGGCTTCTTCGGCGGCGCCGGGATCATCGTAATACCCGGAAGATCGACCTTCTTGCAACCTTTCGTAACGCCGGTGTTCTTGTATTCCCGCTTGCCGTGCTCATCCACGCACAGATAAACCTCACTTTGTGCCTGGGCGACGCCTGCTGCGGCTGCCAGCAACAGCAGCCCGATTATTTGTTTTTTGATCATCTTTCTTTGCAGAAACTGTAGAGGCGCTTACTAGTTTAGGATAAGAATCAATGCTTTACAAACGCCCTGTGCTTGGATGGGCAAACGGCGCAACAGTTTCCTCAAGCAAAAAAAACGGGGAAAACCGAAGTTTTCCCCGTCTCTTGAACAGCTTCGCCTTGCGGCGGAATGCTGATTACAGCGAGTAGTACATGTCGAATTCGATCGGGTGCGTCGTCATGCGGAAGCGCTGGACTTCCTGCATCTTCAGCTCGATGTAAGCGTCGATCATGGTGTCGCTGAATACACCGCCGCGGGTCAGGAACTCGCGATCCTTGTCCAGGTACTCCAGAGCCTGATCCAGCGAGGAGCACACGGTCGGGATCAGCGCATCTTCTTCCGGCGGCAGGTGGTACAGGTCCTTCGATGCGGCTTCGCCCGGGTGGATCTTGTTCTGCACACCGTCCAGACCTGCCATCAGCAGGGCGGAGAAGCACAGGTACGGGTTGGCCAGCGGATCCGGGAAGCGCGCTTCGACGCGGCGGCCCTTCGGATTGGCAACGTGCGGAATACGGATCGATGCGGAACGGTTGCGTGCCGAGTAAGCCAGCTTCACCGGTGCTTCGAAGCCCGGAACCAGACGCTTGTAGGAGTTGGTGCCCGGGTTGGTGATGGCGTTCAGCGCGCGAGCGTGCTTGATGATGCCGCCGATGTAGTACAGCGCGAACTCGGACAGGCCGGCGTAGCCGTCGCCTGCGAACAGGTTCTGGCCGTCCTTCCAGACGGACTGGTGAACGTGCATACCGGAGCCGTTGTCGCCGACCAGCGGCTTCGGCATGAAGGTAGCGGTCTTGCCGTAGGTGTGAGCGACGTTCCAGATCACATACTTCAGGTTCTGGGTCCAGTCAGCGCGCTGCACCAGGGTGGAGAACTTGGTGCCGAGTTCGTTCTGGCCGGCGCCTGCCACTTCGTGGTGGTGCACTTCAACCGGAATGCCCATCGCTTCGAGGATCAGGGACATTTCGGAACGCATGTCCTGGAAGCTGTCGACCGGGGGAACCGGGAAGTAGCCGCCCTTGACGGTCGGACGATGGCCGGTGTTGCCGCCTTCGAGTTCCTTGCCGGTGGTCCACGATGCCTCTTCCGAACCGATCTTGACGAAGCAGCCGGACATGTCGATCTTCCAGCGAACGTTGTCGAAGATGAAGAATTCGGGTTCCGGACCGAAGTAGGCGGTGTCGCCCAGGCCGGAGGACTTCAGGTAGGCTTCAGCGCGCTTGGCGATGGAGCGCGGGTCACGGTCGTAGCCCTTGCCGTCCGACGGTTCGATCACGTCGCACTGCATGAACATCGTCGTCTCTTCCATGAACGGGTCGATGTTGGCCGTGTTCGGATCGGGCATGAGCAGCATGTCGGAAGCTTCGATACCCTTCCAGCCGGCGATCGAGGAACCGTCGAATGCATGGCCGGACTCGAACTTGTCCATGCCGAACTGCGAAACCGGCACGGTTACGTGCTGTTCCTTGCCTCGGGTGTCTGCAAAACGAAAATCAACGAATTTGACTTCGTTGTCTTTCGCCATCTTCAAGACGTCTGCGGCCGTCATTGCCATGCGAATCTCCTAAGTATGATGAGCAAAGTGGTTCGGGTAACTTGTGAAATTGGTTTGAGCCGACTGTATTCGCCCTAGCGCGGTAACGCGGGACAGGCCGAAGTGCGACTTGAAACACAGCCGGGAATGATAGCAGATTCCGTGCCACCGCCTTGAGAAAAAACAATTCGCATGCACCGTCATGAAGCGCGCAAGTTAGCTGAAATAGTGCGCATTTGAAATGCAGTTTGCGCAAAAACCAACCACCACAAAAATCCCCCAAAAGGTGCACAATCCCTTCTGCGCACCAAACAAGTGCAAAATAAGATTGGGGAATTTTTATTTGCACCACTGAAGTGCATGCCTCCTTGGGCCGATTATCTGGCGGCTCGCAGGATAAAATACCCAAAACTCAATTATCCGGAGCATTTCATGGACATCCTTTCAGCAGCGCGCCAGCGCGGCACCGAAAAGCAGCTTCCTTATGCCGGTGCGGTCACACCGGCCGAGGCCTACGCCCTCCTCCAGCAGGACCCGAACGTCAAGCTCGTCGATGTGCGCACCAACGCGGAACGGGATTGGATCGGCCGGGTCGCCATTCCTGAAGCGCAGCACGCCGCCGTGCAGTGGAACGTTTACCCGGGCGGCACACCGAACCCGGACTTCCTCGACGAACTGTCGCGCGTTGCATCGAAAGACAACGTGCTGCTGTTCCTGTGCCGCTCCGGCGTACGCTCCCGCCATGCGGCCAAGCTGGCAACCGAACATGGGTATGGCAACGCCTTCGACGTCCTGGAAGGCTTCGAGGGCGACAAGGATGCGGAAGGCCACCGCAAGACGGTAGGCGGCTGGTGCAAGGCCGGCCTGCCGTGGCTGGGTGCGTAAGTTAGTCGGGTTTCATGAGCGACTGCACCCGCCGCCTTACGAAATTGATATGGCTGCGCAGGCCATACAACTCGTCGGCGAAGGACAGCGGAATCGAGATGCGGTTGACCCGCTCCTCGATATCGTTGAGCCGCTGCAGCTGCTCGGGATAGACTTCCTTCTGCCGCTCCGGCGGCACATCCTCGATCGCCTGTTCGACCGCTCGCAGCTGGCCGTACCAACGGAATACGCGCGATCGCACCTTCCATACGTAGAGTGGCGGAATGATGCGCGACAGCGGCAGGATCAGCGCACCCAGCGCAACCACGACGACCCACATGCGCTCGAAGAAATTGGCGAGCCAGAACGGCAGGTAGCGTTGCAGTAGCGGCGGGCCGTTCTTGTAGAACTTCTCCGCGGCGGAGGACACCGGAATTTCGGTGTAGGCGGCTGTCGGGAATTCCCCCTTCCTGTGAAACCATCCCGGCTCGCCGTGGATATCCGAGGCCGCCTGCACGAACAGGTCAACCAGCGCCGGATGGAGCCCTTCACGGGCCACGAGCGTGGCCGTCGGTGCGATCAAGTGGTAATCCTTGGCCGGAAGATCGCGCCCGAAATCGACGATCCCGCGCGGAAGCACTACATGCGACAGGAACGGAAAGCGTCTCGTATACGCCTCGGCTTGAGAGAAGTCGAACAGGCGGATGCCTGGAGTCTGCAGCAGCATCTGGATCAACGGTGCATCCGGCGCCGAGCTGAAGACCAGGCCGTCAATGCGGCCGGCGAGCAGCTCTACCGTTGCGGGCGTATTTTCCAGCGCCCCGAGCT
>DASPMC010000072.1:0-28769 GCA_035627275.1 Noviherbaspirillum sp.
GCAAGGGCAATGCCCTGCCGACGGTCGAGGCCCTCGCGCAATGGCTGCTCGCGCTGCTCGATGCCGCCGGCGTGCAGCAGGCGACGCTGGTCGGCCACAGCATGGGTTCGCTGATCGCGCTCGAAGCCTGCGCCCAGGCGCCGGCGCGCGTCGCGAAACTGGCGCTGGTGGGAACGGCGTATCCGATGAAGGTCTCGGATGCCCTGCTCGATGCCGCCAAGAACGAGGAACACAAGGCGATCGATATGGTGAATATCTGGTCGCACAGCAGCATCGCCCAGAAGCCGTCGCATCCCGGCCCCGGCTTTTATGCGATGGGCGGCAACCGGCGCCTGATGCAGCGCATCTCGAAATTGAATCCGGAAAAGGTGTTCCATACCGACTTCTCGGCATGCAATGCCTACGCCAACGGAGAAGCGGCGGCGCGGGCGGTGCAATGTCCGGCCTTGTTCTTGTTGGGCAAGCGCGACATGATGACGCCGCCGCGCGCCACCGGCACGCTGACCAAGGCGATCGCCCACGCCAGGATCGTGCAGATCGAGAATTGCGGCCACGCCCTCATGTCCGAGCAGCCGGATGCCGTGCTCGACGCCCTGTTCACCTTTGCCAAGGCTTAGCCTCCCATGCCGATCACTTTCGAACACTGGCTGCTGTTCACCCTGACCGAAGCCGCCCTCTCGCTCTCGCCGGGACCGGCGGTCATGCTGGTGGCCGCCTACGGGCTCTCGAACGGCTGGCGCCACTCGATCTGGGCCACGCTCGGCATCCTGGCGGCGAATGCGTTCTACTTCGCGGTATCGGCCACCGGCGTCGGCTCGCTGATCCTGGCTTCCTACGAGCTGTTTTCCATCGTCAAGTGGGCCGGCGCGGCGTATCTCGTCTACCTCGGGCTGGCGGCGATTTTCGGCAAGCCGTCGCCGCTGACGGTATCGCGGCTGGACAAGCAGGCAACCAGCCGCCTGCATACCTTCCGCAGCGCGGTCACCCTGCAATTGGCCAATCCGAAGACGCTGCTGTTTTTCGTTGCCATCTTGCCGCAATTCATCGACCCGCATGGACCGGTCGGCCTGCAAATGGCGATTTTCGCGGCCAGCTCGATCATTCCGGAATTCTTGATCCTGCTCGGCTACGGCATGCTGGCGAGCCGGGCGGCGCATCTGGCGACCCAGCCGCGTTTCGCCCGCATCACCGATCGCATCGCAGGCGGCCTGGTTTTGACCGCCGGAATTCTGGTTGCATCCGTGAAGAAGCAGGTCTAAGCTACAGACACGGTCCACTCTCCGGGAGGTTGCCATGTCCACGATTGCCCAAAAAGAGTTCGCGAGTTTCGCCGAGTTCTATCCGGTCTATCTGAGCGAACACTCCAACCGTACCTGCCGCGAATTGCATTTTCTCGGCTCGACACTGGCGTTGCTATGCCTGGCGGTGCTGTTATTGACCGGCAACCTGTGGTGGCTGCTCGCCGCGCTCGTCTGCGGCTACGGTTTCGCCTGGATCGGCCATTTCGCCTTCGAGAAGAACCAGCCGGCCACCTTCCGCCATCCGTTCTATTCCTTCATGGGCGACTGGGTGATGTACTGGCAGATGCTGACCGGCACGGCCTCGTTTTGACTCAGTCCGACCGTTTTGCGCGACGGAAATAAGCCGTCAGCGTTTCATCGAGGCCGCGTTCGATCGCGGCCTCGACATGTCTGGCGAGCACGACATTGGCCGAGGCATCGAACATGAACAGGCGATAGATGTCCGCCAGCTTCAATTGATGCGGATTGGCCAGGAGAGTCCAGGCATCCGTGCCCTCGGTGATCCGTTTGCCCCACTGCGCGCGTGCCGGCTCGTCCGGCTTGATGCGGCCCACCCAGCCAGCCTCGAGCATCTTTTCCAGCAGGTTTTCCGATTCGTCGAAACCGAGCCGCGTCCGGGCGCGGATCATGGTCGCATCGACCGCGGCCGAGCCGCCGTGCTCGCGCGCCTCGTACAGGACTTCCAATACCGCCATCGCATCGAGAAAGGCCGAAGCCGGGGTCGCCACATGCCACCAGCGCTCATACCTGATCACCGGCAAGGAAGCCGCGATCGTCGCCCCGATCAGCGCGATGAGCCAGGAGACATAGATCCACACCAGGAAGATCGGCAAGGCAGCAAGCGCGCCGTAGACCATGGTGTAGGTGGGAAACTTCGCGACGAACGCCGCGAACAGGCGCTTGGCGATCTCGAAGGCGACGGCCGCGACAACGCCGCCCCAGGCAGCATCGCGCCAGTCGATGAAACGGTTCGGCACCGCCGTATACAGCAGCGTGAAGGCGGCGGTCGTCAGCGCGACCGAAATCAGCGTGTAGAACACGCCGCCGAGGAAAGGCACTTGTTTCACCACGCCGGAGGTCGCAGGGAAGAGATAAGAGGTCACCGTGATCGAGACGCCGATCATCAACGGCCCGAGCGTGACGATGGCCCAGTACACGAGCACGCGCTGCATCAGCGGCCGGCGCGCCTTGACGCGCCAGATATGGTTGAACACGCGGTCGATCATGCTGAGCATCGCCGCCGCGGTCAGGAACAAGGCGACGGCGCCGACCGCCGACAGCTTGGTCGCCTTGGCGGCGAACTGGTTGAGATAGCCGAGTATCGTGTTGGCGATCGCCTTCGGCATCAGGCTCTGGATGAAATACGCCTCGAGCGACGCCCGGAAGGTATTGAACATCGGGAAAGTCGTGAAGATCGCGAAGACGATGGTCAGCAGCGGCACCAGCGCCAGCACCGTCGTGAAGGTCAGGCTCCCGGCCACCTGCGGCAGGCGTTCCTCCATGAGGCGCCGACGCGCGAAACGCACCATCTCGTGCACGTGCGACCAGCGCACCCGCCGGGCGCCCTGGAATTTCGCTGCGAATCTCTTTCCGACCATTTGGAAGTACCGACGGTAAAGCTTCGTATAATACCAAGCCATGAGCGTTCACCATCTCACCATTCTCGTTTTGTACTACTCGCGGCAAGGAGCGACGCGCAGGCTGGCCGACCTGATCGCCCAAGGCATCGAAAGCGTCCCCGGCTGCGACGCGCGGCTGCGCACGGTACCGCCGGTGTCGACCGTGACCGAAGCGACCGAACCTGACGTACCTTCCGACGGTCCACCGTATGTGGAACTGCGCGACCTGCAGGAATGCGCCGGCCTCGCGCTCGGTTCGCCGACGCGCTTCGGCAACATGGCGGCGCCGATGAAGTATTTCCTGGACGGCACGTCGGCGCACTGGCTGTCCGGCACGCTTGCCGGCAAGCCGGCCTGCGTGTTCACCTCGACCGGCAGCCTGCACGGGGGACAAGAGACCACGCTGTTGTCGATGATGATTCCGTTGCTGCATCATGGCATGATGATCCTGGGACTGCCGTACACGCATCCGGAATTGATGACCACGGCGAGCGGCGGCACGCCATACGGGGCAAGCCACTGGTCGGGCGCCCACGGCGAGAAGGAGATTTCGGACGAGACGCGCTTGCTGGCCATCGCGCTCGGCAAGCGGCTCGCGCAAACCGCAAGACAATTGCGAGGCGCATCATGAATACAGGCTTTCACAAGGCGTGCTATGCCGCCGCCCTCGTCAGCATCGTCGCGCTGATCGTTCTTTGCACGTTGTGGGAAGTCTGGCTGGCGCCGCTGCGCCCGGGCGGCTCCTGGCTGGCGCTGAAGGCCTTGCCCCTGCTCTGGCCGCTGCGCGGCGTGATCAAGCGCGACATCTACACCATGCAATGGTCGGCCATGCTGGTGCTGCTCTATTTCGTCGAAGGCGTCGTGCGCGGCACCAGCGTCACCGGCATCGACCAAGGCGCGTCGGCCATGCTCGCCTGGGGCGAAGTCTCACTCTCCACCTTGTTTTTCTTCGGCTCGATTTTCTATCTGCGTCCGTTCAAGCAGGCCGCCAAACGGCTGGCCCAGGAAGCGATTCAGAAAGCGGCAAAATCCAATACCTATAAATGATCGACTTCCTCGAACAATGCCGGCAAGCCGTCGGCACACAATATGTCCTGACCGAACCCGAGGACACAGCCCCGTTTCTCACGGACTGGCGCCGCCGCTTCACCGGCAACGCACTGGCCGTGATCCGGCCGGGAAGCACCGCGGAAGTCGCCGCCGTCGTTCGCCTGTGCAACACGTTCCGTGTACCGATCGTGCCGCAAGGCGGCAATACCGGCCTCGTCCTCGGCAGCGTGCCGGACGCGAGCGGCACGGCGATCGTGTTGTCGCTGACGCGCTTGAACCGCATCCGCGCCATCGATACCGTCAACAACACGATGACGGTCGAATCCGGCTGCATCCTGGAAACCGTCCAGGAAGCCGCGACCGACGCCGACCGCCTGTTTCCCTTGTCGCTGGCGGCCGAAGGCAGTTGCACCATCGGCGGCAATCTGTCGTCGAACGCCGGCGGCACCGCAGTGCTGCGTTACGGCAATGCCCGCGAGCTTTGCCTGGGCCTCGAAGTCGTCACCGCGCAAGGCGATATCTGGAACGGCCTCTCCGGCTTGCGCAAAGACAATACCGGCTATGACTTGCGCGATCTGTTCATCGGCGCGGAAGGCACCCTCGGCGTCATCACGGCCGCGGTCCTCAAGCTGTTCCCGAAACCGAAGGCGGAACTGACGGCGCTGGCGGCATTGCCTTCGCCCGACGCGGCACTGCAACTGTTGTCGATCGCCCAGTCGCATTGCGGCTCCGCGCTGACCGGCTTCGAATTGATGTCCGATTTCTGCCTGCGCCTGGTCGCGAAACACTACACCCACATGCGCCTGCCGTTCGCCGAACCTCATGCGCAATACGTCCTGCTCGAATTGTCCGACAGCGAATCGGAAGAGCATGCGAACGCCATGCTGGAAAAACTCATCGAAGACGCGCTGGCGCAGGACGTGATCGAGGATGCCGTCGTGGCCTCGTCAATCGCGCAATCGAAGGCTCTCTGGAACCTGCGCGAGCATATCCCGCTGGCGCAAGCCGAGGAAGGCAAGAATATCAAGCACGATATCTCGGTGCCGATCTCGCGCATCGGCGACTTCATCCGCGAAACCGACATCCTGCTGCAGCAGGCTTTCCCCGGTTGCCGCATGGTGACCTTCGGCCATCTCGGCGACGGCAACCTGCATTACAACGTCTCCCCGCCGGAAGGCGCTTCGGGCGATGAATTCATCGCCCGCCAGCCGGACGTCAACCGCGTCGTCCATGACAGCGTGCATCGCCACGGCGGCTCGATTTCCGCCGAACATGGGCTTGGCGCCTTGAAACGCGAGGAAATCCGGCGTTATAAGTCGCCGGTCGAAATGCACCTGATGCAAGCGGTCAAGCAAGCGCTCGATCCGTTGAACCTGATGAACCCCGGGAAAATTCTCTAAAGGAGCCGCAATGCGCCGTCTGCTGTTGACCTCGCTGCTGTCGCTGTCATTCTCGCTGCCGGCGTTCGCCGCCTACAAATGCGAGGCAAACGGGAAAATCACCTATAGCGACATACCGTGCGCCGACGGCAAGCAAGTCGAGATCGCCGGCGTTGCGAGCGTTTCCGAGACCGATGCGGCACGGGCCCGGCAGCAAGCGAAGAGCGAGAAGGCCGAGCTGGCGCGTATCGAACGGGAGCGCCGCAAGGAAGAAGCCGCCGCGGACAAGAAAGCCCAGCTCGCCGCCCGCAATGCCGCCGTCAAGAACAGCAAATGCTCTTCCATGGCGCAACGCGTCAAGTGGAGCGAGGAAGACGCCGCCCGGGCTACCGGCAAGTCCGTCGAAAAAGCCCGCCTCAAGGCGCGGCGCCTGGCGGAATCCTACGAACTGCAGTGCGGAAAATAAGATGCGGCCCGGCCCGGACTGCGCGGCTCTGCCTACTTGCTCGGCCGGCGTGACCGGTTGCCTGCGGCTTTCGGGAATACCCGGCGCAAGGATTGCTTGAGACTTTTCGCCTGCCGCGACAGGAAGCCCTTCCTCTTGACTTGCTGGATCGTCGAGATCGAATGATCGTTTTCGGTAACCACCAGCGGCGGAAAGCACACGAAGGATTTCGTGCTTCCATAGATGGCGTTCATGGCGCTGTCGATGCCGGTATTGGATAGCCGGATGTCCGTCAGCGGCACCGTCAGCTCTAGCGGCTTGAGCGGGAAGCATCTCTCCTTGAATTTCCGCGCGCCGGCCGGGCTGATCGAATATGCCGGAATGCCCCAGCACTTGTCCAAGCCCAGCAGGTTCGGCCGCGCATCGAAGGATTGGAATGCGGCGATCGCGCTCCTCATCTGCTCCTGGTCGAAATACGCGATCGCCGGCGATATCCCGGGCATGAACGACAGCGACAGGACATAGTCCAGGTTCCAGCCCCAGATGATGATATCCCAGTCCGCCGGGGCGCTTTGTATCGCGGCCCGCTGCCGCACGTCGAAATCGGAACGGAAAATCGCATCGTCTTCGGCGACGGTCACGACCCGGTCGGTGGCGATCGCCTCTTCCCATAGGCGCAGATGAGACAGCGCGCAACCGTAAGCGCCCGGCGTGTACGCCAAGTTCGCATCGAACAGTCCGCTTCCGGCGATCGACTCCACCGACAGCCCGGCGCCGTCGACTGCCTTGAAGAATTCGTAATCGATGTGCCGATTGAGGCGGGCGAATTTTTCGCGACGCTCGGCGGATCGCTCGAGATTGATTACCTTGATATCGGCCATGCCGCCTCCCTGTGTCGTTCGTATGGATTGCAGGGAGAGGATTATAACCGCCGGCTCCTGCCGGGAGTCCGGATTCCGGCTCGCCCGGAACAGCCGCAGTCCCACGATTGCACAGGCGTTTCAGCGGATGCTCGACATGCGCGGCAGCGCGCCGGACATGCCGCTCTCCCCGGGGAGAGCGGCATGCGCGCGAGGGCCAAGTACTATCTGATGGCGATGCCGTTCGCCGCATTGAAGGCAGGAGTCGACGCCGCGCAGCCCGACAAGGCTCCGGTCGTCGCGTTCACCGAACACTGCACCACCTTGTTGATGCTGCGCGCGGTGATATAGGCGGTATTGTTCCGGATCACCATGCGGTTGAACTGGAACCAGTCCGTCGGCGAAGTGCCCGGCACCGACACGTCGGCTTCCGTCGCGCAGCTGCCGGCCACGATATCGCCGGTCGCCGCATCGAGCGTGCAGCGGGTTATGGTCGACTGCGTCAACGCCGTGGTCGTGGTCGCCGCGGCACCCTGGTTAAGGACATAGAGATTGTTCCCGTTGATCGTCACGCTATACGGCGAGAACAAACCCAGGCCGTTGTAATGGCGGTTGGTCGGGCAAGTCAACGCGCCGGTCGCGGCATCGATCGCGCACTGGCTGATGCTGCTGTCGGTCAGATTGCTGATATAGGCGTGATTGCCCTTGATCTCCATGCCGATCGGACCGACCAGGCCGGTCGCGCCGGAATCGGTGCAAGAAGACAAGGCGCCGGTCGCGGCATCGACGGCGCAACGCGTGATCGAGCTCGCGCCGAAGTTCACGACATAGGCGACGCTGCCGTTGACGACCACGTCGGTCGGCTGATTCAGATTGAGCACGCCGGTATTGGCGCAGCCGGCCAGCGTGCCGTCGGTACCGATCGCGCAGCGGCTGACCGTGCCGTTGCCGAAATTGGCGACATAGGCATTGCTGCCGCTGATCGTGATATCGGTCGGCATGCTGAAGCCGGTGACGGGCGCGCTGCAATTGCCCAGCGCGCCGGTCGTGCTATCGGCGACGCAGACGGTTACCGCGCCGGCCACGCGATCGGACACGTACACGCTCGCGCCGCTCGGCGTCGGAGTGGGAGTAGGAGTGGGTGTCGGCGTCGGGGTTGGCGTAGGCGTAGGCGTCGGTGTAGGAGTGGGTGTCGGCTCAGGCGTCGGGGTTGGCGTCGGGGTTGGGGTTGGGGTTGGGGTTGGCGTCGGCGTCGGTGTCGGGGTTGGCGTCGGGGTAGGCGTCGGTGTTTCCGAGGGAGTCGGCGGCGAATCTCCGCCTCCGCCGCCGCAAGCCGACAGCATCATGAGGCAGGCAACCGACACGGCGGACAATCCGGCCTTGGGTGCATTGCGCATCCACGAAGACACAGCCATGCTTCTCTTTTTCACAATAGCTCTCCTTGTCAAGATGAACTAACACTCGCCCCCTTTTCATGTCGTCGAACGGAAGTTTCTGCACCGCCGGCTCTTCGTCCGGACGGAAGCGCACGCACCCTCCCCAGCACCGCGAGGCGTCGGCGTCGCGCGTTTTTGCCGCGCCGGCCGGATGGCGTCCGGCCGGTCAATCCGAGGCCGCCGTAATTCCGCAATCGGAGCGGACTACCAGACATCCCCTTCAGAACTTCCCTTCGCACCAATCGATATGGATGATGCGTCTCGATCGGCTTCGCACTCGCATCGAAAACGACGTATCGAATGCTGAAATTCACTATGGACCGGCACACTCAAACAATTCTGATAGCCGTCAAACAAGCAAAGCGTTCGGCACGGCAGCGCATGTTTCTTTGCGGTGATTCAAAAAGCACATGGAATCGGAGCGTCGATGATGCAACGAGGAGAGAGAGGAAGGGAATCGTGCCGTCGCCGAACCCGCCGTCGAAGACGGACAGGCGAAACTGCCGTTTGAAACAAACCGTAACAAGATCGAGGAGCGTCAGACGCCCGCCGGCCGCGGCCGAATCGCGTGGAACGATGCAGTCCGGCGCACGCAACCGTGCATCGAAGCTAGAGGCTGTTATGAACTCAAACGGGGGGCACGCAGCCCCGGAAGCCGGCCGCCTGCCGTGTTGCGGCTCCTTGCCGTAGCACCGCTACGACGCGTCGCCGCGCCTTGCATTCGGCAGGTTTCCGGGGCTGCGTGCCCCCGTTTGAGTTCATAACAGCCTCTAGGGCGAGCGGTAGCGGTTGATGATCTTTTCCGCCTCGCCGTTATTGCGCAAGCGATTCAACTCATCGGCAAGGAGTTTTCTGTCCGCCTCGGGAAACTGCAGCGAGGCGCCGAGATAGATCCACATCTGGTCGCCGACCTTGGGGCCGAAATGCAAATCGCCGGGATCGCCGCCGGCCTTCTTGTAGACATCCTTGGCAACGATATCGGCGACGACCCACGCATCTATCCGGTTGCCCAGCAAAAGCTTGGCGAGAGCCTCCTCCGTGTAACCGGGCTTGATATTGGAGAATCCCATGCGGGGCAACATGATCTCCATCGGATTGCCGCGCAAGACGCCGACCGCCAGCTTCTTGGCTGCCTCGAGGGTCCGCGGCGGCGGACGGTCTCCACGGGTCGCGATCACGAAATGATAGGAGGCCAGCGGCGCGATCCATTGATAGGACTTCTCGCGCTCCGGCGTGCGGGTGAGCGGAATGATCAGTTGGTCGCTCGCGGATTGCGTCTCGGCCTGGGCGCGCTTCCATGCCAGGAAGCGGAAATTGAAGGTAGCCCCGGTCGCCTTGGCCGCTTCGCGCAGCAGATCGACGGCGAGTCCGCCTTGCTTGCCGTCCTGCTCATGGCAAAACGGCGGAATGTCGGCTGTATTGACAGTGAATTCCTTTGCCGGCGCGTGCGGCGCCAGCAGCGCGAGAAAAGCGTAGACCAGGAACTTCCTCATCGCCCCCTCCCGGATTCCGGCCGGATTCGTTCGGCTTAAGCCAGTATAGGCCAATCTCGCGGCAAAATCCGCGCCGAACGGTCCATTTGCAACACTCCGGCGCCGAGGTCTCCATCCGCGGACGGAACGGCCTTCAGCGCGTATTGAATTCGGCGTACATCGCCTGCAACCGGCGCGACAGTTCCGCGCTGGCCATCGGCTTCCCGAGCATGCTGTTTTCGTAGCCGTACCACGCCACCGTCAGGACGCCGAGACTCTTGGCAAGCAGCGCGGTTTCGTGCAGGACTTCCCCTTTCTCGGCATCGCTCATGGCGTAGAATTCCCGGCCGCCCTCCTTCGGCGGCGCCAGCCAGCCGTGTTCCGTATCCGCGATCGGCATGTCCGGCAAGCCGGCGCGCGCGAGGTGGCGCCGCACTTCGCTCACTTCGGCCGCATAGCTCGGCCCGGCATTGCCCCGCGCCGAACGGTTATAGGCATGCCAAGCCAGAGCATCGAAGAACTTCCACATCGGCTCGCCGTCCGAGGTACGCGCATTGAGAATGATCGGGATGCCGCAGACGTAGGCCTGCGCCGGCGAGAACACCAGGATATCCCGGCTCACTCGTTTGGTCGCCAGGTAAACGCGCTTCTGCACGTCCGCCAGCTCCGTCGGCGTCATGGTCGCGAATTCATGGCGCTCCGGCTTGCAGGCGTAGGGCTCGTTCCACCCTTCCACGGCCCACAGCGCGTCCTTCGTGTGCTTGACGAAGCGATAGACGTAGTCCTCGTATTCGTCGAGGTCGCGCGGCCCCGATTTCGCTCCCGGCCAGCTCGGATACTGCTTGTTCGGCTCCTCGGGGCGCTTCGAGGCCCAAGTCGGCACCGAGCCGAAAGTCTTGATCACTTTCGCGCCGTGCGCGGCGTGGCGCTCGTAAACCCGGTCCACCAGCGCGAACTTGATCGAACCGTCGGATTTCCAGATCGCCGCGTCGTGCAGATGCGAAATGTCCCAGTCGCGGATCACGCCGTAGTTGAATTGCGGCTGCGGGCTCTCGGGCCCGTTCCAGTCGCCGCCGTTGTAGAGACGATGCGCATGCATGCCGAGCTTGAACACGGAGCCGGCCGGAGCGTAGCTCGCCATCAGCGATATGCCGGAGTAACGGCCGTGCGCACCCCGAATCAGGACATGATAGGTCCCCGCCTTCGGCTCTCGGATGGAGACCATCTTCACCGCCGATGCGCCGGCGTCCTTGGCATGGTAGCGCCGGCGGTCCGGCGGCGCCCGGAATCTCAGGTAGAGATCGACCGGCGTGGCATCCCGCCGCGCGATCGCCGTGACGACCAGGTCGCTCGCGCCCTCGGGCACCACGATCCGGTAGAGCGCGGAGCTGCCGTCCCGGCCCTCGAGATCGCGGATTTCCCGGCGATTCTCGAGGACGGCCGTCTCCCGGCGCCTGGACGAATCCCGCACCGCATCATCCGCCCGGCCGGAGCCGATGGCCCAGGCGACGCCGGCCAGGATCGGCACGGCGATCAGGGCCGTGACGGCGAAAAACCGAATCGATCGACGACGCATGGAGCCTCCTACCAGTCCGGGCGGCCTGCCGGGAAGCGCAGGCCGCAGGGTAACCGATCATGGCAAAAGTATGCCGTCAATCGCGGCCGATCGCCGCACGATCCGGCAAGGCGGACGGCGAGAATACACCGTGTTTGCTATTCATCAAGGCGGCGCGCTACTCCCATCGCGATCCCATGTCCCGTACCGCGCGCAATATCTCGACTGTCGCCTCGAGCAGATGTTTCGGCACGTAATCGTCCAATTCCGCATCGGCCATCAATCCGCGCGCCAGCGGAATGTTCTGGATGACCGGCACGTCGGCATACCGCGCTTCCTCGACGATCATCCTGGCATAGGCGCCCGCGCCTTTCGCCACCACCACCGGCAACGGCGTTTCATCTTCCTCATAGCGGATCGCCACCGCGAAATGGACCGGATTGACGACGACCGCGGAGGCGCGCCGGACCGCCGAACGGCTCGAATCCATCATGATTTCCCGATGCAAACCCTTGCGCGCGTGCTTGATCTCGGGATTGCCCTCGGATTCCTTGTATTCCTTTTTTACTTCATCCTTCGACATCCTCTGTTGCCGAAAATACAGTTGACGTTGCAGCAGGATATCGATGCCCGCGACGACGCTGAAAACCAAGGCCGTGGTGATAAGGACCGCCTTTAGCAGCGTCGCCAGGGCGATATTGAGCGCCGGCATGCCGGCCGCGGGAACCAGCATCAAGGGACCGATGTTGGAAACGATGATGTCCCACAACAAATAACTGAGCGCAAACACTTTGATCATGGATTTCAAGGCCTCGATGAGATTGCGCATCGAAAACAGATTCTTGACATTACCGATGACATTCAGCTTGTCGAAGCCAGGCTTGATCTTTTCCACCGCGAATACCGGCCCGGTGATGACGACTTCCCCGAGAATGCCGAGCAGGACGACGATGCCGATGACCGGCAAGCCGGCCAGGATCAATTGCTGCATGGCCATGTCGATGAAAGCGGGGAGGACGACGGGAAACGGCGCATAGGCGTTCTCGCCGCTCCATTGCATCAAGGCCTCCATCGCGGTCACGATCCTGTCTCCGAACAGGATGAGATAACCGAACAATCCCCACACCAGCAGCGCCTTCGACGCATCCTTGCTGCGCGGAACGTCGCCCTTCTTGCGGGCGTCGCGCAGTTTCTTGTGGGTGGGCTGCTCGGTCTTTTCGCTCATCGCAGCAACCCCTTCAGCACTTCCAGCGTCGCGGGGATCTTGGTCACGGTGCGGCCGAAATAGTCGAGAAGCGTGCCGAAATACATCGCGAGAACGAACAAGGCGATGGCTCCCTTGACCGGCATCGCCAAGAAAAACACCTGCATCTGCGGCGCGAACAGGCTGACGAGGCCCAGGCCGAGTTCGGCCAACAGCATGGCGATCATCACCGGCGCCGCCACCGTGACCGTCAGATGCATCAGCGTATCGAGCAGGCCAAGACCGTACTTCGCGAACTCCGGCGCGAACTGCGGCAGGAAACCGGTGACCGGCCACGCCGCATAGCTGTCGTAAATCATGCCGAGCACCAGATTGACGCCGCCCAGCAAAAGAAACAGCACGATATAAGCTTGATTGACCAGGATCGCCAGCGCCGAGCTGTCGTTCCCGGTCATGGTATTGATCGTACCGGCCATGGCGGCGCCGCTCTGGTTGGAAATCACGAAGCCCACGGCTTCCGCCGCCCAGAACGGAATGGCGACCGGAATGCCGAGCAGCAGGCCGATCGCGCCCTCCTTGACGATCAGCAGGAGCAGCCAGCCGGATTCGACCGGGCTCGCGGAGTACTGCGCCAGGACCAGGGGCAGCGCCGGCAACGCGAACGCGGCGGCGATCGCCGCCCGCAGGACCGGCGCGCTATTCTGGCGGCCGAAGAATGGCAGCATCGAGAATACCGCCAGCACGCGCGCCGATCCCAGCATCCACGCCGTCAACATGTCCTGCAATTCGGCGACCGGCGGCATCATTCACCTCCCGATCGCCGGAATCAGGTCAAACAGCGCTTGCGTGTATTGCATGATCTCGGCGCCCGCCCAACGCATCGACAAGACGATGGCGGCCACCGTCGCGACCAGCTTGACGACATAGGATAAGGTCTGCTCCTGGATCTGGGTCAGCGCCTGGATCACCGCGAACACGGTCCCGACCACCGCGGCCACGACCACCGCCGGCAGCGACAGCACGAGGCTGAGATACAGCGCCTTGGCTGCCTGGTTCACCAAATCCGCGCTATGCATCGCTTGTCCCGCGTATCAAATGCCGACTTCCCGTCACGTGCGAACGGAGAAATCATGCGTAGGAAAGAATCAATCCGTGAAACAGCCTGGTCCAGCCGTCGACCATCACGAACAGGAACAACTTGAGCGGCAGCGAGATGGTCGACGGCGACACCATCATCATGCCGAGCGCCAGCAGGATGTTGGATACGATCAGGTCGATCACCACGAACGGCAGATACAACAGGAAGCCGATCTCGAACGCCGCCGTCAGCTCGCTCACGACGAAGGCCGGCATCAGGACCAGCAGATCGGTCTGCTGAGCCTGCCGCGCCTGTTCCTCCGGCCAGATGCGCTTGGTCGCATCGAGGAAGAACGCGCGCTGTTCCGGCTTGCTGAATTTCACCAGGAAGGCGCGGAACGGTTCGACACCCTTGCCCAGCGCCCCGAACGTGGCCTCGACGCTGCTCAATGCGCCCGGCTCGTCGCGCACCGCGACGCGCGCCTGCTCGATCACCGGCGCCATGATGTAGAGGCTCAACACCAGCGACAGCCCGTACAACACGATGTTCGGCGGCACTTGCTGGACGCCGATCGCGTTGCGCACCAGGATCATCACGGTCGACAGCTTGAGAAACGAGGTCGCCACCACCAGGAGCAACGGCGCCAGGGAGAACAGCCCCAGGGCGAGCGCGAGCGGAATCGGATCGAGCTTCATAGATGCGGGGGCGCAATGCGCGTGACGGCGACGCCGACCCGGCCGTCGATATCGATCAACTCGCCTTCGCCGACCCGCACGCCGTTGATGCGCAGATTGACGGCACGGTCCGGAGGCAGGCCGAGGTCGAATAGGTAACCGGCGGCGACGCCGTTCAATTCCCGCAGCGTCATGCTGCGCTCGCCGAGGTCGAAAGTGAGGCGGATCGGCACCTCGCCCAATTGCAACGCATCGAATTGCAGCGCCGAGGCGGCGTCATTCGATACAGCGATCCCGGATTCCTGTTCCATGTTTTTCACCTTTATCGCAATACATTGCCCATCCTGGGCGGGAAACCGCACCGCAATGCCGATCCGCGGACCGATCCGCAAGCAGGCGGCTTTCTTGTCCTCCGGGTCCCACCAGCCGTCCGGCAGCAAGACGTCCTGCAACCGGATGCTCTGCAATTCGTTGAGCGGCAAATCGACCCAGCCGAGTTCGAACACGACCGGCAGCGGTATCCCGTTCCACGCCGCCAGCCACTCGTCCGGCGGCTCCGCGACGGCATGTTCGGCGAGCCGCCGCAGCCCCGGCAAATCGATCAGGATTCGGCCCAGGATGCGCTCCCCTTCCGCGCCGGATGCAGCGCCCACCTCGAGCAGGTAAGGCAGCGCGGCGGCGCTCTCCGGCGACATCCATCCTTCCACGCACGGGAATGCGCCCTCCGACGCGGCCGGGCTGCCGGCCGCCGAAGCGCCGGCCAGCCGGTCGATCGCATGCTGGATCAGCGCCAGCCCCAAATCCGAAGGCAAATCGCGCCATAGCAAGGCGCCGCATTCCGGAGCGAGCAAGGCTTCGGCCATCGGCGGAGACAGGACCAGGCAGGCGCGAACGCCGTCCCAGTCCACCGCCAAGAGGATGTCGTCCTGCCGCTCCCGCCATGCCTGCCGGTCCGCGATGCCTACCCGCCAGCGGCGAACGCCATCGGAACTCGTCCAGCGACCGCCGGCCACCAGACGATTGATGGCAGACAGCGCCGCGCCCGCGACTGGACGCAGGGGCAGCCGCGCATACCCGGTACGCACCGCCGGCAACGCCGCCTGCGCCGAGCTCACCGGACTCGCGGGACTCACCGGGCTCTCAATCATGACGGACGGTTCTGTCTTAAACTCGTCTTCCAGCGGTAGCGCGTCAGGTCGAGTTCGCCGATGAAGGCGACCGCATCGTCGATCACGACGATCTTTTGATAATGCGAGGCACCAACAAGATGCCGGCGTCCATGAAGAATTCAAGCCGCGGATGCGTGTACCAGCTCGTTCTGTATGCGGGCAGCCACTCGCGTTCAAGCGCATACAGCATTGCAAAGTCCTAGTTCAGGACATAGGCATGCAAGCTGAGGGGCTCGGCGACGACGGCGTTTAGGAATTCGCTGAGCGGTTCGGGGTAACCGTCGTTCGCTCCTTCAGGCACAAGCTGCATGCGGCTATCGATATCCCAACTCAGAATGAAAATACTGGGGTTGGCGGCGCGGATCGCCGCCCGCACCGCACGAAACTAAATATCGGCATCGACGAACAACCCGAATCGATGAGCATGCTGAATGCGCCAGCAATTGCATCCCGACTGCAGAATCGGCCGATGCGGCGATGTTGAAGGAAGTGCTTATTGAATAGGTGCCATATTTTCGGCGCCGAAAGGATCTGAGAGATTTGTTTCTCTTTTAATGTGCGACTGGAGGTTGGGTTCTGGTTGGTATTGCCCGATCAATATTCCCGCTCGCGTAGCCACTTGTTGGCAACCAGCTTGACGCCCTTGACCACCGGCATGCCAGCATGCAGCGTTTGCCGGTCCGGTACGCCGAAGGCATCGGTATTGGCAAAAAACACGGCGCCACCTTTCTTCGGCTGCACCTCCAAGCCGATGTTCGGAAAGGCCGTGCCGCCGCCCTGTTCGACGTCGTTGAGATAGATAACGAAGGTGCCGACGCGCTGCCCGCCGCGCTCTAGATGCTTGCGTGGGCCGGGCAATTCGGGATCGAACCAGTCGTAGTGCGCGCGGTACTCGTTGCCGGTTTCGTAGCGCAAGACCTGCATCCCTTCGCCGCGCTCCACCGGCCACTGTGCCAGATGGGCAAGACGCGCTTCGATGCGCTGAATCAATTCGGTTTCGCCACGCCGCAGCATCGCACCACGGCTAGTGCGATGCGCATGCACCAGGTTGCCGCCATCGTGATTGGCCACCACTGGTGAGCGCGCCCAGCGTTCGCCGCAATACGCCGCCAGCGTATCGCACTCCTCATCGGAAAGGACGTTGCCGAGCAGAACGATGCGCGGGCTGGTCAAGGTCAACAGCACGTCGACATTCCGGTCAGGCATGGCGATCATGTTCGACGCGGTATCGATATCCGGCATCGGCTGATGTTCGGACTTCTTGCCGAATTGGGCGCGTTGAGCTTCGTCAATGGCGGCATGTGCCAACGCGCGATCGAAGCTGCCGTCGTTGATCATGACTTGGGCCATCGAGGCTGGTTCGCAGGAACGGGCGAGGTTGTCAACGACCCAGGTTTGCCATTCGGGAGGAAGTGAGGATAAAGCGGATTTTCTCATCGAAGCAGAATCAGTAGTGTTCGGTTAAATTAAGTCGATTTCGTCGCAAAGCCAATACTGGTGCGGCTTTGTGGCCGATTTTGTTCGGTGCCGATTTGAATGTTGAACTGTCATTTTTGTGTACTTTTCCGGGGTTGACGCCCTCGGAGATGCGCGTGTCGTCCTGATGCACATCGCCGTACAGCACGAAGGCCACCCTCACGTCACTTGGACTGGTCTGCGCCAGCCTGACGACGTTATTCGCCGACGTCGCGCACATCCTCACCCAGCAGCCAGCGCCGCGAGACATAATCTATGATGACCATGCGGCGACCCAGAGGGCGCAAGCCCAACACCCCCAGTATCGGTTGCGCCAGTTGAAATTGCTTTCCCGAACAGTACGTCACCAACTCCTGCCGCACGGTTTGTCCGCCGATTGCCATCGGCGCCTGGGTTTCCAGTTCCTCGCAAGTCAGGGCGCCGGCTTCGCTCGCGTTGCGAATACTGAAGCTCCTCCGCGGCGCGCCTTGCAGGCCCGCCGTTAGTTGGCGCCATTGCTGCGGATCGGTTGCGGCCAGACCAAAACGCATTGAGCCGGTATCCAGCAACACATACCCCTGTGCACCGTTGGCAAGCTTTGCCATGATCAGCGGGTGACCGCCACCCTGTGTCGCCGGCAGGTACAGCATGGAGTGCGCCGCCGGATGACGCGCCAGTGCTGCTCCAGGTGTAAAGGCAAAGCGCTGTGATCCCAGGTCCAAGTGCAGCGTTCCATGCTCGAAAAAACCGTTGCCGACGGTGGCCGCCACGCCGTGGCAGTCCGGATGTCGCAAACTGACCAGTTGGGACGTCTTCGCCTGCAGCACCTGCTCGATGTCACCAATCCGTACCCGTGCTTGCACCGCCATGGCTGGCTGCTGGTCGCTATCGCGGTGACGCCAGATGATGGTTGCCGCAGCGCCTGTGTCCAGCTGCACCCGGCAATCGACGTCATTGATCTTGGCCCGCAACAGTAGAGCAACGCGCTCTTTGCCAAAACCAAGGTGATCGCTGATGACGACATCGAATTCGTGCCAGGCCACGTCGGCCGCTTGGGCCAGTGTGGAGACAAGTACCATCAGCAACGATATTGCACGCATGGCTGTCTGATTCCCAATTGAATTCCCCTTTTTGAAGATGAGGCCGGTACTGGCCGGACGAACGCGCTTTGACGCGCGATGCGCGCCGCAATATGCCATGAATTAATTAGTTAAACAACATTGACATCAAAACAATTGTTAAATTAATATTGCGCCGCATTTTCTCAAATGCAACTAGGTCCTGGCCAGGGCACCTTGAAATAACTTTCTTTTTAGGAAAAAAATGAGCGATAAGCTTATAAACCCGCGTCAGATTTCGACCCAAGTCGAATTCGACGAATATGGTGGCTTCAAACTGACGGAGGTCCTGGACGCCAGCGTCCTAGAAGCGATTGGCGGCGGCAATGTAACGGTGGATGTCCCGGACATAGATCTCTACTGCCCTACCACCACCACCAATTATTGTCCGGCACCAGCACCGGCACCGGCACCAGCGCCAGCGCCGGCACCGGCACCAAACCCGACGCCGCCGCCATCGCCGCCGCCGTCGAACGAGGACGGTGACGGAGAGTGATAGATCCGGACCTTGGGCGGGTGTAAGCCCCCCCTGAACCAACGCGCGCGGCCGGCTGTCGGCTTGCCGCGCGCTTCCCGAATGCCGGCCAACATGGCCGATAACGAGAGCAGATAATGACCGAAACCAGTAGACGTGCAATCCTGTCGTCGCTCGACCCTAGGAGGATGGAATTAATCCTGTATCCGACGGAACAATGTAACTTCCGCTGCACATATTGCTATGAAGATTTTTTACTGGGAAAGATGTCCCGCGAAACGATCGATGGCATCAAGCGTTTGATCAGCCACCGGGCACCGGACATCAAACATCTGAACATGTCCTGGTTTGGCGGAGAACCGCTCGCCGCCAAGGACGTCGTCTATGAGATCGCCGAACATGCCCATCAGGAATGCCAAGCCAAAGGCGTGCACTTGACAGGCCACCTGACTACAAACGGTTATTTCGTCGATGTGGAAACCGCCGCACGCCTGCACAGCCTTGGCCAAAGCCACTATCAGATTTCCCTTGATGGGTTGGGAGAGGATCATGACAAGACCAGGAAACTGATGTCCGGCGGCGGAACCTTTGCGCGCATCTGGAGCAATATGCTGGCCCTGCGGGATTCGGATGTCGGCTTTCACATCAATTTCCGCATTCACCTGACCAGAGAAAACCTGGCCTCGATCGAACGGCTCGCCCATGAAATGCGACGGGAATTCCTGCATGACTCCCGTTTCACGGCGTACACCAAGACCATCGAAAACCTCGGCAACGACGCGGCCAATGACTTGCTCATCCCTTTGCACGAACGCCAGGCAAGTTATCGCCGCATCGCCGACGCGTTCGGGATTGCGATGAACGACCAGACCGCCGACACCGAGGCGGCGCCAACGTCGCCGCAAATCTGCTATGCGGCGCGCCCAAATTCCCTCGCGATCCGCGCCAACGGCGTGATCCAGAAATGCACAGTCCTCATGTCCGACGACACCAACCGGATTGGTGCGATCAAGCCCGACGGCAGCATGGACTTGGACCGCGACAAGATGGGCTACTGGATGCGCGGCTATGACTCCATGGACCTGAATGAGTTGAAGTGCCCCGCCCACTCGTCGAGGGCGGAAAGTCGGAAAACTATTCCCATTGTGCCTGTGAGCGCTTCCTGAACCTATTGCCCCCTTTTCCTTTTGATTTCATGCGTATTCAGTTTGGCATCTCGCGCGAGGCATTCGCCTCCGAATATTTTGAACAAAACTATCTCCTGCTGCGCGGCGCCTTGCGCGACGCGGCATTTTCGCTGGCCGACGTCGATCATCTACTGCATGTAACGGAGCCGGGCCATCCCCTACTTCGCCTGCACAACGGCGGCTTTGTGGCGGAGGAAGCCTATATCGAGCACTACAACGACCTAGGCACGCAGCGCCGCCGCATCATCCGCAACAATTTCTACAGCCTGCTCAAGGGCGGCGCCACGCTCATTCTCAATCGGGTCGAACAGCGCCAGCCTCTGGTGCGCGCCTTGTGCCTGGAAGTGGCTCATTTCACGTCGCAGCATGCGATCGCCAACGGCTACCTGGCCTTCGGCCACAATGCCTCGTTTGGCAAACATTGGGACACTCACGATGTCTTCGCCGTCCAGCTGCACGGCCGCAAGCGCTGGCAGCTGTTCAAGCCGACACTGGAGCTGCCGCTGTCTGGCCAGACCAGCAAGGACGTCAAGGGGGAATGCCCTGCCGATCCAGTCCTTGACATTATCCTGGAGGCGGGCGACGTGCTGTACATTCCGCGCGGCTGGTGGCATTGCGCAACGCCCATCGGCGAGGAGACTTTCCATGTCGCCATCGGCGTTCATCCGGCCTTCATCACCGACTATATCGCCTGGCTTTGCAGTTATAAGCTACCCCAATACTTGAGCTGCCGCCACAGCCTGTCCTTCGTGCACGATAACCAGGAGCGCGTGCGCGCAGCTGCGCAGGACGTCGGCGCCGCCCTCGCGTCGGAAAGCAATCTGCAAGAGTACCTTAGCCTGATTCGCAATTCGGATCGGGTCCAGAGCGGCTTCGACTTGCGCACAAATGTCAGCGGTGCCATGCCTGTCATCGAGCCAGGCACGGTCGTCAGGTTGAATGCAATCTACCCGCGCGATGCCCACGCACAGACACCGCTCGTGCTCAACGGACGTGCGATCCCGTTGAACGAATTGGAGCAAATTGTAGTGGCAGGCCTAGCACAAGAACGCATGGCAACGGTTGCGCAATTACAGGAACGCAGCGGCGCCGCACAGGACAGCATTCACGCGACATTGCGGAAATTGCTTGCCAAAGACTTGGTGCAACTCATGCCAGCGGCAGGGTGATTCCTCCCGATGCCACATTTTCGTAAGGAAGCGACACGGGCGCACCGTGAACAAGCCGAAATTTTCGGCGAAGTCCTCCTGACAAGTCCGGTACAGCACCGCGTGTTTGCCGCGGCCGGGGCGGCGCTTGCCATCGCTCTAGTGCTGCTGCTCGTGTTCGGAAACTACAGCCGCCGCGTTACCGTTGCAGGCCAGCTGCTGCCCGAACAGGGCGTGGTGCGCCTGCATGCGCCCAGCGCCGGAATCATCACGTCGGTTCTCGTCGCCGAAGGTGAGCCGGTGCGCGCTGGCGCCGTGCTATTCCAACTGACCAACCCGCGCTACGCCAGCGACGGGAGGGATACGAAAGTTGCGATCATGCGGACGGTCGAGATGCGCCACGGTGCATTGCAGAAGGAGTTGCAGCTGGCGGAAGCACTGGTGGCCCACGAGCAGGACAAGCTCCGCCAGCGCCTGGCAAATCTCGAAAGGCAAAAAGTCAACCTGGCGAGGCAACGCGACATAGCGTCCGAGCGACAGGAGATCGCACAAGCGGCACTGGAAAAGTTCAGCAAACTGGCGGCCACCGGCTTTATATCGGCCGAACAACTGCAACAGAAGCAGGCTGCGATGCTGGAGCAGGCACAAGCCGTCGCGATGCTGGACCAGCAGGTTCAGGAATTGGATGAACAGCTCGCCAGCACCCGGAAGGACCTTGCTGCTACCCCACTGCAGCTCGCCAACACGCGCTCCGGCCTGACCCGCAATTACCAGCAGGTCGAGGAGGAAATGTTGGCGTATACCGCCGATCAGGGAGGCGCTGTCATCGCCCCGGTCGCCGGCAAGGTCACCGCGATGTTGGCTAAGCCAGGCAGCATGGTCGGCGCCGGCCAATTGTTAGGCACGCTGGTACCGGCGGGTGCCAAATTGCAGGCCAACTTGTATGTCCCTAGCAAGGGCGTTGGCTTTATCCGTCCCGGTGCACAAGTCCATCTGCGATATCGCGCCTATCCCTACCAGAAATATGGCCAAGCGCAAGGCACAGTGTTGGATGTCTCTGCCACCAGCATGCGGCCGGACGAGCTGGACAATCAGGCACGCGCCATGGAACTCGCCGGGACTGCGCTCGGAGAGCCGGTTTATCGCGTCCGCGTTGAACTCTCCAGCCAGGAAGTCGAGGCCCAAGGCCGTCGTATTCCGCTGTTGGCAGGCGCCTTGCTCGATGCCGATATTGTGCTGGAACGAAAGCCCCTGTATCAGTGGATGCTGGATCCGATCTCAAAATTTACCACTGAATTGAATTGATGAACGCTCTGTCGAAGGCAATTGACTCGCTCCACTTTGGCGCTCAGGCGCGCCTGCCGATGATCCACCAGACCGAGCTGTCTGAATGCGGCCTGGCTTGTCTGGTCATGATCGCCAACTATTATGGCGACCATATCGACCTGCTGGAAATGCGGCGCAAATTTCCTGTTTCCCTGAAAGGCTTGCCGCTGGCGGGCATGATGCGGGCAGCTAACGCCATCCAGCTCGCCGCGCGCCCGGTACGCTTGGAGATGGATGGCTTAGACCAGCTCAAGCTGCCGTGCGTGTTGCACTGGAACTTCAATCACTATGTGGTGCTCCATAAGATCAAAGGCAAGCGCCTGGTAATTCATGATCCAGCCTTTGGTGTGCGGAGCGTGTCGCTCGACGAAGCTTCGCAATCCTTCACCGGCTATGCACTGGAACTCTGGCCCAATCCAGGCTTTACCCCGCGCGAGAAAAGCCGGCGCCTGCCTTTATCGGCCGTACTTGGGCAGCTCAGTGGTTGGCTGCGCCCGGCTGTGTACGTCTTGTCGCTGGCGATCGCGCTGGAAATTATCGGGCTGCTGTCGCCACTGCTGATGCAGTTTGTGCTGGACGAAGTGATTCCCGCCAATGACCGCTCGCTGCTCATCATGCTGGCCTTGGGGTTCTGCATCCTCTACCTGGCTCAAAACTTGATCAGCCTAATGCGGTCAACCGTCTTGCTTCACATCAGCACCGTATTCAGCATCCAGGCGCGCGCCAACCTGTTTCAGCACTTGCTCAAGCTTCCGATCAGCTATTTCATCAAGCGCAGCCTTGGCGATGTCTCTTCGCGTTTTACCTCGATCGACGTAATCCAGCGCACAGTCACCACCTCGTTCATTGCGGCCGTGCTGGACGGACTGATGGCGGTGGCCACACTGGTGCTGATGCTGATGTACAGTCCAAAGCTGGGCGCCATCTCCCTCGTGGCATTGGGCGTGTACATCGTTGGCCGGCTGTTGTGGTACCGGCCACTACACACCGCCACTGAGGAACAGATTGTCAGCTCATCCAAGCAGAGCAGTCACTTCCTGGAGTCGGTCCGCGGTGTGCGTGCCATCAAGCTGTTCGGACGCAGCGAGCGCCGCCATGCCAGCTGGCTCAATCTTCTGGTGCGACAAATCAACGCCGACCTGAAGACCCAGTACTTGCACATGTTGTACGGCTCGGCCAACAGCGTGATATTCACCATCGAGAATATTCTGATCGTGTACTTGGGCGCCACCGCCGTCCTGGATGGGGAATTGTCGGCCGGGGTACTGCTCACCTTCCTCGCTTACAAAACCCAGTTCGGGTCTCGCGTAACGGCCCTGGTGAACAAGTTCTTCGAATTGAAAATGCTGAACCTCCAGCTCGACCGCGTGTCGGACTTCATCATTGAGCAGCCGGAAAGCGAATCCCCATTCGAATTGCCGGACGACGACGCACCGCCGCTGGAACCGACGGTTGAACTGCGCGGCCTGGCTTTCCGCTATGGCGAACATGAAAAGGAAATCTTCTCGGATGTGGACTTGAAGGTGGCGGCCGGGGAATTCGTGGCCATTGCTGGTCCTTCCGGTTGCGGCAAATCGACGATGATGCAGGTCATACTGGGCGTGTACCGCCCGACGCGCGGCAGCGTCCTGATCGGCGGTGTAGACGTAAGTACGATCGGTAACCAGCGCCTGCGCGGCATGATCGGTACGGTAATGCAGGATGACGACCTGTTCGCCGGCACCATTGCCGACAACATTTCCTTCTTCGACGAGAATGCGGACCTGGCCTGGGTAAAGGAATGTGCCCGGCTGGCGGCAGTGGATGAAGAAATCAATGCCATGCCCATGGGTTTCCATACCTTCATCGGCGATATGGGAAGCGTCCTGTCGGGCGGCCAAAAGCAACGCATCTTGCTGGCACGGGCATTGTACAAACGCCCCTCACTACTACTGTTGGACGAGGCGACGAGTCACCTGGACGTGTATAAGGAAAAGCAAGTCAATGAGGCAATCGCAGCCTTGAACATTACGCGCATCATCATTGCGCATCGGCCGGACACCTTAGCCAGCGCAGACCGCGTCGTCCCATTTACCTCGTTATCGTTGAAGGCGGCTGCTTGATGGCTGATCGCGGGGCGGCCCCTCATCCGGAGGCCGTCAATCGACCAAGGATGCCGTCGAGGTGGAATACTTCCGAAGCGACCAATTCCTGAAACGACGCCAGATGATGGATAGTTGGGCGACCTATTGCGCGACACAGAAATGGCCCGCCGACGTCGTCAATATCCTCCAGACGACCCGGTTGTAAATCGCTAGGACCTGGCCCCTCACATGCCGAATGGACGTCGTTGACCTTCGGCAGACTTCCTCGGACTCGAGAATTATCGTCAGCGACATGCCCGTATCGCACGTTTACAGCGTTTTGCACGGTTGTGGCAAGGTCGTGGGCGTGAAACCTCCCAAGCTTGAGAGAAAACGTATCTCGCGCCGGCTCGTACAAATTCCCAGAAGTAGAGCGCTGGGATGATTTTCGCGTGGTCTATTCGTACCTCTACTATATGTGCTCGCCAACATTCCATAGAGAGCACAATGCGACTGAGAGAAGCGTGCGCGCAATTCCTAACGTACTGCGAGCAGGAAAAAAAGTTGAGCCCATTGACAATCCGAGCGTACAAGCATGATCTGAAATGCTTTGCAACGATCGCTGGCTCGCAGCGCCACATCGGAAATTTGTCAGAAACAACCATCGAGAGCGCAGCCAATAAATGGCTTACGGATCCGTCGCTCAAAGCGACAACCGTTAAGCGTCGCCTGGCGTCTGTGAAAGCGATGGTTCGCTGGCTCTTCAGGCGTCGCCTTATCCCCATCAACCCTCTTGAACGCGTGCACCTGGAAATCAAGATTCCAAAACGGCTCCCTCGCAATCTTCAGTTCGAAGAGATGCGCACTTTGGTTGCCGTCGACCCAGCAAGCTACGGACTTGCAGCTTCAGAATCAACAAATCCGCGCGCCAGCCGCTTAGAGTGGGACATCCTGACCGCCAGACTGGCAATTGAAGTGTTGTGCTTGACTGGCATACGCATTGGAGAGCTAGTCAAAATTCAGCTTCCCCATCTCGATTTCAAACTGCGTCAAATCTTTGTACATGGAAAAGGCAATCGCGAGCGATGTGTTCCACTTCCCGATGCAGTAACGATGCGACGTCTACGGGCATATCGAGACAAAGCCTCAAACAGATTTGGCAGCTATATCGGCCAGACACTCTTTGTCAATGGGTTGGGCCGTCCCGCGACAGACCAATATTTGCGTCGAGTCATTCGGCGTTTTGCAGCCACCGCAAAACTAGAACGTCGCGTCACGCCCCACATGTTGAGGCATTCTGCAGCAACACAACTACTGGAGGCCGGCCTCGACATACGACTAGTTCAACGCTTACTCGGCCACGCCAGCATTGTCACTACTCAAATCTATACGCACGTTGCCGATCACGTCCTTCGAACCGAGGTTTCGCGCGCCAACATAAGGAGAAAACTCGAAATGCATCGATAACTAATAATTATCTTTTCATCCATGAGGAATTTTTCCAGAATCGGCGGTGCTCTACCGAATCGTCTACGCGAGCTCATGGACATGCAATGGCTTCAGATAGATAGTCTTATTCATCTCATCGCTAGCGCCAGCTATCCTTTCCCATCGGTCCTACAGGCACTCTCCGCCCCTTCATTTGTCTTTCCAGCCGAAGGTATGCCGGGCTCACGCTATTTACCTGGATCTTCGGTGATGGACCACGTAGAAATAGAGGGAGAGAGCCTGGCACTCAGGCTTATGCACGCACCAAGCGATTATTGTGCAACTCTACAGCCTCATTCAGGTACACAGGCCAATCAGATGGTGTATCACGCGGTGCTTAAGCCTCAAGACCGTGTGGTCGCGTTGAACCCCAAGAATGGGGGCCATATTTCACATACCGTGCTGATTGGTAGAGCAAACAAAGTCCATTACTTTGGACTGGATCAAAACAGCTTGCCCGACTATGTACAACTGGAGATTCTTGCCAATCAGGTAAAGCCACGTCTGATTATCGTTGGTGGAAGCAGCTTGCCTCGCCAGATCGATTTTCGCCGCTGCGGCGAAATTGCCCAACAATGCGGTGCCTATCTCCACGGAGACATATCACATACCGCCACCTTCATAGCAGGTAAATTGCACGCATCTCCATTTCCACATTGTGACTTCCTGACCTTCAATACAGTTAAGAATCTACGAGGACCAAATGGCGGGGTTCTTATGTTCCGTCGTGACCACAAGGCGGTAATTGCTCAGGCGATTTTCCCAACTTCGCAGGGCGGTGCTAATGAAACCAATATGCTTGGTAAATTTGCGGTCTTCTCAGAATGGCAAACTCACGACATCAATGCCTATGCGGCATCTATTGTCGCCGCCGCCCAAATCATGGGAGAGGAACTGAAATCGGCAGGAATTAGCCTCGTAACAAACGGTACCGATAGCCATATATTGCTGATTGATTTGCGTACAACGAGCCAAACAGGGGCTGACGTGGAACGTCGCTTGGAACACATCGGTGTTTTGGTGAATCGAAATCTCGTGCCGTATGACCCACGGTCGCCGCTCGAAACATCTGGTATTCGAATCGGTACGGCCAATTTGGCGATCCTCAATTACGAAGAAGCGGATCTAAAATCGCTGGCACGGCTGATCGCAAATGTGATTCTCAACCGCAGCACGGATACGGATATCACAAAGAAACTTCTTGAGAAGTACAATCGTGCCACTTCTTGGCACGGCGTTTAATAGCGCCAATGTGGAGATAGCACCAGCGGGGCCTGGATCACATTCGCGCCGACTTGCAATGGGAAATATAGTTCGAGTGGTGTGCGCGCGCTTTCAAAAATTTCATCGAATGCCTGCTCGGGCTCTGGCACATCTCGAATACCGTGGCAGCGAATCTGCAGTTCGCCAATAAAGCGGGTAACTACCTCTATAAAACGCAGATCATGAGTTTGTGCCGCGGAACGTTGAATAGCGAGAAGCTGCGGCATTGCTTGTGTTGGCACCAATTCCAGGGTCAATAGTCGTAGGACGGTCTCATTGAAATCCAGCATAGCTTTATCCATCGCCAAAGTCACGGGCGCCAAGGATCGCGCTTGGCTGAGACGATCCAGAGCCGTCGCCATTTGACCTTGGCAGCATTCGAGCACCGATAAATTGACCAGTGGCTGATATGCTTCCAGGGATTCCAGCTCTTGCAACATTTGATATGCCAACGTGAGATGCGCACGCGCCTCGTTAAAGTTGCCTGCAGCCAGCTCAACCAAACCTAGATTATTGATACAAGTTGCCGTCCCGAATAGCTTCCCTTGGCGGTGGAATGCCCGGGACGCAAAGCTTAAAATTTCACGAGAACGCTCTGCTGGAAACAAATGCCCGCTATTGCGCAATATGACCAACGAAAATTCTGACCTTGCCAATGTTTTTGATAAACTCGCATATGTGGCTTCGGTCAGTCGCGCCGCGTCTTCGTCGCGGCACAGGTTGAGCGAGATCGTGAAGGCAATCGATGTGGCCTCTTCGCTCGTCCCTGCCTTTGCAAGCTCAGCCTCGGCTTCTTCGTATCGGAAAAGTTGAACAAGGTATTTGGCCGCGTAAAGTGCTCCTAGCTGCCTCATATGAGGCTCGCGTTGTAGGCGCTGTGCGACAATCAATCCCAAAGAAAAGCGCGATGTTTTCTGCAGGGCATCGAGCAAAATACGGATCGTATCTTCCGGCAGCAAATCGAGTACGTGCCGGTAGGTCGACGTTTCCAACAAATCTGCCAAGTAACCAAAGCGTTCTCGGCGCTTCAGTAGGTATACGAAATTCACGAGGTGCGTCAATACGGCTTGACTACTTCTTACGTTGCTTTCGTGAACTATCCCCACCAGACGGTCATACAGAATTTCGTCATGCTCGTCAGCGATCGGCCGTTGCAACATTTGACTAAGTGCATCTACCAATTGCACCTGAAGTTCTTGTTGCTCCTCATCGGACGTCAGATCTCTGACTAGCGTAGAAACGAACTCGTGCTCAGGACGCACCCTATCTTTATTCTCGCCATTAACAATTACAAGTCCGAGTTTTGCCAAGTCCTCCACGGCAGTAACCACGTCTCCATTTTGAATTCCTAAATTCGCCGTTCGGCAAATTTCGGCCAAACTTTTGACAGTGATACGTCCAAGCAGGAACACTACAAAGCGCAGTACCAACTGATCTTGCGGCTGCAAAGAATCGATGACATCTTGGTAGCTTTTCGACGGTCCAAGAACGCCTTGTGCCGCGCGCCGTTCAGCGATCAGACGCAATTGGTACCAAGTAGATTTCAGATTACCGGCGCTGCGACGATAGACTGACTCGACGATTTCCGACATGTCTGGCCCGCCTGGTATCACCTTCTGAATCAATGTGGACACATCCTCTTTGTTTGCAGGACCGAGCACAAGCGTACGTGTCAGAAAGCGAGCCAATTTAATGTCCCAATTCTCGCCGCGTCCCTCGATGGTTCGCTCCACGGTGATGAGCCGAAAATTTTTACCGACTGCCAACAGCTCTTCTGCGATTGCATCCCGCAAGGACGTCGGCATGAATTGGATGTTGTCGATTGCAATTAAAATTGGTTGCTCTTGAGACCGCTCAACGAGAAACGTAAGCGTCGCTCCTGAACCGTCTGGACGCGAGTGGCCAAATTAGCGAAAGTGGTTCCCACTAAAAAATAGTGGGAACCAAAGTGGCCAATCCGATCAACCGGCCGTCGCGCAAAGGGCGGCCGAATCACTCTCTCGA
>DASPMC010000073.1:0-2165 GCA_035627275.1 Noviherbaspirillum sp.
TCATCAGCATCCGCTGCGCTGGAAGCGCCACACGCGAAAATGGGAAGCGCCGGATCAGGTGTGGTTGAATCCGCCATCAACCACCGACATGCAGTTGGCGGCTTGATTGATTTATGCGACAACTACCTTGACGCGCGCCGCCCGCACCGGGCACAAATAGAAGTTTTTTCAAACGCAGGTCCCGCGTTCTGGTAAAGGCATGCCCTAGACGCAAGCGACGCAGGAGCGCGCGCTGTAACCCTGTGCGTATCGTATCGAAATGATGCGCCGGCGGAACGCGGGCGCACTGACCAGGATGGGAAGCACGGCGGCACCGCGGCCGTGCGCTTCGTATGCGTGAGGCTCGCGCGAGAGCGCCTGATCGATCCTTGCGCCCTCGGCGCACCGATCAGTCTTTGCAGCCGTGGAGGGGCGCAAGACATAACGCTGCCTTCCGCGACATTGCCACATCAAGCGCAGCGGAGCGACTGGGGCAATGTCGCGGAAGGCGGCGTTATGTTAAAGCGGCCGCGCAAGCGGACGATTTACCCCGGAACGGCTGCCAGGACGCAGCGGGCTCGATGCCCGCTGGGACCTGTAACAACCTCTCCGATATCGGCTGCCGTCGCGCTCCGACAGACGTAAAAACGCCGCTCTCCTCGATGATCGAGAGAGCGGCGCTTGTAATAGCGGTGAGAACGTGAATGCATCTCACTCTTCAGCAGTGTTAATCGCCAATCGATTCCAGCCGAACGTTTTCACCCAAAATTATTAATGTCGCACCATAGACGGGCTCAATTTCGAGCAAGACTCGCCTGCCAGTGCGAACGTGGTCAAGCTTCTCCACTAATTGGGGCCATCGAAGTTCATCTTCTTCGGGCTCCCGCCCTCTCATAAGAAAGAATAGGCATCTCGCAGCTTCGGTTTCGTCGCCTCGATATTGATGAATGCGATCAATAATATTTTGAAGTCGCATCTCATTGGCAACGAAATCATCCACACCATCGATAACAAGCCGCTTGCGGTGCCCACTCTCCAACTGGCACGTCACATCAAAGCTCAGCTCGCGTTTCTCGGCGTTAAAGTGAATAGCATCAATTGTGGCCTCGATGAAAGCATCCCACTGTTTCATAGCTGCTCCTTATTGCCTCGGCCATGGGGAATAATCGCGACCTGGGTGTTCCCTAACACCGTCGGGCCATTCATGTACATGGGGCCGCTCATAACCTTGATGCGGCTTATCGTAGTCCCTTATCGGTTTGCCGTCAGGACCGTACTCACGAGTTCGGCGCTCTCCTTCTCTGACTTCCCCTGGCTCGCCACGATTAGGAACATCTTTCTCCCGGCCCGGCTTCGCGCCATCCTTCTTGCCTTCCTTTGCGCCACCTCCACTGTTTGTCCCTTCAGCGTCATTCGAAAGCGCCTCGCTGGCATCCTCTTTGTCCGCGCCAGCTTCGGCCATGGCCGCTGCCATCGCCATTGCCTGCGCTTTGATCGCGGCCATCTGCTCATCATGCGGGTCCTTCTGGTACGCATTCCCGCCCGTCGTTACCGCAGCCAGCACCACCGACACGCGCAGCAGCCAGGGCCGGGCCGCCATCTCGAATCTACGCAACTGGTTGAGCGACCGCCTGGCCAGCTCTCGCCCGGTAGGGCGCTGGTACGTGGAGTCGTACGCCCACGAAATATAGCCCGCCGTCATCGTCACCGTGTGCGCCGCGGTCGTCGTGAACCCCGTCGGATCGGTCAGATTGGTCGGGTTGTTGAAGACATAGCTGTACCGGCTGTAGTTCTGCCCATTGCTTGGATCCTGAATGATCGGATCCGCACTCAGGAACCGCGCCACGAACGGATCGTACACCCGCCCGTTCATGTGCACCAGGTCCAGCCGGTCCAGCATCTCGTGCCCGGTATAGCCCCGGTTGTCCACTTGTCCATCCAAACTATCCGGGATCGCACTGCCATCCAGCGTCCTGCGCTTGCCCCACGCATCATACGCCAGCTTCTCCCGCAGGTTGCCATTCGCATCCGTGAGCGCGATGACACTGCCCAATCGATCCGTGTGGAGCCAACTCAATTCGGGCGCCTGGTTCGGACGGTCGATCTCCACACCCACGCCCTGCGGCCAATACGTCTTGACCGTCGTCTGGCCGCCAACGCTTTCCACTTCCTGCGCCCCGGCATAG
>DASPMC010000074.1:0-11761 GCA_035627275.1 Noviherbaspirillum sp.
CCGCGACGCGAAGGCAAGGGCGAGCCAAGGGGCGAAGGGTTCGAACTGCGGACCGACCAGTACGGCGCAATAAGAGCAGGCCAAGGCATGCTGATCAGCACCGATGCGAGGCACAACGAAAGCAGCACCCATCTGGACAGCAAGGAACTGACGAACCAGTTGCAAGGCAACCTGGAGCTGTCCAAGACCTTGTCCGATGCCGCGAAGGAACACCATGCCGATCCGCTGGACGCGAACGATGAAGCGGAACGTCTCATAAAAGTCGCCAACAAGACCTACACGCAGCAGGGCGGCACCGGGCAAAAGAGTGAAGTGCCGGGCTATGACGAGCCGATCCTCGCGTTCTCCAGTCCGGCGGGCATTGTCAGTGCGACGCCGAAATCATACGAGATCGCCACCGGCGAGCGCATTCACTTGTCCAGTCAGCGAGACACGAACATCGCAGTCGGCAACAAGCTGTCGATGGCAGTCAAGGAGGCGTGGAGCGTGTTCGTCGCCAAGGCCGGGATCAAGATGTTCGCCGGCAAGGGCAAGGTGCAGATCCAGGCACAGGATGACGAGATCGAGGCCATCGCGAAGAAGGATCTCAAGATCACGTCGGTAGACGGACATATCGAAATTACAGCTCCGAAGAGTATTCGACTTACTGCGGGGGGCTGCCAGATCGAAGTCGGCAACGGCCAGATCACTTTGAAGGCCCCAGGGCCAGTGAACATTCATGGCAGTGTGAAGAACTTAACGGGACCAGCACGTATAACTCCGCAGCTTCCAGAGCTCCCATCATCCGAAGCAATGCATACAAAAAAATTTGCACTCATCGGCCTTGATGGAATGCCTATCGAGGGTGCAGAAGTTAATCTCTTTGACCCGGAGAAGAAGGAAAAAATCTGGTCCTCTCCAATAGCCGCTACAGGCTACTCCGAACCTGTGCCGGAAAAACTGGGATCGGCGCCATATGTGGCAGTAATTGGATTAAAAGGAAGTGTTTTTCACTTCTACGACACTGACGAAAATCCTCGAGAAGAGGAGGAAGACGAAATCTTCGAAGACGAACATCCGTCACGTGAGGGTGAATAAATGGAAGCATCAAAAGAAGGCCGATATTACGTTGTGAAAAAAGGCGATTCGCTGTGGGGCATCGCCAAACATTTTGGGTACAACGTCGAACAGCTTGCAGCGTACAACGACCTAACGGGAAAACAAAAGCGCCTGATCCACGTCGGCCAGAAAATCCACCTGCCTGACGGGAAAGCAGGCCCAGACCTGAAACTCAGCGTCAAACTTGTCGGGCTCAGCAACAAGCCAATCAAGAATGCAAAGCTAAAAGTTGCTCACGACGGGAAAGAAATCGAGCTAAAAACGGACAGCTCAGGCTGGCTGCACGGACTTGACATACAAGATCATCTCAAAGGATTGAAGATTGAGTTCGAAAACTACCAATGCAAGTGGCAGAAAATTCTGGATGAAGAAATTCTGCCACTTGGTGAGAAGATTCTCCAGATCAATATCCTTACCGACTTAATAAGGGGGAGAACCTTTCGTAAAGATGGGCCAGCCCTCGTTCCAGACAAACAGACGGGGGCAGAGGTAAAGAAAGATACGCCTCAGCCAAGAGCCGAGCCAAGCCACAAAAAGGACCTCCAAAATATCGCTGCGCAACCGGTGGTTAAAGAAACCCGCACAAGCAACGGCGTGCCAACAACGATTAATGCACCATTGTTCGCTAGCGAAAACTTATATCTAAATAAAGGCAACGAGAAATTCAGACAAGCGCTTATTGAGACGGCCAAACGTTACGGATTTACCCCACATTCCCTTGCCGCAATCATCAATGCGGAAGCAGCGAAAACTAAAGATGGAACATGGATTGAGGATTCAGCCGCCGAGGGCTCATCGGCTCGAGGTCTTGGCCAATTTCTTCCAGCAGCATGGTACGAATACGTGGCGAAAGAAGGCACTCTTGGCAATCCTGAGGCATTGAAAAAAATCGGTGCGACGAAGCTTCGTGCCAAAAATGGAACTCTCTATAAAATTGATGGCAAAGACGCAACCGAAGTAAGTCGCTCGACAAGGAACATTATTCTAGAGTGGCGCAATAACGGCATTTACTCGATTGACGCGATTGCTTCCAATGCAGAAGATAGTCTCAAGTACCTCTCGAATAACGGAATCAGTACTAGCGCATTACCCCCTGACGAAAAAGCAAAGATCTCTTATGTAATGCACCATGAAGGTCGTAAGGGTGGGCTGTTGTACTTGCAAGGAAAATTTGGCAAAACACCAGAGTCTTCTGTCGATGACGCTAAAACGAAACTGGCAAAGCAACTTCGAACAAAATCAGATAACGGGACAGCGCGCGCAAAGCGTCTCGCAGACCTCTTTGGCGGAGATTACGTTAAGGCTTACTATTATTTCCTTGCCAACCACACTGACGCGAAGGTTCGCGTCAAGAATTTCATGCTGAAATCAGAGGGATTTCAGGAGCGCTCCGGATACGAAGTAATAGAAAGCGTCGCAGGAATTTCTATAAGCAGGCCGTCTTCAGGAGCACTGTCACAAAACCCGAGCAACGAGAAATCTTCAGATTCATCCAAACCCACAGAAGTAATGCCAGAGGCAAGTGTGGGAGGAGTTCCATCGTGGCACGATCCATTGAAGGGGTGCGTGATCCGCATTGGGGGATATCGTGATAGCGAAAGCTCACCGGATAGCGCCAGAAAAAAATCTCTTTTCGATGGAGGTGGCCGCGCTAAACGTCATACAGGAATAGATTTGGCAGCGGCATCAGGAACGCCAGTATTCGCTGTTGCAAACGGCGAAGTGCTCCATGCGGACCTTGGAGGGACGTACGGCAATGTCATTCTACTTAAAGTAAACATCAACGATCTTCCCCCTCAGCAAAAGAAATATGCAGAAAGCATTCCCGGAATTGTCAACAATTCGATCTACTTTATGTATGCACATCTAAGCGAAATGGCGGTCAAGGTAATATCGAAGAAAGTATGTCCGGTCCATGCGGGGCAAGTCATCGGCAAAACCGGCGATACAGGAAATGCCAAGGGAATGACTGACGAAGGCCCGTATTCGACAATAAAGCATGGTGGGCACCTGCACTTCGAGGTCCGTCGTAGCGACAATCTCGCCAAGGGGCAGGGGAAATGGTTCGATCCGAAACCATTTTTAGTCAAGTGTGATTAACAATTTTCATTCTCAGTAAGACAGAAAAAATGAATTCAGCAATTCTCAAAATCCTCCTTGTCTTTATTACATTCGTTTCGACAATCTTTCCTTCTATAGCAGAAGGAAAGATTAGGAAGGTGTACAGTGCACAGGAACGTGCGGCTGAAGAAGCCCGCATTCGAAAAGACATCGAAGCCAAGTTGGATTGGCAAAACAGAACTAAAGAGACGCTAGATGATTATGATGATGAACATCGCCTCCTGTACAGCAAGCTTAACGAATCAATACTCTTGCGCAGCTCGACAGGCGAACGATTTGGAATCTACGAATCGTTCGACCAAGGGGGGTACAAGCGATTCGAAATTCGCCTTCACAAAAAGAACAAGATAACTGACCGCTTTCTTTCAGGGCGTGTTATCTGCGATGCGATCGCTCTTTCTGCGGAAAAAGTCACAACTGAGTACGTTCTATTTAGAGAAGTGTGCTACAGAAACGATAACCCAACCCATACGTTGTACCTGTTCGATTATCAGAGCCGGAATTTGTATTGGCTCTATTCCGACGAAGTCACATACAGCAAGAAGCCTATTGTCACGCTTAAGAATGGTACGTACCGAGTAAGGTGGGATGTAAAGGCGATCGGAGCCGAAACAAATCATTCCATCGTTCGCAACTTTTCGCTTATAAGGACTAAGGGAAATAAATGGGAAGCCAAGCGCTTACCTCCGGTAAACGACGAAGCGGACGATATCGCCGCAGAGGAAAAGATGCCTGTCGATGAAAAGTATGATCTTCCGGCATTTGTGGCAGCCTGGGGGAAATAAGTCCCTTCCTGGGGCACGAAGGGTCCAAGTTCACGTAGGAGTGTTTCGTTATTCTCACAAACCGCGCCACGACAAAGAGGGCGAACCGTTTAAGCGGCATCCAGCCCCCCAATAGCACATGGAAACTTGCTGGTGACCGGCTGATGATGCACTTCAAGGAAGCGTACTTGAGAGGTGACCAGCACCAACCACTCCCTGTGCTCAACAACACAGTAGCATACCGAATCAGGAACGGGGAACTTGTACTGGAAAGCGGGAAGAACCCGGTGCCACCGCTTTAATGGAGAAACATATACATTCCCGGCTTCCGGCGTGGATGCCGCTCCGGCGCGAGACGACGGCAAGTGGTAATTCATGCGACACGATTGACGCGCCGCTGGTAAACATGTGCACTCATACACAAGTTCTCATCGCCGCCGCCCTGCTTTCTGCAAGCATGACAGCCTCCGCAGCAACGCTGCCAAAGGCCGTTTCTAGCCACATTCCGTCTGGTTATGAAGTGCTGTTGCATAAGAACGGGGACCTGAACAATGACGGCCGCACCGACTACCTGATTGCACTACAGCGCGCCAATGAGCTCCACATCGCCAGCAAGACCGGTACTGCGCCGCGCCGTCCATTGGTCCTCTTCATACAGGGTACAGACGGTACGTTCGCGCTGGCCCGGCGCAATGATCATGTGATCCTTGCAGCGGACCAAGGCGGACAGTGCGATCCATTTGAAGAGTTTAACGAAGACGCCTCGGGTTTCGCCATCAAAGGCGCCTATTTCACTGTCCAGCATAGCGTCGCGTGCGGCGCGCACTGGACCGATTACATTACCTTTCGATACGACGCGGCGTTGCGCGACTGGGTGTTTCACAACCGCATCGCGGAAGGCTGGGTAATGAACAACGGCAGCGATCCGAATGAAAGCGCGTTGGTGCCGGGACATCGGCAGGTAACCACGAGCAAAGGCAAGCCTGTGATCCTATTCGAGAAGTACCGCCCCAAGTAACAGAGTGACTTCTGTGGCGCTTAGGGAGTACGGGAACGGTGGACATAGTTTTGAAATCGATGAGCACAACTTTTTGTTAAATGATGCGGAGACCAAATGCGACTGCTTTCCAAATCGATCGCCATTTTGACTCTGCTTGTTACAGGGATCACTCAGGCCCAAGTCACGCCGGTGAAAATAAGACTGTTGTCGGCTGCAGAGATGGAGGAGTATGCCGCCATCTCAGGTCAGCCTAAGCGCGGTTGGGAAGTATGGGAAAAAGGTGGTGTATTTACCCTGATCATGTCAGAGCAGCGTTCGGCAACGTCATCACCTGAATTCGAAACACGTCATATCTTTGCGTACTGCGGCCTGAATGATCATGGAGGCCTGCTCCCAATGTTCCGTATGCGCGATTTCGCCAACGAAGTTTACTGGCCAGAATTCATTTATGAGGAAAGCGGACCTGCAGACATGGACAATGATGGCAGGGCCGAATACTACCTGGCCTATCATGCCAACTCTGATGGCCTTGATGCCAAACCGCTTAAAGTGCTCGTTTACTGGAATTTCAAGAAGTACAAAGCCACCGCTTATTACCCGGCTGGCAACCTAGGGGATCGCTACCGGATTGAATATGACGTTGGATGGCAACGGCTGCCAAAGCCCGTTGCGCAAAAGGCCGAGAGCATCCTCGCTAAATTAAATAAATCTGATAAACGGTAGTACAAGTGCTTTCCTGTGAGCCGGTCACACCAGACAACAACGTCGGCAGGCCGAGCCCGGCAAGCTGCGCGCCCAAGCGCAGATATTCCGGCACGTCGAGCCGAAATTTCGAGATCGGGTCGCCGACATATGTATCGACGCCCAGCGAAATCACCAGCACGTTCGGCGCATAGGCCTGGATGCACTTGCAAGTCGCGCCGGGGGCCGCGAACCACTGGTCGTTGCCGCTGCTAGCCGGCAGCGAATAGTTCTGGTTAAAGCCAAGGCCAGCGTCTGTTTCGTCGGCGTGGCTGAGGTAGAACAGTATCTCCTTTTCGTATCAGCCGAATATTTTTCCGTCCGGAGGTGGGACAACTCTCCCCACCTTCAGATTGCAGTGAATTGAGAAATTCTCACCATTTCGCCCTCAGAACCTCTCCACCTCAAACGGCTCAAACCTCCCAAGCGCCATCCTCCCCCCAAGCGCCTCGGCAATCCACCGCCCGGTATTCACCGACCCTGTAACTCCCAAGTGCCCATGCCCAAACGCACACCATAACCCGGGATATCGACGCACCGGCCCTAACACCGGCAACGAATCGGGCAAACAAGGCCGGTGCCCCATCCACACTGTTGGTGAGTCCAATTCCAGTCCCGGCAATCCCCGCACCGCAGCCTCACCTAGCGCCGCCGCACGTCTTGGAGTCGGCGGCATCTTCAACCCACCGAATTCCACCGTCCCCGAAACGCGCAACCCGTGCTCCATCGGCACCGCGAACACCTTGCGATCCGTAAACACAATCGGTCGACCGATCGACAAATTTGGCGACGCCAGATGCAAGTGATAACCACGCTGACTCTCCAGCGGCACGCGCAGCCCCAACGGCCTCAGCAACTCCGCCGACCACGCACCTGCCGCAACCACAACCTGAGCCGAACGGTACCCACGCTGCACGCCCTGCACCATCCAACCATCCGCTTCGCGCGACAACGCCTTCACCCGATCACGCACAAACACCACACCACGTTGCCGTGCCGCCTCCGCAATCGCCTGCGCATACGCAAACGGATGCGTGACCGCGCCTTGTTCCGGCATGAACATCGCCACCTTGTAGTCGCTGCTCACGGCTGGCTCCAGCGCACGGATCTGCGCTGCATCCAACCGCTCGCACCGCACACCGTGCCGTTCGCGCAGACGCCACGATCCCATATCCTTCTCCAGGACTGCGGCATCTCGGTACAGATGCAACTGCCCTGTCTGCACGACGCGGTCCGGACAGCCGACTTCCCGGGCCAGTTCGCGGTGGTGTTCCACTGCGCCCGCAAACAAATCCGTCAGTGTCGTCGCGATCTCCTCCACCCGCTGCGGCGTGGCCGATGCTACAAAGCGCCACAGCCATGGCGCAGCACGCAGCCAATAATGGGGCGGCACATACAGGGGACTGTCCGGCTCGAGCAGCATCTTCGCCGAGTTCTTCAGGATGCCGGGCATCGCCAACGGCGCGACCGATCCGGTGGAAATCGCGCCGGCATTGCCGAACGAGCACTGTGATCCCGAGTCTTCCGGATCGATCACCTGTACGGCGAATCCTTCCTTGCACAGCGCATAGGCGACGCACAGGCCGACAATGCCTGCGCCGATGACGGTAACGGAGTGACTTGCGTTGGAATTCATGCGAGGAAACTGGGAAAGCTGGTGTAAATACCTGTCAAGAGCACCAGCCTAACGGAAAATCAGAAACGCCGCGCGGCGGATCACGGCCTACGTCCCGTCATGCAACGCAGAATTGAGGATGCAGCGAAGTGACGAAAACGGCTTCCCTTCCGAACGCATCGATCTCGACATCAACGAAGTGCGCCGTGACCGGATCAATCAGTGCGGTGACGCAGGCGCCTGACAGCGCACGGACATTCGCGATTCGCACGAGAAAGCCGCCGTACAGGGCAGCATTCCCCGGGGCGGTAAGGCAGAAATGCGGGTTTTCGCGCTGCGTGTGAAAGTTGTAGAGACACCCGTTATCGGCATAGAAAGCGAAAACCTGGTTGTTGGCATCCACCACCAGATCGCCGTTGTAATTGCCGGTCCAGATAATGAAGGAAGGTTCGTCGTCGGAAAATTCGCCTACGCCAACCGATACCGAGCCGCCACCGCAACCCGTGAGCGTCACCAGCAAGAGCGTCCTCAATGCCTTTCCTAGCCGCATGGAATTTCCTTAGCCGTCATAACGAGAGCCATGCGAAGAGTGGCATTGTGACGCTGTGCTTACCATGTGTGGCCATTCCCGCTTGCCAATCCCTTTGATTGCACCCGGCCGCACTGATTCAACCCCGGCATTGTTCCATGTCAATCGCAAGCTGTGGACTGCAGTGCCATTACACCGTTGCGCCAGGTCTCACCCCGCCACATCCCGAAACCCGCGCAACACATGCGCAACATTCACCCCAATCTCCTCCACCGCATACCCGCCCTCCATCACAAACAGCGTCGGCAACCCACGCCCGGCGAGCTGTGCACCCATGCGCAGGTATTCCGGTGTATCGAGCCGGAATTTTGAAATCGGATCACCGACGTAGGTATCAACACCCAGTGAGACCACCAACGCATCGGGAGCATAGGCCTGGATGCGCTTGCAGGCCGCATCGAGCGCGGCGAACCACTGGTCGTTGCTGCTGCCGGCCGCCAGCGGATAGTTCTGGTTGAAGCCGAGGCCGGGTCCGACGCCTGTTTCGTCGGCATGACCGAGGTAGAACGGGTATTCCGTCTTCGGGTCGCCGTGGATGGACTGGAACAACACATCGGCGCGGTCGTAGAAGATCGATTGCGTGCCGTTGCCGTGATGGTAGTCGACATCGAGGATCGCCATGCGCGACGCGCCGCCGTCGAGGAAGGCCTGCGCGGCGACGGCGGCATTGTTGATGAAGCAGTAGCCGCCGAGGAAATCGGGGCCGGCATGGTGGCCGGGCGGACGGGACAAGGCGAAGGCGGCGCGTGCGCCTTGTGCAATGCGTCGCTGCGCCGTCAGTGCGACCTCCGCGCCCAGCCGTGCGGCGCGCCAGGTGCCGAAGGTGAACGGCGTGCCGCTGTCGTAGGAGTACATGCCCAACTGCGCGATGAAATTGTCCGGCTCGACGTCGTGCCGGAAGCCGCGGATCGGCCAGACGGCGGGAATCGCATCGCGCGTGCTGCCGAGGGCGGTCCAGCTGTCCCATGCGCGTTCGAGGAAGCGCAGGTAGCGGGGCGCGTGCACGCGTTCGATGGGCGTGAGCGGGAAGCTGTCGGGCGCGGAGACCGGACCGATGTTGTGGTCAGTGACGGCTTTGTAGATGTAGTCGGCGCGCTCGGGCTTTTCGAAGCAGGGGACGAGTTCGCCGCGGTAGATCTCGAATTCGCCGCGATGGGCGTGGTGGTCGGGGCTGTAGATGATGTCCATCGTTCTCTCTTGGTTAGTGCATTGAACCGGAAACGCCTGCGTTCATTGTCATTTCCAACTTACAACAAATTCCTGCCACAATAGCCTGTCTGTCCAGTGTCGCCGCGAGAGCACGTCACGGCACACCGCTCTCTCCATCAAAACGCCCATGCTCCTGCTCGAACTCGTCCTGCTATTGATGATCTGCGCCGCCGCCCTCAGCTGGCTCGCACGGCAATTCAAGCTGCCTTACCCGATTGCCCTGGTCGTGGGCGGTGCGCTGCTGGGCCTGATCCCGAACCTGCCGCAGTTTCCGTTCGACCCGCAACTCATCCTGGTCATCGTCCTGCCCCCGGTACTGTATCAGGCGGCGCTGCTGACTTCATGGACGGACTTCAAGGCCCATATCCGCCCGATCAGCCTGCTGGCCATCGGGCTGGTCATTGCCACCACGCTGGCCGTCGGTTTCGCGCTCAAGTTCATGGTGCCTTCGGTGCCCTGGGCCGCGGCCTTTGTGCTGGGAGCCATCATTTCGCCGCCGGATGCGGTAGCCGCCACCACCGTCCTGTCCCGCCTGAACATCCCCCGGCATGTCGTGACCATTCTCGAAGGCGAAAGCCTGCTCAACGATGCATCCGGCCTGGTCATCTACAAGCTGGCGATCGCAGCCGTGCTGACCGGGGCCTTTTCGTTTGCGGAGGCGAGTGCCCAGTTCGCGATGGTGTCGGTCGGCGGCGTGCTGGTGGGGGTGGTACTGGCGTTTGTGTACATCGCCATCCATCGCCGCCTGCACGACCCGTTCATCGAAGTCATCGCCGTCCTGACGATTCCCTATACGGCGTACATCGCGGCCGAATCGCTGCATGTGTCCGGCGTCCTGTCCGTCGTGGCGGCAGGACTCGTGCGCGGGCGTTACGCGCCTGAAATCGTCTCGGCGGAAATGCGGATCATGGCCCGCTCCGTCTGGAACGTGCTCGTCTTCATCCTCAACAGCCTGATCTTCATCCTGATCGGCGTGCAGATGTCGGGCGTGATGGACAAGCTGCACCGGTATTCGCTGTCTGAATTGTTCATGCTGGGAAGCGTGATCACCGTGGTCGCCATCGCCGTCCGGTTCGCCTGGGTGTTTCCGGTGGCGTATCTCCCGCGCTGGCTGAGCGGCAGCCTCCATGAACAGGCGCCCAAGCCGCGCAACCGCGAACTGGCGATCATCAGCTGGTGCGGCATGCGCGGCATCGTCTCGCTCGCCGCCGCACTGGCGCTGCCGGCGACGCTGCCCAACGGCGAAGCCTTCCCGGCTCGCGACCTGATCATCTTCATCACCTTCTTTGTCATTGCCGCGACCCTCGTCGGCCAGGGACTCACGCTGGCCCCGCTGATACGGAAACTGAAAGTGGGCGTGGACTGGTCGACGAACGACGAACAGCAGCGCGTGCGCTCGGCCATGCGTGCAGCGGCGCTCGCTGCCATCGATGCGCACCTGGCACAGACGGAGGCGCCCGCGCAGTGGGCGGATGAACTGCGGATGGAAATCGCCAACCGCGTCTCGCCGGGGGCGTCGGAGGGATTGGAACAGACGCCGAAGGATGAATTGTTATTGCAGCTGCGCCGTGCGGCGATCAAAGCGGAACGCAAGGAACTGATCCGGCTGTGGCGGGGGAATGAGATCAGTGATGAGGTGATGCGGCATCAGGAGGAGATACTGGATTATCAGGAGGCGCAGTTGTAGAGGACAACGGCCAGCGAGCATCTGCATTCCCGGTTGACCGTGGGTTTCACCATGAAGCTGCCTCGCTGGATGAGTAGGACCGGATTGCTTTATCGAATCTACCCCGATCTATCCCTTCACTGCGCCCGCAGTAAGCCCGGAAACGATCCGCCTCTGGAAAATCAACACCAGCGCCACCACCGGGACGGTCACGATCACCGAGGCCGCCATGATATTCCCCCATGGCAGTTCATGTTCGCTGGCGCCTGAAATCAATGCAATCGCCACAGGGACCGTTCTCACATCTTCGGTAAGAGTGAAAGTCAACGCAAACAGGAATTCATTCCATGCCGCGATAAAGGCGAGCAGGCCGGTGGTTACCATGGCAGGCCACATCAGCGGAATGAAGATGCGTGTCACGATGACCCAGGGGCTGGCGCCGTCCATGGTCGCCGCATCTTCCAGTTCCTGCGGCAAACCGCGCATGAAGGTGGTCAGGAGCCACACCGTGAAAGGCAGGGTAAACAGCATGTAGGACAGGCTTAACGCAGGCAGCTTGTTGTACAGCCCCAGAGCCTTGATCAGGCTGTACATGCCGGACAATACGGCGACCTGCGGAAACATCGACACACCAAGTATGGTGGCCAGCAACAAGCCGCGGCCCTTGAATCGAATCCTGGCCAGTGCATACGCAGCGGTCACGCCGAGCAGCAGTGAGAGCGCGACAACGGAGGTGGCGACCAATACCGAATTGAGGATATTCGCCGCAAATGGCTGCTCACGAAACACCGATACATAGTTTCCCCAATACCATTGTCTTGGAAAATAATCGACCCTGAACAGCTGCGACGCCGGCTTCATCGACGAGACGATCGCATAATAGAAGGGAAACACCGCATACAGCACGATGACGGTGACCAGTACTGCAAAGGCGAACCTGCCGAAGAATTTTTTCATC
>DASPMC010000075.1:0-7859 GCA_035627275.1 Noviherbaspirillum sp.
CAGAACGGGAGGTCGTCAGTAAGATCGGTCATGAGGGCAGTGTCTCGTTATTTACTGATTGGTCGCACAACCAGTTTATCGACGTTTCACTGCCCTCCTTATTTCTATTCGTTCACGTTAATCCGTGAAGAACCAAAAAAATGCCCCGGTTGGCCGGGGCATTGCAGGCGGTACCGAAAGAGGAGGAGGCTTAGGTACCGGTGAGTCTGCTTGCTTGCGACGATGCGGCCATCAGGCGCATCGAGCGCGGTATTGCATTACTTCTTGGCTGCGCGTGCTGCCTTCGGAGCCGGGGTGAACTGGGTAACCGCGTTGTTCAGGTTGGCTTCCAGGGTTTCGACAGCCTGCTTGGTGGTCTTGCTCAGTTGCTCGTAGCCTGCGTTGGCATTGCCGATCGCGGTCTTGAGGATGGCAACGGCGTTTTCGGAGCCGGCCGGGGCGTTCTTGGAAACTTCCTCGACCAGTTCGAGCACCTTGCGGCTGGTTTCGGCGATTTGCGCTTCTGCAGCCTTGGTGAATTCAGCCTGCACGCCGGAAGCGATGCTTGCCAGGTGACGGCCGTACGCCAGGGCCTTTTCTGCGTTCGGCTGTGCTTGGGCAGCAGCCAGGCTCAGCCACTCTTGGGCGTCCTTCGCGGACAGGAGTTGCTTGGCGGTGGCGTTGGACTCTTCCAGGGAAGCCTTTGCAACGTTCAGGTTCAGGTCGACGACCTTTTCAACGCCTTCGAAGGCCTTGTTGGTCAGTGCGGTGATCAGCGAGAGCTGGGCTTCAAAGTTGGCTTTGGAAGCGGTGGAAAACTGCTCGGGGATTGCAAACATGTTCGGCTCCTCTAGAGGACAGTGATTGGTCAAGAAAAACTTGGCGACGCGTCGGACATGTTTCTTTTGTGCGTCGCAACAATTCGTATTTTAAGGGGAAATTTTGCTGTGTCAACAATTTTTGTTGCGGAGCATCAAAAAGCTACATCTAAGTCAAAATGTTGACTTGTGGTAACAAATTATTGACATTCATGCAATGGTATGGGCATTCGGCGCGCGTGCTAAACTCGTCTATCTTCCCTTTACGTAAACGTTAGCGTGAAAGCCTTCTACAGCGACCATTTCGTGCTCCCGCTCCCTGAAGGCCATCGCTTCCCGATGCAGAAGTACCGCATGGTCCGGGAAGGCGCGATGAAGGCTGTCCCCGGCCTGGAGGTGCATGAAGCGCCGGTTGCGACCGACGGTGTGCTCGCGCTTGCGCATTATCCCGATTACATCCAGCGTGTCTCCGCCGGTTTGCTGGCGCCATCCGAGCAGAAGGCGATCGGGTTCCCATGGTCGCCGCAGATGGTGGAGCGTTCGCGCCGCTCCTCCGGCGCAACCATCGCCGCCTGTCGTGCCGCATTCGATGCCGGTGTCGCCGTCAATCTTGCCGGCGGTACGCATCACGCGTATGCGGACCGCGGCGAGGGCTTTTGCGTGTTCAACGACTCCGCGATCGCGGCGCGCCTGATGCAGGCCGAGCGCAGGGCAAAGCGCGTGGCTGTTGTCGACCTGGATGTGCACCAGGGGAACGGCACGGCAGCGATTCTTGCGCGCGACGATTCGGTCTTCACGCTGTCGCTGCATGCCGAGAACAACTATCCGTTCACCAAGGAGTGCAGCGACCTCGACGTGCCGCTTGCCGACGGCACAGGGGACGAGACGTATCTCTGTGCGCTGAAGGATGCCTTGTACGAGATGTTCCGGCGATTCTCGCCGGACCTGATCATTTACCTCGCCGGTGCGGACCCGCATGAAGGAGACCGCCTGGGGCGGCTCAAACTCTCGATGGCCGGCCTGGCTTCGCGCGACCGCATGGTGCTCGACGAGGCAAGGGAACGCGGCATTCCGGTGGCGCTCACCATGGCAGGGGGGTACGGCAAGAACATCCAAGACACTGTCGTGGTCCATATCCAGACTATCGGCATTGCCTCTGAATATTGCCGCGGCTTGCGAGCCGCCTCCAACCTATGACGACTGCTGCGCATTCCGGACGATCCGGCTCCCTTTCTACAGACAAGCATCCGCAAAGCCCGTGGATGGCATCCATGCCCTTTGTTTTCGTGCTCATCTGGAGCACAGGTTTCGTGGTCGCCAAATTCGGACTGCCGTATGCCGAGCCGCTAACCTTTCTGCTGCTGCGTTTTACCGGTGTGCTTGTAGTGCTCTTGCCACTGGTGTGGCTGATGAAAGCCCCGTGGCCACGCGGGCAGGTGCGGCATATCGCGGTTGCCGGCGTACTCGTGCAGGCTGGCTATCTCGGCGGCGTCTGGTGCGCGATCAAACTGGGCATGCCGGCGGGCTTGACTGCGCTGATCGTCGGCTTACAGCCGATACTGACCGCGTTCGCGGCGCCGCTGGTAGGCGAAGCTGTGCGAGGCAGGCAGTGGGTCGGCTTGCTGTTCGGTCTCTGCGGTGTCGGTCTTGTGGTCGCCAACAAGATTTCGCTGTCCGGCTTATCATGGCAGAGCATCGCGCTGACGGTATTCGCGTTGCTGTCGATTACCGTCGGCACCTTGTACCAGAAGCGCTTTTGCCCGAGTTTCGACCTGCGCACCGGGACTATCATCCAGTTCGGGGCATCGATTGCCGTGGTGCTTCCGATCGCGATCGCGTTCGAACACCTGGACCCGCGGCTGGGCAATGTGCAGTGGACGCCGGAATTCATCGGCGCCTTGCTGTGGTCGGTTTTTGCGCTGTCGATCGGCGCGATCTTCCTGTTGTTTGCGTTGATCCGAAAGAGTGCGGCGACGCAGGTAACCAGTCTGTTGTATCTGACCCCGCCGACGACGGCTGTCATGGCGTGGGTGATGTTCGGGGAGGCGTTCAGCATCGTCGGCATGTTCGGCATGGTGCTGGCCGTCATTGGAGTGGCTCTTGTTGTGAGAAAGTGATTCATGCGAGCGGAAGCAAAAAAACGCAGTGACTTCAAGCACTTCCATGCCATCACGACGCGATGGATGGACAACGACGCCTACGGGCATGTCAACAACGTCGTCTATTACAGCTGGTTCGACACCGTGGTCAACCAGTTCTTGGTGGCCAACGGCGTGCTCGATATCGAGCACAGTAAGGTGATCGGCCTGGTCATCGAAACCCAGTGCAACTACTTTGCCTCAGTGGCCTTTCCCGAGCGCGTGACGGCCGGCCTGTGCGTGACCAAGCTTGGCAATTCCAGCGTGCGTTACGAAGTCGGTATCTTCCGAGAGAATGAAGAGAGCGCTTCCGCACAGGGTCATTTCGTCCACGTGTATGTCGACCGCGAGACGCGGCGGCCGAGTGCCCTACCTGACGCGATGCGCGGCCTTTTGCAAACCATTACAGTCTGATCATGATTGAGTCCAACGAACAGAAAATCGTCGACGCCGCGATCATCTCGCGCCGTTCGATCCGCGCCTTCCTGCCCACGCCCGTCGATCGCGAAGATATCGAGGCCATCCTGGGAGTATCGGCGCGCGCGCCCTCTGGCACCAATACCCAGCCGTGGAAAGTCTATGTGCTGACCGGGGCTGCGAAGGAGCGGCTCTCGGATGAAATCGTGCGCGTGCATAACGATCCGGCGCTCAGCAAGGAACACAACGAGGAATACAACTACTACCCGCGCGAATGGGTATCGCCATACATCGACAGGCGGCGCAAGGTGGGCTGGGACTTGTATTCGCTGCTCGGCCTGACCCGCGACAACAAGTCGGGCATGCATGCGCAGCACGGCCGCAATTACCGTTTCTTTGACGCGCCGGTGGGCATGATTTTTACGATCGACCGTATCATGGACCAGGGTTCGTGGCTGGACTATGGCATGTTCCTGCAGAACATCATGGTCGCCGCCCGCGCTCGTGGACTGGATACCTGTCCGCAGGCAGCGTTCACGCAATTCCACCGGATCATTGCCGAGCAGTTGCAGCTTCCGTCAAATGAAATGGTGGTTTGCGGCATGTCTCTGGGATTCGCGGACATGAGCAAGGTCGAAAATTCGCTGGTGACCGAACGCGTGCCGATTGCTGATTTTGCAAAATTCATGGAGTAAGACGGAGTACGGCAGGGGGCCATTCGACCTGGTGCTCCTAGCAAACCTGAAACGCAATTGCGGATGCTCAATTATCGATAAGAAAATTGTTTAATTTCCTGCGCTAACTACTTAATTCGCTTGCTGAATTTCACTATTTTGCTAGACTGCAAGATATAATTCCGGCTTGCAAGAATTAGGGAGGGGGAGATGTTCAGGTCAGCGCTAGGAATCGTAGTGACATTAATGGCGTTGGCCGTCGCCGTTCCCGGTGCGCAGGCCGCCACCTCCAGCAAATCGCCGGCCAAGAAAACGACGGTCAAAAAGGCTGCTCCCAAGGCAAAAACCTCTACCGCGCGCCGTACCGCGAAAGCTTCGAAAGCGAAAGCACAGCCGGTGGCAAAGCGCAGTGCGCCTGCAAAGAAAAAACTCGCCGCTGCAAAGCCCAAGGCGAGCTACCAACGTGTCGCCTTCACTCCCTCTGCTCCGGCAGCTGCACCGGTCATGACCGCTGGCGACATGGCCGGCCTGCACCAGACGCGCGATCCGCTCGCATTGAAATCCAACGCTGCCTTCGTCATCGACCAGGCCACCTCCCACGTCCTGTTCGAAAAGAACGCGGATCATGCACTGCCCATCGCGTCCCTGACGAAGCTGATGACGGCCTTGATCGTGGTCGAGGCCCGCCAGAACATGGACGAGGTGCTGGAAGTCACTGCGGACGACATCGACCGCGAAAAGAACAGCAGTTCCCGTCTGCGCGTCGGATCGCGCATGAGCCGCGCCAACATGCTCCACATCGCATTGATGAGTTCCGAGAACCGCGCGGCTTCCGCGCTCGGACGGAACTATCCCGGTGGACTGCCGGCGTTTGTCGCTGCAATGAATGCCAAGGCCAGGGCGCTGGGAATGAAGGACGCACGTTTCGTCGACTCCACCGGGTTGTCGAGCCAAAACATGGCCAGCGCACGTGACTTGGCCAGACTCGTGGTGGCGGCATATCAATATCCTGTCATCCGCGATTATTCGACCGACCCCCGGTACACCGTCGACGCCGGCCATTACCATTTGAACTATCAGAATTCCAACCGGCTGGTGATGAACCCCGGTTGGGAAATCGGACTGCAAAAGACCGGTTACATTTCCGAGGCCGGCCGTTGCCTGGTGATGCAGGCTCGCGTAGAAGGCCGGCCGGTCGTCATGGTGTTCCTCGATTCCAAGGGCAAGGAGTCCCGCCTTGCCGACGCCGGACGCGTCCGCAAATGGCTGGAAGTCTCACGACCGCAAGCACTCAATCAGTCTGCCGCACACCAAGGTTGAAGTAGCGCGATTGTTGTTCTCCAGAAGCATGTAGGCTTCAGAAGCGTGTCGTGTGGAAACCGTTGTATGTGTGACGGCCCCGCGCGTTGTCCGCAGCCGGCTTTACCTATCTGTGTTACATTGAAACGCAAACCACCCGGAAAGCTGCTCCAACTGCAGCGTAGTGTCGGTAAACGGATACAGCTTGACGGACGTTTCAAGAAATATTCAAAGCGGCCATCGACTCGGGCATGCCTTTTGCGGAACAAATATCGCAGAAGTTGCGTCAGGATCGAGTACAGGCCGCTTTTCTTTCAGTAGAGACCTTGGAAACGAGCCGTGTTTACACCGAAAGTCCTGCTGGTCAACGACGATGCCGCAAGCCTGCTCGCGCTGGCAAGCTTGTTGGATACGGACGGAAACGACTATAGGGTCATCACTGCACGCTCTGGCGAAGAAGCCTTGCGCCAGGTACTCAATCATGATTTCGCAGTCATCCTGCTCGATGTCAGCATGCCGGGCATGGACGGTTTCGAGACAGCAGAGGCGATTCACTCCCACCCGCGTTCGGCATCGGTGCCGATCATTTTCATCACCGCACATTACGCCGATGAAATGAACAGGCTGAAGGCCTACCAGAAAGGTGCCGTCGATTACCTGTTCACGCCGATCATCCCCCAGATCCTGCAGACCAAGGTATCGGTTTTTGTGGCGCTTGCGAGGAACAATCTTCAGCTGCAGCGGCAGAAACACGAACTCGAGAGGCTGAATTCCGACCTGCAGGAACAGCGCAAACAGGACCTGGACCACATCAACGAACGCCGCTTGGCGGAAGAGGCGCTGCGCCATTCCCAGGAAGAGCTTCGCCAGCTGGCCAGCTACCAGGAGCGCATCAAGGAGGACGAGCGCAAGCGCATCGCACGGGAGATCCACGACGAGCTCGGACAAAACCTCCTGGCATTGCGCATCGATATCGCCATGCTGCACGCCCGCACCGGCACCTCGCATCCCAAACTGAACAAGAAAGTGCATGCCGTGCTCGAACATATCGACAGCACGATGAAGGCGATGCGCGCGATCATCAACAACCTGAGGCCGACCGTGCTCGACCTCGGTCTCAATGCTGCCATCGAGTGGCAAGTGAAGGAATTCCAGCGGCGCACCGGCATCGCATGCGAACTGTCGATGCCGGATATGGAAGTGATTATCGACGACAACCGTGCGACGGCGCTGTTCCGCATCCTGCAGGAATCGCTCAACAACGTGTTCCGACATGCGCGCGCGACCAGGACGAAAATCGAATTGCAGAAATCCGGCGACCGCCTGATGATGACCGTCGCAGACAACGGCGTCGGCATTTTTCCCGGCTGCCGCAGGAAGGCGAATTCTTTCGGCCTCGTCGGAATCAAGGAACGCGTCAGTACATTGGGCGGGGAATTGTCGATTGAGACCGCGCCCGAATCGGGAACCTCGCTAACGATCACCGTACCGCTTCCGGTCACGGACGTGAATGGAGCGTCCAGGCCGGTCGATGCGGACGGCGGCGCACCTGTGCTCATGGACAGGCGTGCTTCCGATGCCCTCAAGAAAGCCTCAGTTCCAACCAAGCGTACGGTTGCATCCCGCCGCAGCAAGCCCTTGCCTCTGGATACGCAACGTGACTGAGCGGCGCCGCTGACGTCAGGCTCTACACTCCATTCTTTCCGTTTACGGACAGGCGGCGCAAGAGGCACTTCGCAGAACCCATATATTGCGAGGTTGTTAACCCGGTTGATAATTGTCAACGGTGCGCGCAGTAAGTGTCTCCGAGGTGTTTTCGATGATTGCCCGTGCATGGCGTTTCGAACAAAATATTCATTCAATTTCTAAATGGAAACTGCTGCCGGAATACTTCCGTACGGTGGTTTTTTCTGCGTAAATACTAAGCAAACATTCTTGTCTCGACTTTCTGACCTGGGCCCCTCATTGCGGTGTCCAGGTACTTGCACGCGCGTTGCTCTGTTGTTGCGTAAGGAGAGGGCGGCGCGGACGTTTCAGACGATAACGATAAATTCTTGAATTGCAGATGGAGACTCTTGATGGACACCAGGACAGAGCTGAGGGATGAACTGGACGCCAAGTTGTTGCTGGGCGTGCTTACGGCGCTGAAGAAGGGGGATTTCAGCGCGCGCATGCCGTCGGACTTGACGGGATTGGCGGGTAAGATCGCCGACACGCTCAATGACATCATGGAAGCCAACGAGCAGCTGACGCGGGAAATCACGGAAGTGAGCCGCGTGGTAGGCCGCGAAGGCCGCTTGACGCAGCGCGCCTCGGTTCCCAGTGCTGCCGGCGGCTGGGCGACCATCGTCAAATCCGTCAACACCCTGATCGACGACCTGGTGCGGCCGACGACGGAGATGGCGCGGGTGATCGGGGCGGTGGCCAAGGGTGACCTGTCGCAGACCATGGCGCTGGACGTGGACGGCCGGCCGCTGAAGGGCCAGTTCCTGCGGGCGGCATCGACCGCGAACACGATGGTGGACCAGCTGTCC
>DASPMC010000076.1:0-78032 GCA_035627275.1 Noviherbaspirillum sp.
CATACTCCAATGCGCAATAAGACGCCTAACCTTGACGACAAATCCACGCCCTGCCCAACTGGATGTACAGCAATGCATTCGTGCAACCCGTGCACGCCCGCGCCCCTATTCGCTTTCAAGACTAATGACGCAGTAGTACTAGGACACTCGGGTATTCCCGACAATCAGCAGGTCGGAGGATGTCTGTTCCACAAGCCGGCGTTCGACCGTACCCGCCCATTGCCCCCAAGAGACTCCTGAGTGATCCGGACCGAGGACAATCAGGTCGGCCTGGTAACGGTTGGCGTAGGCGCAAGTGACGGCGTCAGCGGGGCCGTACTGGACGGCGTAGGATACGAGTGCATCCCGGTTGTCGATGCAGGCGGCCAGCGCGCGGATACGCGACACAGCGGATTCCCGGGCTGCACGGCGCAGCGAAAGGCCTTGTAAACCACTTGTTGCTGCGGCTTCGCCGGGTGCATGGAACGCATGGAGGAAAGTCACCTGCGTTCCGCCACACAAGCGCATTGCGGTTCGTGCCGCTTCCAATGAGCCGGATGAGAAGGTGACGGGCACGAGGATGCGCCTGTAGCGAGCATGCACGCCGCTTCGCGACAACAGGACGGTACCGCAGCGCATATGGTCAGCGGCCCAGCGGCTGAAAGCGACTTTCAGCCGATTCAGCCATTGCCAGGACGAGCGCAATTCCATGACGATCATTTCTCCCCCCGGTTTCCGCCTCCACAAGCAGGACCGCCATGCAATGTGATGCCGGACATCGATGTCGTCGAACCGGGCGCCGCGGACCTGCAAACAAGGACGATTGCAAACGAAGTGGACATACCTTACCGTAGGGGGAATTGGAGTTTTATCGCTAAAAGGAAATGAAACATCGACGAACGGACATGCGCCAGGATATCGTCCTTGCGTTGAAGGAGCTGCGAGCGCTTCCGCGCCCCATATTCGGGGAGGTCGACGGCCTTCCCAATCGGGCGATCCGGCAGCGGCACAGCCATCCGTGGGCGCAGCTGTCGTATGCGTTGCAAGGCGTCGTCGAGGTTGCGACCGAGACAGGACGGTATGTAGCGCCTCCCCAATGCGCGGTATGGATCCCGGCGGGGATTCCGCACGGCGTCGAGTGTTCGGACAATACCGTGATCCGCAGCCTGTATATCCGGCAGGACGCCATTGCACTTGACCCCGCAGGTTGCCGCGTGATTGCCGTGAACCCCCTTTTACGCGAGCTGATACGGGCATTCAGTACCTTCCCCGCCGAGTATGACGAACTCGGGCGCGAGGGCCGGCTCGTGCAGGTGCTGCTGGATGAATTGGTCGACGCGCCGGATCTGGACCTGATGCTGCCTTGGCCGCAGGACAGGCGGCTTCAAAAGATATGCAGACACCTGCAGGACCATCCCGACGTCCGCAAGGATCTTCGCGAGTTTGCGGAAGGCATGGGCGTTTCGGAGAAGACCCTGAGCCGGCTGTTCACGGGCGAAACCGGGCTTACCTTTCGTCTTTGGCGGCAACGCGCGCGATTGCTTTCGTCCATGACCCTGCTCGAACGCGGAGACCGGATAACCGATGTGGCGCTGGCCTGCGGTTACCAGAGCATGTCGGCGTTCATCGCCGCATTTCGCATGCAGACCGGGGCGTCACCAAGGGAAATTTTTCCGCCGCGCGCCAATGCATGAAGTAGGCGCGGGGGTAGTCCTACCGCAGAAGCAACAGCGCGGCGATGCCTCCCGCCGCTGTCAGTGCCAGCCATCCTGTCCAGAACAGGATGCTGCGTCCTTCCGGGAGGACACTGGGATCGCGTTGTTCCAGCGCGGGAACCGGAATCTTCATGCGGCGGCGCGCGCGGCGCTGGCGTACCAGGTAGCGCTTGATGTCGAGCGCCATCCTCTCGGCGGTTTCATAGCGCTTCTCCGGCCGCTTGCTCATCGCCTTCATCACGATTTCCGACAAGGCCGTCGGAATGCGCGCGTCGAGTTCGTGCGGCGCCGGCGGCGCCTTGTAGGCAATCAGCTGCATCAATTTCTCGGCGCTCTCCGAGTGGAAGGGCTTTCGTCCGACCAGCATTTCGTACATGACTGCGCCGAGGGAATAGATATCGGTGCGCGCGTCCACCGGTTTGCCGGTGGCCTGTTCCGGCGACATGTAGTTGGGTGTGCCCAGCAGGCGTCTGCCCATCAGGAGCGTGACAGGATCCTCAGGATTCGCATTCTTGTCCGCCACGCGGTTAGGCGCGCGGGCGATGCCGAAATCGACGAGCTTGGGCTGTTCGTCCGCGACCATGAAGATGTTGGCCGGCTTGATGTCGCGATGGATGACCTGGCGCTGGTGTGCATGATTGAGCGCGTCAGCGATCTTCCAGACGATCGAGGCGACTTCATCCGGCTTGTAGCGGTGGCCGCTGTCGAGGATCTTGTCGAGCTCGCGTCCGCGCAGGTATTCCATCGCGATGTAGGTTGTCCCGTTCTCGATGCAGGCATCGTAGACGGTGACGATGTGCGGATGGGACAGCAGGCCGGTGGCGCGCGCCTCGTTGATGAATTGTTGTTCGTAGCGGTTGCGTTCGGCCGCCGTCAGCCGCGGATTGTAGGTCTTGATTGCGATATCGCGGCCGATGACCGGATCGTGCCCGAGGTAGACGCAGCCGACCGTTCCGCGTCCGAGCTCGCGTGTGATGTAAAAACGCCCGATGCGGCTGACAGCCGGGCTGGACGGAGCGAACGGGGCGGCGTGGGCGTAAGGCATGATGGCGAGAGCATGCCGTGAAGTGTTATTTTTGGCAAGGATTGGCGCCGCCCGGTGTCGAGGTTGACCAAGTTTTCCGCGATTTTTACCGGAACTTACCGAAGTTGGTCCGATTGCCGGAACGGCTGGCGGTCATTCAGTTCGTCCAGGTAGGCATCGATTCCGCCGGCTTCCTGCTGCAGGAAGCGTTCGACCGCATCGGCGAAGGCGGGATGCGCCAGCCAGTGCGCCGACCAGGTCTTGTGGGGCAGGAAGCCGCGCGCCATCTTGTGTTCGCCTTGCGCGCCGCCTTCGAAGCTGCGGATTCCGCGCTCGATGCAGAATTCCAGCGGCTGGTAGTACGCGGTTTCGAAATGCAGGCAGGGGATGTCCTCGATTGCGCCCCAGTAGCGTCCGTAGAGGGTGCTTTCATCGTGAACCACGAATGAACTCGCGACGCGCTTCCCGCTGCGTTCCGCCACGATCAGCCGCAGGTTCCGGGACATGGCCTCTCCCAGGCGCAGGAAGAAGTCCAGATTCAGGTAGGGCGTCGAGTAGTGGGCGGCGTAGGTCCGGTCGTAGCAGCGTTTGAAGAAGCGCCAGTCGGCTTCGCCGGCTTCCTCGCCCGGTATGTGGCGGAAGGTGACGCCGGCCTCCTGCACCTTGCGGCGCTCGGCGCGGATGTTTTTCCGCTTCTTGCGGTCGAGCGAGGACAGGAAATCCTCGAAATCCCGATAACCGTGGTTGATCCAGTGAAACTGGATCCCGGTGCGCAGCATGAAACCGGCTTCCTTCAGGATGTGTGCCTGCGCTTCGGGAGGGAAAAGGATGTGCGTGGACGAGAGGCCGTTCTCTTCCTGCAGACTGCACAGCGCATCGACAAGGCGCACCGTCGCTTCCTCGCTGCGGGCAAGCAGGCGGGAGCCGGCAACCGGCGTGAAGGGAATCGCCGACAGGAGTTTGGGATAGTAGTCGAGTCCGTTGCGGCGATACGCATCCGCCCATGCCCAGTCGAAGACGTACTCGCCGTAGGAATGCGATTTGACGTAGAGCGGCAGCGCCGCATCCAGCGATTTTCCCTGCCACAGCGTCAGGTATTGCGGCTGCCAGCCGCTTTGCGGCGAAGCGCTTCCGGAAGCGTGCAATGCATGGAGGAAGGCAAACGAGAGAAACGGATTGCGATCCTGCTGCGCGGCGACCAGCCCGTCCCAGTTTTCCCGGCCGATCTCGTCAAGGGAGGAAACGATTTGCGTGCGATAATTCACTATTGATATCAAACCATCCTGTGCTTCAGGCGGGGAGCGCGCATTGAATCGATGCAACGCCTGTCCATTGAAGATCATCATGGACACCTGCCGACCCGCCAGCTTCTGTGCCACTCATTCTACGCAAATTCGGCAGAACCATTCGGCGTACTCACGAGGCGCAGGCTTGTGTTCCAAGGGCAACGGCATAGGGTTATAAAGGTAAGGCTGATGATAAATCCGGAGTTTTTCAACATCTATTCGCACGACTTTGCTCGGGTCGCCGTCGGTGTGCCAGTCTGCCGGGTAGCCGATCCGGCGTTCAACGCGAAGGAAACGATTGCCCTGGCCGTCGAGGCCGAAAAGAACGGCGCCGCACTGATCGCCTTTCCCGAACTGGGATTGTCGGCGTACACCTGCGACGACCTGTTCCATCAAAAAGCCTTGCTCGACGCGTGCGTGACCGCTCTTGCATCCGTCGCCGAAGCGTCGGCGAAACTGAACATCGCGATGATCGTGGGCATGCCGCTACGCGTCGAGCATCGGCTGTTCAACTGCGCGGTCGTCGTCGCGGGCGGTCGCGTCCGCGGTGTTGTTCCCAAGAGTTACCTGCCGAACTATGGCGAGTTTTACGAAGCCAGGCAGTTCAGTCCAGCCGACAGCGTTGCCGTTTCCGAGATTACTCTCTTGGGCGGCGCGGTTCCCTTCGGTGCCAATCTGCTGTTCGAAGTGGAAAACCTGCCGCTCTTCCGGTTCCACGTCGAGATCTGCGAAGACGTCTGGGTTCCGATTCCGCCTTCCACCTTCGCCGCGCTTGCCGGTGCTACGGTACTCGTCAACCTCTCCGCATCGAACATCGTCGTCGGCAAGTCAGGGTACCGGCATCAACTGGTGTCGCAGCAATCCGCCCGCTGCCTGTCAGCCTACCTCTATTCGTCGGCGGGAAAAGGCGAGTCGTCGACCGACATGGCATGGGATGGGCAGGCGCTGATTTACGAAAACGGCGAGCGCCTTGCCGAATCGGAACGGTTCTCGGACAGTTCCCACCTCATCTATGGCGATGTCGACCTGGACAGGCTGTCGCGCGAGCGGATGCGGATGACCACCTTTGGCGACTCCGTGCGGCGTCATGCTGCGGAAGTCGGGAAATTCAGGAAGATCGCGTTTTCCCTCGATGTGCCCGTCTCTGGCAAGCTGCCGCTGCGCAGGAATGTCGAGCGCTTTCCCTATGTCCCTGCCGACGCGAGCCGGCGCGACGAGCGCTGCAGCGAGGTCTACAACATCCAGGTGCAGGCGCTGGTCCAGCGCCTGTCGGCGTCGGGCATCTCCAAGGTGGTCATCGGGGTGTCGGGCGGGCTCGATTCCACCCATGCGTTGTTGGTGTGCGCAAAGGCGATGGACCGCCTGGGCCTGCCGCGCAAGAACATCATCGGCATCACCATGCCGGGCTTCGCCACCAGCGAGCGGACACTCCTTCAAGCGAGGCAGCTCATGGAGGTCGTCGGATGCACTGCCATGGAGATCGACATCCGTCCAAGCTGCTTGCAGATGCTCAAGGACATCGAGCACAGCTATACATCGGGTGAGGAGAATTACGACGTCACGTTCGAGAACGTGCAGGCTGGGGAAAGGACGAGTCACCTGTTCCGCCTTGCGAACCATCACAATGGCATTGTCATCGGCACAGGCGATCTGAGCGAACTCGCCCTCGGCTGGTGCACCTACGGGGTAGGCGACCATATGTCGCATTACAACGTGAATGCAAGCGTTCCCAAGACCTTGATCGTCCACCTTGTGCGTTGGGTGGCGGAAACCGGCCAGATCGGCGAGACCGGCTCCGACGTCTTGCTGAGCGTGCTTGATACCGACATCAGCCCGGAACTGGTGCCGGGCAAGGGTAAGGATGCGCCGGAACAGAAGACCGAGAGCTTCATCGGGCCCTACGAGCTGCAGGATTTCAATCTCTACTACACGCTGCGTTTCGGCTTTTCTCCGTCGAAGGTCGCCTTCCTGGCCTGGTCTTCCTGGGCGGATCGGGAGGCAGGACGATGGCCCGAAGGTGCGCACGTGGCCCGCAACGAGTATGGCGTGGGTGACATCAAGCGCAACCTGGCGATCTTCCTGCGCAGGTTCTTCCAGACCAGCCAGTTCAAGAGGACCTGCGTGCCGAATTCGCCCAAGGTCGGTTCCGGCGGATCCCTGTCGCCGCGCGGAGACTGGCGGGCGCCGAGCGATTCCGAAGCCGCCGTGTGGATGAACGAACTGAATAACATTCCCGACGAATGATCGAGGTTGAATGATCGAGATTGATGCGTGCACAATGTAAAATAAACGAAACACAGCGCCGCCAGGCGGTGCCCTACTTTCCGAATTCGTGAGTGATACAAACTAAGGAGCTGTCATGAAGCTGGTTACTGCAATCATCAAACCTTTCAAGCTGGACGAAGTGCGTGAAGCGCTCGGCGAAATCGGTGTCACCGGCCTGACCGTGACGGAAGTGAAGGGCTTCGGCCGCCAGAAGGGGCATACCGAGCTGTATCGCGGCGCGGAATACGTGGTCGACTTCCTGCCGAAGGTGAAGATCGAGGCAGTCATCGATGACAAGGTGGTCGACCAGGCGGTCGATGCGATCATCAAGGCGGCGCGTACCGGCAAGATCGGCGACGGCAAGATCTTCGTGCGCGAAGTCGAGCAGGTGATTCGTATCCGTACCGGCGAGACCGGCGCGGACGCAGTTTAAGTCCCGGATCGGCATTTCAACCCGGCGGGGCAGTGCTTCCGCCGGGTTTGTTATTTTCAGGGCTACTCGATCTTCACACCCTTGGCCCAGGTCACCATCCGGAAAACGGTAATCGCCAGCGCGCTCGACCACAGCGCGAAATCCGCCGGTACCCCCGTCTTTTGCATCAGCAGGTACATCCAGCAGCCCGCAAACGAACAGATTGCGTAGGGCTTGCCATCGCGCAGGACCATCGGGATCTCGTTGCACACAATATCGCGCAGCACGCCGCCGAAGATGCCGGTGATGACACCCATCATCGATGCGATGAACAGCGGCATGCCGGCCTCCAGTGCTTGCGACACCCCCACAATCGAGAACAGCCCCAGGCTCAGCGCATCGGCCGTCACGATCAATCGCTCGGAAACGATCTTCTTCAGTGTACGGATGGCCGGCACCGCGACCAGCGCCAGCACGAAGATCAGGATCGCGTACTCCTGGTGTGCGACCCAGAACAGGGGGCGTTTGTCGAGCAGGATGTCGCGCAGAGTGCCGCCGCCGAACGCGGTGATGAAGGCGACGGTGAAGATCCCGACCACATCCATCTTCTTGCTGCGGGCTTCGATGAAGCCGGAGAAGGCGCCCACCAGAATCGCGACGATTTCGAGGATCTTGATCAGGGTCATGCGGGGAGGTGGGGGAGTTGTTTGTGGTGCATGATACTGCGGGTGGGGAGGAAAGCAAGGATAGACGTACCCGATGCGATGGCGCCGGGATGACGTGGAGAGGGAGGCGAAGTATCGAAAGCCTCCGCCCGCAATCAGACGCAGGTAGTTAGATTGCGAATAGCATCAAGCCTTCAGCAACACCACCAGCGCCCCCGCGCCACCATCCGCTGCCCGCGCCTGGCAAAACGCAATTACTTCCTCCTTCTGCACCAGCCAGCTGCGCACCTTGCTCTTCAACACCGGTTCCTTGTTCACAGAGCCCAGCCCTTTGCCATGGATGACGCGCACGCAGCGCATCCCGCGCTTGACCGCATTGCGCAGGAATTCCGCGAGCGCTTCGCGCGCTTCCTCGCGCCGCATGCCGTGCAGGTCGAGCTGCGCCTGGATCACCCAATTCCCGCGCCGCAGCTTGCGCAGCACGTCGCCGCCGATGCCGGGACGGGCGTAGCTCAGCTCATGGTCAGTGTCGAGCAGGGTGTCTACGTTGAATTCGTCCGACAGCGATTCCTCCAGCGCCGCCTGTTCATCAGCCATGCGATGCTTGGCGATGGGCAGCGGGCGCGGCTGTGGGGGTTCTGCCTTGCCGGAGTGAGAGAGGGGTTTGACGTCGCCGATGGTGCGGCGGAAGAGTTCGGCGTCGCGGCGGCTTTCCTTCTCGCGCCGGATGCGCTCTTCCTCGGCTGCCTTGCGCGCTTCTTCCTGCGCCTTGATGGTCGCCCGCAGGGTTTTCAGCGCGGCGAAGTCCTTGATGGAGCCAGACATGATGGTATTTCCTGATGCCGTCCGCGCCGGGGACGGCGCGGACGGGTTACTGCCGCTGGATCAGCCTTCCTGGCTTTCCAGATAACGCTGTGCGTCGAGCGCGGCCATGCAGCCGGTGCCCGCGCTGGTGACCGCCTGGCGGTACACATGGTCCTGCACGTCGCCGGCGGCGAACACGCCGGGGATGTTGGTCGCCGTCGCAAAGCCTTCGGAGCCGCCCTTGGTCTTGATATAGCCGTTAAACATGTCGAGCTGGCCTTCGAAGATGCCGGTGTTCGGCTTGTGGCCGATCGCGATGAAGACGCCTTGCAGTGCAATCTTGCTGATGCTGCCGTCCTTGGCCGACTTGACGTTGATGCCGGTGACGCCGGTCGCATCGCCGAGGACTTCGTCCAGCGTGTGGTCGAGTTTCAGTTCGATCTTGCCTTCCTCGACCTTGGCCATCAGGCGGTCGACCAGAATGGGCTCGGCGCGGAACTTGTTGCGGCGATGAACCAGGGTCACCTTGCTGGCGATGTTGGACAGGTAGAGTGCTTCCTCGACCGCGGTATTGCCGCCGCCGACCACGGCTACTTCCTGGCCCTTGTAGAAGAAGCCGTCGCAGGTGGCGCAGGCCGATACACCCTTGCCCATGAAGGCTTCTTCGGATGGCAGGCCAAGGTACTGCGCCGAGGCTCCGGTCGCGATGATGAGCGAGTCGCAGGTGTATTCGCCGGAATCGCCGATCAGGCGCATCGGCTTCTCGTTCAGCTTTGCGGTATGAACGTAGTCGAACACGATCTCGGTGTTGAAGCGCTCGGCGTGCTGCAGCAGGCGCTGCATCAGTTCAGGTCCCTGCACGCCCATCGGGTCGCCGGGCCAGTTTTCGACGTCGGTGGTGGTCATCAGCTGACCGCCTTGCTCGACGCCGGTGATGAGCACAGGCTTCAGGTTGGCGCGCGCGGCGTAGACGGCGGCGCTGTAACCGGCCGGGCCGGAACCGATGATCAGTACGTGGGCGTGTTTGGTGGTTGCCATAGCGATAGGTGGGGGAGTGAAGGAATTCGACTGTGCTGGCGATGCATATGTCGCCAAAAGGCAAAAATTCAAGCGCTTCCCGAGTACTTATTCGGGATTGCTCCTGAAAAACTGGTTAAGATTATAGTCGAACCCGCATCGCGCAGCCGAGCGGCGACGGCAAATCGCCTCCTCCAGCGGTCCGGCGTTTCACCGGATTCCCAGGCATTATGACCAAAACAACACAAGCTTATACACGCAATACCGCGCCGTCCGACGCGCAGCCGCTGCCCAACCGGCTCGTACGCCTGCTTTCGGAAGCACGCTGGTTCGTGCTGACCATCGTTACCGTTTACCTGGTTCTTGTCTTTCTGACATATTCCAAGGCCGACCCGGGCTGGTCGCAAGCCAATGTCGTGCCTCAGATCCAGAACTGGGGCGGCCGCATCGGCGCCTGGCTGGCCGACCTGATGCTGTTCATCTTCGGGTTTTCCGCCTGGTGGGGCTGCGTCTTCCTGCTGCGCTCGGTCTGGGCCGGCTACAAGCGCCTGTCGCAGCGCTTCCTGCTGCAGCAGGAGCCTGAGCCGGAACATCACACAGAAGTATGGATCCGCGCCATCGGTTTCGTTCTCATGCTGATCGGCAGCGTGGCGATCGAATACCTGCGCATGTATACCCTGAAGGTGCAACTGCCGCGCGCGCCCGGCGGCGTGCTGGGTGAACTGATCGGCGGCGCTGCACAGAATGCGTTCGGCTTCACCGGCGCGACCTTGTTTCTGCTGCTGATCTTCGGCATCGGCTTCAGCCTGTTTTTCCATGTCTCCTGGCTGAACGTCGCCGAGCGCGTGGGCGGCGCGATCGAGGATGGCATCAATTTCGTGCGCAACTTCTACTCCGCTCGCGAAGACCGCAAGGTCGGCCAGGTGGCGGCCGTCAAGCGCGAGGAAGCCGTGGTGCAGGAACGCGCCAAGATCGTGGAGGCCCCGCCGATCCGCATCGAGCCGCAGGTCGTGAGCGTGCCGAAGTCCGAGCGCGCGGAAAAGGAAAAGCAGGTCTCGCTGTTCGCTGACCTGCCCGACACCAACTTGCCGCCGCTGTCGTTGCTGGATGAACCGCCGCCGGCGCAGGAGACGGTCAGCGTCGAAACGCTGGAATTCACCAGCCGCCTGATCGAGAAGAAGCTGTCCGATTTCGGCGTCGAGGCAAAAGTGGTCGCAGCCTATCCCGGTCCGGTGATCACACGCTACGAGATCGAACCGGCGACCGGCGTGAAGGGCAGCCAGATTGTCAACCTCGCGCGCGACCTCGCGCGTTCGCTGTCGCTGACCTCGATCCGCGTGGTCGAGACCATTCCGGGCAAGAACTACATGGGCCTGGAACTACCGAATCCGAAGCGCCAGATCGTGCGCCTGACCGAAATCCTCGGCTCCAAGGTGTACAACGACAGCCATTCGACCCTGACCGTAGCGCTCGGCAAGGATATCGCCGGCAACCCGGTCGTGGCCGATCTGGCGAAGATGCCGCACCTGCTGGTTGCTGGCACCACCGGTTCCGGCAAGTCGGTGGGCATCAATGCGACCATCCTGTCGCTGCTGTACAAGTCCGATCCGAATGCCGTGCGCATGATCCTGATCGACCCGAAGATGCTGGAAATGTCGGTCTATGAAGGCATCCCGCACCTGCTGGCGCCGGTGGTTACCGACATGCGCCAGGCCGGCCATGCGCTGAACTGGGCGGTGGCCGAGATGGAGCGCCGTTACAAGCTGATGTCCAAGCTTGGCGTGCGAAACCTCGCGGGCTACAACAACAAGATTGTCGAGGCGGAAAAGAAAGAGGAAAAGATTCCAAATCCGTTCAGTCTGACGCCGGACGCGCCCGAGCCGCTGGAAAAACTGCCGACCATCGTCATCATCATCGACGAGCTCGCCGACCTCATGATGGTGGTCGGCAAGAAGGTCGAAGAACTGATCGCCCGTATCGCCCAGAAGGCGCGTGCTGCCGGCATCCACCTGATCCTCGCGACCCAGCGTCCGTCGGTCGACGTCATCACCGGCCTGATCAAGGCCAACATCCCGACCCGTATCGCCTTCCAGGTCAGCAGCAAGATCGACTCGCGCACGATCCTTGACCAGATGGGCGCGGAAACGCTGCTCGGCATGGGCGACATGCTCTACATGCCGCCGGGGACCGGCCTGCCGATCCGCGTGCATGGCGCCTTCGTGTCGGATGACGAAGTGCATCGGGTCGTGCAGCACCTCAAGGCGCAAGGGGAACCCAATTACATTGAAGGCATCCTAGAAGGTGGCGTCCTCGAAGAAGGGGGAGGCGATGCCGCGCTCGGTGGTGCAGGCGGCGGCGAAGGCGAGTCCGACGCGTTGTACGACCAGGCGGTCGCCGTGGTGCTGAAGAATCGCCGCGCGTCGATCTCCCTCGTGCAGCGTCACTTGCGCATCGGCTACAATCGCGCAGCCCGCCTGCTCGAACAGATGGAGCAGAGCGGTCTTGTTTCTTCGATGCAATCGAACGGCAACCGGGAAATTCTGGTGCCGGCATCGAACAACCCTGAATAGGAAAGCGACTTTGAAACAGACGGCAAGTCGGAAGTTTTTATTCACACAACACGCCGCACGCCTCGTTGCGGCGTGTGCGTTTGCGCTCCCCGCAATTGCCAGTGCGTCGGCACTGGACCAGTTCAAGTCCTTCGTCAGCAGCACCAAGGCGGCGAAGGGCGAGTTCGTGCAGAAGCAGGTCAAGTCGGTCGGCAAGGGCGAAACCGCTGCCAACACCTCGACGGGTACTTTTCTGTTCGCGCGTCCCGGCCGCTTCATCTGGACCTACCAGAAGCCGTACGAACAATTGCTGCAGGCCGACGGCCAGAAGCTCTACATCTACGACAAGGACCTGAACCAGGTGACCGTCAAGCAGTTGGGCGATGCGCTCGGTTCTTCGCCGGCGGCGATCCTGTTCGGCAGCAACGACCTCGAAAAGAATTTCACGCTAAAGGATGCCGGCGCGAAGGACGGGCTGGAGTGGCTGGAAGCGACGCCGAAGACCAAGGACACGACCTTCGATCGCATCGGCATTGGCCTCAAGGATGGCGTGCCGCACGCGATGGAATTACGCGATTCTTTCGGACAGGTTTCGTTGCTCACCTTCAGCAAATTTGAAAAGAACCCGGCGATCCCTGCGGACCGGTTCCGCTTCGTGGTACCCAAGGGTGCCGACGTGTTTCAGCAGTAGCAATTGCCTGGTTTCCGAGCGCCCCGCGACAAGAAAATGGCCCTCGCCCATGTCGACGCGGCAGCCGGATTCCTGATTGTTCAGGCACGCAAGTGAGGCGTCGCGCTGTTCATTGCTTATTCCCATTCCACAAGAGGTGAAAAAGCCCATGGCTGACCTGTTCACGACTGCACCTGCTGCGCCGCTGGCGGAAGCGCTTCGGCCCAAGTCACTGGGTGAAGTGATCGGTCAGTCGCACCTCATCGGACCGGGCAAGCCGTTGCGGCTTGCGTTCGAATCCGGAAAGCCGCATTCGATGATCCTGTGGGGGCCGCCGGGTGTGGGCAAGACCACGCTTGCACGACTGACCGCCTCCGCCTTCAACTATGAGTTCATCCCGCTGTCGGCCGTCTTCTCCGGTGTGAAAGACATCCGGGCCGCGATGGAGCAGGCCGAACAGAACCTGAGCCTGGGCCGGAAGACCATTTTGTTTGTCGACGAAATCCACCGGTTCAACAAGAGCCAGCAGGACGGGCTGCTACCGTTCGTCGAGTCCGGCCTGGTGGTATTGATCGGCGCCACGACGGAGAACCCCTCATTTGAAGTCAACTCGGCCTTGTTATCCCGGGCCCAGGTTTATGTCCTGCAGGCGCTGACGGAAGACGAGTTGCGGCAGCTGTTCAAACGGGCACAGCAGCAGGTTCTTGCGCACCTCGAGTTCGAGGAAATCGCGATCGACACGCTGGTCGGCTATGCGGATGGCGATGCGAGGCGGTTCCTGAACCTGCTGGAGCAAACCGATACCGCAGCACGTGCCGCCGGCGTGACCCGGATCGATGCCGATTTCATCAAGAACGCGTTGACGCTCAATGCGCGTCGCTTCGACAAGGGCGGCGACAACTTCTATGACCAGATCTCGGCGCTCCACAAGTCGGTGCGAGGCTCCAATCCCGATGCCGCCTTGTATTGGCTGTGCCGCATGCTCGATGGCGGTGCCGACCCGCGCTACCTGTCTCGCCGAATCATCCGTATGGCATGGGAAGACATCGGCCTGGCCGATCCACGGGCGATGCAGATTGCCAATGATGCGGCCACGACCTATGAGCGACTTGGTTCGCCCGAAGGCGAGCTGGCACTTGCCCAAGCGGTCATTTATCTCGCCATCGCTGCCAAGAGCAATGCGGGCTACATGGCGTACAACCACGCCCGGGCATTCGTCAGGCAGGACAAGTCCCGCGAGGTGCCGGTCCATCTGCGGAACGCGCCGACCAAGCTGATGAAGGAACTGGGTTACGGCCATGAATACCGCTATGCCCACGACGAGCCGCATGCCTATGCGGCAGGGGAGACCTACCTCCCGGACGGCGTGAAAGAGCCCGGATGGTACCGGCCTGTGCCCAGGGGACTGGAGTCCAAGATCGCTGAAAAGATGGCATTCCTGAGAAGCCTGGATGAAGACGCCAAGAAGTAAGCGCCCTGGTCATGTGTCCTGGCGATGCAGGGCAATGGCGTGATCCAGCGTAAGCAGCCCGATATCGATCATGGCGCGTACCGCGTTGTCAACCGGCACGGGTTGTATGTTGCCCCTGGCGAGTGTTTCGTTGACCACGCGATGCATTTCGCCACGCAATTCTTTTTGCAACTGCGCGTCCAGTCGACATTGTTCGAGACCGCGCGCGACTTGACCGACGCGACCAGCACGATAGAACGGGAGGGTCACCGTCGTCATGAAGGCGTCAGCATGGGACAGTGTGCGCGGCTCCGCCGCTTCACCCATCCACGAGCTGTTCCGATCATGCTGAAGATCCCAGCGTGCGGCGGATAGTGCGCCTTCCACCAATGGATCTTCAAGCGCTGCCGGATTGTCCCTCACGAAGTCGCTCAGCACCTGCTCTGCACGTGCGTTCAGGCTGGGAATGTTCCCGAGCGTAGTGTTTGCAATTTGCGCGGCTTGTTCGGATGTCAGGCCCCGTAACTCCGGATTCGGCGTTCCCTGGCCCCACTTGACAGGTTCAAAGACCGCGCTGACGGGCAGTTGTTTTCCGTGTTGTCCCGCGACTTCAGCGATGTACCGTTCGGGATCATTGCCGCCGCCGATCTCGAATATCTCGTTTGCAGGGAAGGCGGTGAACGTTGCCTTGGTGCCCGGCGCCTTGATCTGGCTGTCTGACTCTGCCAGGGTATCCAGCAGAACCAGACCCCTCGCTTCGGCAGCCGCTTCGATGGGCTGGCTCAGTTTTTTCAAGTGGGGCTCGGGCAGATAGAAGGCGGCTTGGGATCGATCCAGGTGCGAGTTGTGGCCGTGCCTGATTGAAATGACTTGCTGCCTGTCCTCGGCGTAGATCTGGCCAACCACTGACATTAGTGCCCGAACACCGCGCATAAGCGGGCCGTTGAAAGTGCAATCGGCCGCTGTGCTCGGGAATCCCCATGCGGCTTGTTTCTCCGGTCTGAGCGTGCGATACACGCCGGAGGCGTAACGATGGGGGTCCGGCTGGTCCTTGAGGCCTTTCTCGCTCAGAATTGTTCCTTCGGGATCAAGGTGCAACCAGTGCCAGGTAATGCCCAGCTCCTGCAGCAAGTTCGGTCGGCGTCCGACCGCTTCGATCTCTGCCAGGTCTGCGAGCATGCTGTGGGTTTCATTGCTGTGTACGCCGCTGAGACTCAGATGATGATTGGCACCATTGCCGGCCCAGATATGCAGAATCGGGGGCTTGCCTGGCTCAGGCTCGAGTTCCGCCATCCGGATTGGCACCCCTTGTGCATCCAGTCGCGCGACTGCTGCACGGAGTGACGCCTCATAGGTCCCGTAGCTGATCAGCCCGACATCATCAGGAATATGCGCCGCCGGATTAAGCAGCCGCAATGCAGCCGACTGCAGCCCAGGCGGGGGAGCGACATCAGCAAGATCGCCGCTTAGCACGGGAGACTGGGGATTATCGCGATGGTTTGCTCCGGTGGCTAGGTTGCGGGCGGCACCCATCCGGGATGCAGTCGACCGCGTATCCGCGTAAATGGAGCCGGTACGATCGGTGGGCTCCGGTTTCCTGCGCTCCGTTGGGCGACCGCGGCCAGGCGTGGCTTGATTGCCGTGAGGCGGCACCGAAGGCAAAGGTGGCTGGGAATTGTTGTGCGGTGGAATCATCATGATGGGGCCCTGGCATCGGAAATGTCCGGCAGGAGTGGAGAAAAAAACACCACCGGTTCCAGCGATATGCCGCCTGCTCTCGCGGGATTTCGCCTGCCCACTTGGTACAATGGCGGTTTCGCGTTCAAAAAAGCCGCATTTCCATGATCGATATTCAACTTCTCCGCAAAGACATCGACACTGTCGCCGCCCGCCTGGCCGCGCGCAAGTTCCAGCTCGACGTCGCCGCCTTCAACGCGCTCGAAGCCGAGCGCAAGCAGATCCAGACCCGCACCGAAGAATTGCAGAGCAAGCGCAACGCGCTGTCCAAGCAGATCGGCATGCTGAAAGGCAAGGGCGAAGACACGTCCGGGGTGATGGCGGAAGTGGCCGGCATCGGCGACGAGCTGAAGGCGTCCGCGGAGCGCCTGGACGAGATTCAGGCAAAGATGAGCGAATTCATGCTCACCATCCCGAACCTGCCGCACGAGTCCGTACCGGTTGGACAGGATGAATCCGCCAACGTCGAAGTGCGCAAGGTCGGCACGCCGCGCACGTTCGACTTCGAGGTGAATGACCACGTCGACGTCGGTTCCGCGCTTGGCCTCGATTTCGATGTCGCAGCCAAGCTGACCGGCTCGCGCTTTGCCGTCATGAAGAGCGGTATCGCCCGCCTGCATCGCGCGCTCGCGCAATTCATGTTGGACACCCATATCAACGAGCACGGCTACACCGAGTGCTATACGCCGTACATTGTCAACGCCGACTCCCTGCGCGGCACTGGCCAGTTGCCGAAGTTCGAGGCAGACCTGTTCGCCGCCAAGAAGGGCGGCCAGGAAGGCGAGGGCGAAGCACTGTACCTGATCCCGACGTCCGAAGTGCCGCTGACCAACATGGTGCGCGACGAAATCGTCGCCGGCGACGCGCTGCCGGTGAAGATGACCGCGCACACCCCGTGCTTCCGTTCCGAAGCCGGCAGCTATGGCCGCGACACGCGTGGCATGATTCGCCAGCACCAGTTCGACAAGGTCGAGATGGTGCAGGTCGTGCATCCGGAGAGGTCCTACGAAGCGCTGGAAGAAATGGTCGGCCACGCAGAGAACATCCTGAAGAAGCTCGGCCTGCCTTACCGTGTAATCACGCTGTGCACCGGCGACATGGGTTTCGGCGCTGCCAAGACCTATGACCTGGAAGTGTGGCTGCCTGCACAGAATACTTACCGCGAGATTTCGTCCGTGTCGAACTGCGAAGCTTTCCAGGCCCGCCGCATGCAGGCCCGCTTCCGCAATGCACAGGGCAAGCCGGAACTGGTGCACACCCTCAACGGCTCCGGCCTCGCAGTCGGCCGCACGCTGGTCGCGATCCTGGAAAACTACCAGCAAGCCGACGGCAGCGTGGATATCCCGGAAGTGCTGCAGCCCTACATGGGCGGCCTGAAGCGACTCACTCGTCCGGCTTGAGCCGGAAATGTGCCTTATCCTTTACACAGGATAGGGCCACTGCGGTGAAGAAGATCCCTGGCGGCGTTCGATGAACAAGCTGTTGCCAGGGATTTTTTTCGCCTGCTTCTTTGCATCGGATGCAGCTGTCGCAATCTGGTGGTGCGACGCAAATTGCCCGGGCTCCACCCGCACTACGCCAAGCGAAAGGCTGATCAGCGAATGGAATACTTTCCTGCCGCGCCGGTCCTCGCTCTCGTAGCCGCCGTGTCCGCGGTCATCGTCCGAAAAGAACGGCTGGATCGAGCTGGCGAATTCGTCCAGGACCGCCCGGCAGCGCGCTTCCCAGTCTTCGCTCTGAAACAGAACGATGAAATCGTCCCCACCGATGTGTCCGATGAAATCCCGGTCCGGGTCCCAATGCATGCCGAGGATGCTGCCTGTGAGCTGGATCACGTCGTCGCCCCGGCGATAACCGTATACGTCATTGAACGGCTTGAAGTGGTCGAGGTCGGCATAGCAGGCGGTAAATCGCACGCCGTTCTGCAGCAGCCGGTCGATGTGCTCGTTGATCGGGACATTGCCCGGCAACAGGGTCAGCGGATTGGCATAACGGGCAGCATTGATCTGCATCTGTGTAATTTCACGCATCAGGTCCTGGCCGGTGCCCATGCCGAGGTAGCGACCGTTGTCGGTGATGATGAAACCGTTCGACAGGTGGTTTCGGTCTGCTTCGACGATGATCTGGCTCAGCTCCTGCAAGCTGGTGTCCTTGTCGGTGATCAGCGGTTTGGCGTCCATGAAGGTGGTGCAGCGCTTCTTGCCGTACAGGTCGCGCGAATAGAGCCGAGAGAAGCGGTCGATCAGGTCGCGGCGCGAGATCAGGCCGACCGGCATACCGTTGTCCACCACGGGAATGACTTCCAGTTCCGGGTCGCTGTTGAACATGTCGCAGACTTCGGAATTGGTCAGTTCCGGTGTTGCGGCGGGGACGATGCGCAGCACGCGCAGCGCCGTCACTGCGTTCTGCTCGACCGCATTCTTGTACGGGTAGACGGCAACGCTGTTGCGGTTCAGCGTCTTGGCCACTTCGGCCGATAGCGCGGTACCCGGGCTGGGCTGCGGGCGGGCGATGTGGTAGCCCTGGCCGCAGGCGATGCCGAGATCGCGGATCATCAGCAGTTCCGTCTGGGTTTCGATACCCTCGGCGATAACCACGGTGCCGGATTGTTCGGCGATCTCCTGGATCGAACGTACGAACTGCAGCTTCACCGGGTCCTGATTGATGCCCTGCACGAAGTGCATGTCGATCTTCACGTACTCGGGCCGCAGTTCCGACCACAGCCGCAGGCTGGAGAAGCCTTCGCCGAGATCGTCGATCGCGATCTCGAAGCCCATCCCGCGATAATGCATCGCCGCCTCGCGCAGCAGGTCATAGTCGTAGGTTGGCTGGTTCTCGGTCAGTTCGATGATCACGCGGTCGGGATTCAGGCCGACCTCCTGGATGTAGCCCAGTGTTTCACCATGCCGCGCGTGCGGCAGCAACAGCATGTCGGGACTGACGTTGAGGAAGAGTTTTCCCGGCAATCCGAGTTCGGCAAAGCGTTCGATGACCACGCGCCGGCACATGTGCTCCACCTCGACGCTCAGGTTGTGCGCGCGCGCCACCTTGAACAGGTTCATCGGCGAGTGCAGTGGACTGTCCGAAGGGCCGCGGATCAGCCCTTCGTAGCCGACGATCTCTCCGCGCTGTATATGGATGATGGGCTGGAAGAGCGCATTCAGCTGGCGCTGCTCCAGGATTTCTTTTAGGCGAGACAACAGCATGGCATCCCTGTTCTCCGGCTGTGGCACCTGCTCATTGGTCCTGTCGTTCGCGGCCGGGGTCAGCACGCGCAATCGTCCCTGGCCATTGATGGGGCGCATGGACGCATTTTCGATCGCTGCATTGGTCATGACAGCGCACTCCTGCGCCATTATTTCGGGCGCGGTTGGGATGGGAAGCGGATTCAAGACAGCCTACTTGTATTTCTATTTAGCAATTCAAGCTGTGAATGCTAGACAAGATTTATGACAGGATGATGATGGAAGGTAATTCCCGGATGGCGGCAAGGGAGATTGCGGGTAGCCGACGCAGCTGCGGGCGAAAAACGGGGGCTATTCCGTAACGAAGGAAACCCTGCTATACTCTTTTGCTTTGCGGCTTTCACCCCGCCGCAAACCGACCAGGAAAGGTGGCAGAGTGGTCGAATGCGCTGGACTCGAAATCCAGTATACGTGCAAGCGTATCGAGGGTTCGAATCCCTCCCTTTCCGCCAGGATGTATTCAGAATGAAGCCGCAGCAATGCGGCTTTGTTTTTTTCTGCGCCGTTTCCGGTACGTCAAAAATGCTTTGGCTACCGTTCCGTGCATCTCCGGCAACGAATCCTTCCGCAGCCGCGCGTTCTTTCCCCCGTCTTTCATAGCTAATGCTATGCTTGCCATGAGGAAACTTTAGGTTTCAAGCAAGCTTTGGCACCCAATGTCCGCGTCTTCCCTAAAACGTGCCTCGCGCCCATGAATAGTCAATGAGCAAGCTGTTGGACAAGTATTGGCAATCGGATCCGCTTGGTCGCCGGGTGCTGACGTACATTCTCGTCTGCAGCACCTTTCTTGCCATTTTTTCCACCGGTCTCCAATTGCTGCTCGATTACCGCCATGGTGTTTCGGGAATCGAACTGCGTCTCGACGAGATCGAGCGCGGCTACGCGGACAGCGTGGGGGCGTCGTTGTGGACAATGGACGAGCAGCAGACAGCCAAGCAGTTGGAGGGAATCGCGAAGCTGCCGGGCGTGGTGTGGGTGGAGCTGCGCGATCCTGCGGAAAAGCTCCTGGCTCGGGCAGGTACCACTCGTGCATCGGGTGCGAATACGATCCGGCGCACGATTCCGATCAGGTTTTCCGAGGACGAGCGTGACTATAACCCTGTCGCGCTCGGGACCCTCGAAGTCACCGCGAGCCTCGAGACCATCTACGGTGAATTGCAGGACAAGGTCCTGCTGATCCTGATCACGCAGACCACCAAGACGGCAATCGTGGTGCTGTTTACGCTCTACATCTTCCGCCGTCTGGTCAGCCGCCACCTGTCGGCGATCGCCGACTATGCGCGGGGGCTGGATCTCTCCAATCTTTCCGACACCCTCCGGCTACGACGCCGGAAGCGGACCTTGCCCGACGAGCTGGATGTCGTCGTCTCGGCATTCAATGACATGGCCGGTTCCATCAGACGGGACGTCGAGGAACTCGCCCGCTACCGCAAAGGGCTTGAGCAGCTGGTCGCGGTGCGTACCGAGGAGCTGGCGCAAAAGATCGAGGAAAAGGAAGAGGCGATCGCCCGCTTGCACCAGGAAATGGCCGACCGCAAGCTGGCCGAGCAGGCCGCGCGCGAGAACGAGGAGCGCTATCGCCAGGTGGTCGAGATGTCCCCCGATGCGATCATGATCGAGCGTGACGAAAAGATCATCTTCGTCAATCAGGGCACGCTGGCCTTGCTCGGGGCGCCGAATGCGGAGCAGGTGAAGGCCATGCCTTTCCTGCAACTCGTGCCCGTCGGCTGGCGCGAGCGCATGCAGGAAAAGATGGACGAAATGCTCGCACCGCACAACGAATCGCGCTCTTTCGAAGGCAAGATGATGCGTTTCGACGGTACGGTGATCGATGTCGAGATCCGGCGCGCGACCTTCCAGTACGGCGGCGAGCCGGCCGTCCAGACGGTCATCCACGACATCACCCGCCACAAGGACTATGAAGAGCAGTTGCGGCGCCAGGCGCTGCACGATGCGCTTACCGGCCTGCCGAACCGGCTGTTGCTGATGGACCGGATGGAGCAGGCGATCGCCAAGGCCAATCGCAACGGCAGTTCGTTCTATGTCCTGTTCTTCGACCTCGACCGCTTCAAGTACGTCAACGACACGCTTGGCCACAATGCCGGCGACGATCTGCTGAAGGCCATCACCGCCCGCATGGCGGATTGCGCGCGCAAATGCGATACCCTGGCGCGCCTCGGCGGCGACGAGTTCGTGTTGATGCTGGAAGAGATCAACGACGAGGAAGCCATCGCACCGCTGGTCCAGCGCATCATGGACCGTGTCTGCGAACCGGTCGTGCTGGGCGAGCAGGAAGTCGCGGTGACGTGCAGTGTCGGCATCAGCGTCTACCCGCAGGATGCGACCGACACCTACACGTTGCTCAAGTTTGCGGACACCGCGATGTACCACGCGAAGGAGAAGGGGCGCAATGGCGTCGAACGCTATTGCGCCGAGATGCACAGCCGCGTCAACGAGCACCTGGTGATGGAATTCCATTTGCGCCGCGCGCTGGAGCGCAATGAATTCCTGCTGCAGTACCAGCCCTTGGTCGACCTGCGCAGCGGCAGGATCATCGGAGCGGAAGCACTGGTCCGCTGGCGCCATCCGGAACTCGGTCTGGTCTCGCCGGCGAGGTTCATCCCGCTGGCGGAGGAGATCGGCGTGATTTCCGGTATCGGCGAGTGGGTGATGCGCGCTGCATGCCTCCAGGCAAAGGCATGGCATGACGCCGGTTTCCGCGACTTGCAGGTATCCGTCAACCTGTCGGCGCAGCAGATCGTGCGGCCGCAGTTCGAATCCGAAGTGGCGCGCGCGCTCGAGTTGTCCGGCCTCGCGCCGGAATGCCTGGAACTGGAAATCACCGAAAGCGCTTCCATGCGCAGTCCAGAACATACGGTGCTGTTGCTGTTAAAGCTGAAGGCAATGGGCATCAGCATCGCCATCGACGATTTCGGCACGGGCTATTCCAACCTGTCCTACCTGAAGCGTTTCCCGGTCGACCGCCTCAAGCTGGACCGTGCCTTCGTGTCGGACATCACCGGCAATCCCGAGGACTTGGCGCTCGCACGCGCCATCATCGCCATGGCGCATAGTCTGAATCTGACGGTTGTGGCAGAAGGGGTAGAAACGCCGATGCAGGTACGGCAGTTGACGAACTATGGCTGTGACGAAATGCAGGGCTACTATTTCAGTGTGCCGGTCGATCCGGAGGAATTCCTGGCGATGCTGCGCAGCGGCAAGACACTCAGTAGAGTGGAATGTATTGCCGGCGACGACCTTTCGGTGATATGACAACAGCCAACGCGGATGGGGAAGATTTGTAACCGGTAGTAAAATGTTGCTGTTGATTAATGCGGAAGGCATGACCAGGATGCGCAGCTCCCATAAACCTTTCCTCTGTCGGGCTTGGACAGTCTTTCGGCTGCTGCTCGTGGGTGTGGCCTTCGCATTTGCATCCGGCTCCGCAACAGCGCAATCCCTCGACGAGCTGGTTTTCATCACGGAGGATTACCCGCCCTTCAACTTCGAACGCGACGGCAAACGGCTCGGCATTGCAGTCGACGTGCTGGAGGAAATGCTAGCGCTGGCCCGGTCGAAGAAAACGCGCGCCGACATCAAGGTCTGGCCCTGGGCGAGGGGGTACGAAACAACACTCAAGGAAAAGAACACTGTCCTGTTTTCCACCACCCGCACCGAGGCGCGTGAGCACCTGTTCAAATGGGTCGGTCCCATCATGCCCTCGCGCATCGTGCTGGTGGCGAAGAAGGCGCGCGAGATCCGTCTCAGATCGATCGAAGACCTCAACCATGCATCCTACAAAATCGGCGTCGTCCGCGAAGACATCGGCGGCCAGCTGCTCGCCAATGCCGGTGTCGGCAAGGAAAGGACGGTGCAGGCGAATTCCGGCGTGAGCGTGGCCAAGATGCTGCATGCCGGCAGGGTCGACATGTGGGCATACGGCGCACCCGTGATCATGTGGAACTTGAAGGAGCTCGGATATCCGACGAATGCGTACGAGGAGGTGTTCACGCTCACCGAGTCCCAGCAGTACTACTACGCGGTCAACAAGGATACCGACGACAGGTTGGTCGGAAAATTGCAGGCTGCCCTGGAGCAGGTCAAGGCCAAGGGCCGCTTCAACGCCATCGTCGCCCGTTACCGCTGACCTGCGGGACGGGCCATCTCATCCGGCTGTCATAGCACAGTCATAATCCTGCTATATCGTCCTCAACTTTTGTCCGGAAGTTTCTCTTGCGCGCCGGTCGTTGGTGATACATTCGGGGTATTCAACCGACATAGGAATAGGGATGTTTGCGGCAGTAGACTTGGGTTCGAACAGTTTTCGCCTGCACATAGGCAAGCTCGACGGGGGCACGATACGCGTCGTCAAGAGCGCGCGCGATCCGATCCGCCTTGGAGCCGGGCTCGACAGTAAGGGGAACCTCACCGAGCAGGCGATGAAGACCGCGCTGGAATGCCTGAAAAATTTTCGCGCAATACTGGATGCATACCAGCTCGACGCCGTGCGCGTCGTCGCCACCAATACCCTGCGAATCGCCAGGAATGCGGCCAGATTCCTTCCAGCGGCGGAAGCCGCGATCGGCTATCCTATCGAAATCATTTCAGGCGAGGAAGAAGGGCGCCTGATCTACATGGGCGTCGCCAGCGTGCTCACGATCCCAAACGAGGCGCGGCTGGTCATCGACATCGGCGGCGGTTCCACCGAACTGATCCTGGGACAGGGGCAGGAGATCCGGCACGTCGAATCCTTCAGCATCGGCACGGTCGGGCAAAGCCAGTCGTTCTTCCCTGACGGGCGGATCGATGCTGCTTCCTTCGACGATGCCATCCTGTCCGCCCACTCCTATTTCGAAGATGCGGCGCCGCTCTACGATTCCCGGTATTGGACCGGCGCATATGGTTCTTCCGGAACCATCCGCGCGATCTCGGAAGTACTTTCCAAAAACGCGATCGGCGATGGCACGATGTCGATCGGCAACCTCGAGCTGCTCAAGCAGCACCTCATTACCTACGGCAATGTCAACCGGGTGGAACTGGCGGGCATCAAGCCCGAACGCGTTATCGTCATGGCCGGCGGGCTTGCCATCCTGATCGGCATCATGCAGGAACTTGGCGTGACTTCCATGACCGCTATCGACGCCGGCCTGCGCATGGGTGTCATGTGGGACCTGCAACTCCGGGCAAGCAAACTTGATCGGCGCGACCTCTCCGTGCAGGAATGCATGCGGCGCTTCCATGCTGCCGAAAGCCGCGCGCTGCAGGTCGCGAGGACGGCAAGCACGCTCTTCAACCTGCTCAAGCCGGGGTCCGATACCTTGGCCAAATATCTGTACTGGAGCGGCCTGCTGCACGAGGTCGGACTCGCGGTTTCCCATACCGGCTATCACAAGCACGGCGCCTACATGGTGGAGAACGCCGACCTGCCCGGTTTCACGACGCGCGAGCAGCGGGTGATGAGCACGCTGATCATGGCGCAGAAGGGCAACCTGCGGAAATTGGGCGATACCCTGGCTGATCCGGATTTCGCCAAGGCCGTCCTGGCCTTGCGGCTGGCCACCATCTTCCTGCATTCCCGTATCGATGAGGACGTGGGCGGGATGCGCCTGAAGATGAAGAGCCGGATCGAACTCGAGCTCAAGCGCGACTGGATCGAGAAGCATCCAACGCTGTCTTACTGGATCGAGAAGGAGCGTGGGTGCTGGGATGAGATTGGTGTGGAGATGAGCGTCAAGGCTGGCGGGTAACTTGGCTGGAGTGGTGTCGACGCTTCAATATTCACAAGGCGGAAGCCGGGACTCAGCGGCGTTTCCCGGTTTCGAAAACGACACTGGATCCCGGCGTTCGCCGGGATGGCAGCCGTTCTCCAAATACAGGGAGTCACCTGGCAAGCCAGGATGCCCCTCAAAACATCAACCCGCTGCCCTTGCGCAGCAGCGCAATATCCAGGTAACTGGACAACCGATTGCTGCCATTCGCCGGCGCGACCGACAGCCCGCCGAGGTCGATGTCCTTGCGCTGCGCAATGAAGTCATGCAGCGCCCCGCGCTCACCGCGTTTCGACTGCTGGATCGCCTTGACCAGCGCCTTGGCTGCGGCGAAACCTTCCAGCGTCATTGACGACACAGCCTCGTCGCGGAATTTCTTCATCATGTTCAGGTGTTCCAGCTGGAGCAGCGTCGTAGCGGCGTTGGGGTTGGGAACGACCTGCGAGAAAACCGTCCATTCCACGGCCTGCTTGCCGGCGATCTCACTCAGCGTTGAGAGGTTAATCAGGGATGTACCCGCAACGAAGGTCTGGCCGTCATGCTTGCGGTATTCCTTCAGGAACTGCGCGGTGCTGATCGTGTCCGCGATCACGAGCACGAATCCGGGCTTGAGCGCGGCAAGCCGCGCCGCTTCCTCCGCGATCCGGTCGCCCTGGATGCCGATCTTTGCCGTTCCCTTGATCGTCATGCGGTATTCCTGGACGACGGCGCCCAGGCTGCGATAGGCCTGCTGGTTCAATGGCGTGTCCTGGTAAATGACTCCGACGTTGCTGACCCCGATCTTGCCGAAGTGCGTGAAGATGTGACGGATTTCCTGCTTGTAGCTCGGCCGCCAGAACAGCACGCGTCCGCTGGCGGCATAGTCCGCCACCGCAAGCGGCGCAAACAGGATGTGGCCGCTGCGCTTGAAGGCAGGCGTGTCCAGTACGGCCTGCGTTGCTTCATCGCCGACGCCGCCTATCAGGTAGTCGGCCTGCTCGCGGTCGATGAGATCGGACGCAACGCTCGCCGATACTTCCGGCAACCCGCGGTCGTCGCGAGCGACATACTGGATGCGCTTGCCGTTGATCCCGCCCGCCGCGTTGACCATGTCGAAACAGGTCTTGATCCCGGCGACATAATCGCGGCCGATGCTCGCGTTCGGGCCGCTGAGGTCGACCGCGTGGCCGATCACGATCGAGTTGCCGGCAGCGTCGGCGGCGGGAGTGAAGGAAAGAAGGGTGGCGGCAAGAAGGAGCGACTTGAAGAATGGCTTGAGGCGGATCAGCATTGCTTGTTGAAATGAAAACGAAATTCGGGCGGGCGCAATTGTGCCCGCCGAATGTGACAAGACGATGAATGCGTGCCTATGCGTGCCTATGCGCGCCTCTCAAGCAGCACTGGTTCGACCGGCACCGGCTGTTTGCTACGACCCAGGCGCTTGGTCCTGTTTTCCGGGAGACGTGAAATCGTTGCGCTGCTGACGGCAGGCACCTCAACGACAGCGGTTATGACGGGAGCATCCTGCAGCTTGAACACTGCCACCGCCTCGGTCAGTCCTGCCGCCTGGCGCTGCAGGGATGCCGCTGCTTCCGCCGCGTGCTCCACCAGTGCGGCGTTACGCTGGGTGACGTCGTCCATCTGGCTGAGCGCCAGGTTGACTTGCTCGATGCCCGAGGTCTGTTCGCGGCTTGCCGCGGTGATGTCATTCATGATGCGGGCGACGCGCTGCACCGACGTGACGATCTCGTTCATCGTGCTGCCAGCCGATGTCACCAACGCATTGCCTTGTTCCACCTGTTTGACCGAGTTTTCGATCAGGGTCTTGATCTCGCGCGCGGCGCCGGCCGAGCGTTGCGCCAGTCCCCGTACCTCGGCGGCGACCACGGCAAAACCACGGCCCTGTTCTCCGGCGCGTGCCGCCTCGACGGCCGCATTCAATGCGAGCAGGTTGGTCTGGAAGGCGATGCCGTCGATGACCTGGATGATGTCCATGATCTTCGCCGAACTCTGCTTGATCTCGCCCATGGTATCGATCACCTGATCGACCGCATGGCCGCCCCTGACTGCGACTTCGGCAGCGGACAGGACCAGTTCGTTGGCTTCATTCGCATGGCGGTCGTTCTGGCGGACGGTGGCGGTCAACTCTTCCATCGAGCACGCTGTCTGCTGCAGCGAGCTCGACTGCGACTCGGTGCGCGCGGACAGGTCGGCGCTGTCGGCGGCGATCTCATGCGAGGTCCGGGTGATCGTCTCGCTGGCAGCGCGCACCTGGGACACGAGCTGCGCGAGCCCGCCATTCATCTTGCCGAAGGCATTCACCAGTCCGCCGATCTCGTCACGCGCTTTGGACTCGACATGCACGGTCATGTCGCCGGCGGCGGCGCGTTCCACTGCGTGTTCGAGCTCCCGGACTTCGCCCGAGAAGGAGACGTAAAATCCGGCCAGCAAATAGGCGGTGATTGCCAGTCCGACGAGTGCGGTGGCGACGATCAGGTACAGACGGGCCGAGTAGAGTTCGATGCGCTGCGCCAGCAACCCGTCAAGTTCGACGCCGGCTGCGCGGGCGGCCGCGTAGATCCCTTCGATGCTCTTGCTGCCTGCCTCGAAGAACTCCTTGCCGGATGTCTGGTTATAGGATTTCAGGACTTCATCTTCCGCCCGCTCCAGGAAGGCAAGCGCGGCGGGAACGGCAGCCAGGTGGCCTTGCAGCGGATGCTTCAGGCCGGGATTCTCACGGAAGACGGACTCGAACTGCACCGGTACGCGGCCGAGGTCGCGGCGGGTGACCATCACGCTCGAATTGAGCATGACGTCCTCGTTCGGCTCCAGCAGTGCAGTGTCGATGTAGGTGGCGCCGCGACCGGCCAGCGTGGACAGCATGTCGGCGATTGGCGGAAAGCTGTTGATCAGCATCGCGGTCAGGTGATAGCTGTCCAGTTGCGGGTCCAGGGTCAGGCCGGACTTGTCCGCAACCAGCGCATTCAGTCTCACGATGCGCTCGATGACGGCCGTGTGGTCGGCCCAGCTTTCCTTGGCCTTGGCGGCGGCGATCTTCCCTGCACCAGCGAGCCAGCTTTCCCTGACCTCGGCCCATGCCTTGCCGACCCCGAGTTCCCGCGACGCCTTGTCGATCGCGTCGAGTTTTGCGAGTTGCTCCTGGATGTCCTTGCGCGCCTGTTCGACGTGGTCCTGGATGTCGGTGTTGCCCGATAGCTGCATGTGGCGCAGCGCGCGATGCTGTTGCACGGACCGCATCAGCTCCTCCAGTCCCAGCACGTAGCGTACGCCGACCCTTTCGCGCTCGGCGGTGTCGACTGCCTTGTCGAGTTCTACATAGAGTAGCGCCATCGTCAGCACGAGTGGCACCATGAATACCATTGTGACGAGACCGAACTTGGCAAGCAGCCGCATGCGCTGCATCAGGGCGACGGCAGGGGCGAGCAGGGTTTTCACGTTTTTTCCTTGTTCGTTTGTTGATTTTTGGCAATTTTGAACAAAGATTGTTACCGCTTGATGAAAGTCGAAATAGTTGAATAAATGAAATAAACAATATATATTGTTTATACTATTTTTTGACAAGGAGCGCAGCATGGCAAAGGCAGACGTATCGAAGGCGGGTACAACGGCCGCGGCAAAGACCGCAAAACCGAAAACGGCAGCGGCCAGGACGGCGGTGAAAAAGTCGGCACCGGCACCGGCACCGGCGGCGAAGGCGGACAAGGCAGTCAAGGCAATCGCCGCCAAGGCGCCGAAGAAGTCGGTGAAGACGGTCGAAAAGCCGGTGGCGAAACCAGTGGTGAAGGCGGCCGACGATGCCAAGGACAAGGTCAAGAAGCCGAAGCTGGTGCGCGATAGTTTCACCATGCCCGAGGCCGAGTATGCCGTGCTGGGCGACGTGAAGAAGGCATGCCTGAAAGCCGGCATCGAAGTGAAGAAGAGCGAACTGCTGCGCGTCGGCGTGGCATTGATCCGCCAGCTCGACACCGCAAAGCTGAAGGAAATCCTCGCAGGCTTGCCCGCACTGAAGGCCGGCCGTCCCAAGAAGAGCAAGTAAAGACCAGGCAGGAAACGTTCTTTCCGCTCGCCCGGCGACTTTCGTGCCGGGCGATGCCGGGTGTCTTGTTGCCATGTCACAGAACTGAAACCCGGCTGTCATGTCGCTGAAGTAATAGGCCGTTACGCTTCGTCCGTCGAATCAACGGGGACGAAGCATGCGCTTACTGAACACCGACACCGGGAACGTCAACGCCAAAGGCAATTCCAGACTGACGCTCAGCCTTGCCACCACGCGCGAAGAATTGCGCGAAGTGCAGCGCCTGCGTTACAAGATCTTCATTGAATCGTCGGGCCGCTCGGCGCTGATGAACGAAGAAGGGCTGGACGCCGACGAATTCGACGCCTATTGCGACCACCTCATCGTCCGCGACACCGGTACGCTGAAGGTGGTCGGCACCTACCGGTTGCTCAGTCCCGCGGCCGCCCGCCGGATCGGACGCTATTATTCCGAAGGCGAGTTCGATCTCAACCGCCTGAAGCACCTGGGCAGCAGCACGGTGGAAGCCGGGCGTGCCTGCATCCATCCCGATTACCGCAGCGGCGCTGTCATCATGCTGCTGTGGGCAGGCCTTGCCGCCTATATGCAGCGCAACCAGTGTGAATACCTGATCGGCTGCGCCAGCATCTGCCTCGCCGACGGCGGGCATAACGCCGCTGCGGTTTTTCGCGGGTTGACCGAAGCGCAGCTCGCCCCGCCGGAATATCGCGTCAATCCGCACCTGCCATTCCCCATCCAGGGCCGCGGGCTGGAGCACAAGGCGGAGGTGCCGCCCCTGCTGAAGGGCTACCTGCGCAGCGGCGCCTGGGTATGCGGCGAACCGGCCTGGGATGCCGATTTCCACACCGCCGACCTGTTCCTGCTGATGCCGCTGGCACGTCTCGACGGGCGCTACGCACGTCACTACCTCAAGGACGAGAGGGTGCTATGAAGCCGGGTGACAACTTCCTCAGCCCCGGCTTCATGAAACCACTGTCCCATGGCAAGAAGCATGTCAAACGCTTCCGCACCATCTGGATCTCCGACGTCCATCTCGGCACTACCGGCTGCCAGGCAGCACGCCTGCTGGAGTTCCTGCAGGCGACGGAATCGGAAACCCTGTACCTGGTCGGCGACATCATAGACGGCTGGCAGTTGAAGCGCCGCTGGTACTGGGACCAGACGCACAACAACGTGGTCCAGAACGTGCTGAAGAAGGCCAAGAAGGGGACCCAGGTCATCTTCGTGCCCGGCAACCATGATGAATCCATCCGCCAGTTCATCGACCTCGACTTCGGCGGCATTCGCATCCGCGACGAATTGGTCCACATCACCGCTCAGGGCAAGCGGATGCTGGTCCTGCACGGCGACCGTTTCGACGGCGTTATCGCCTGCGCCAAATGGCTGGCCTATGTGGGCGACAGCCTGTACACGATGATCCTGAAGTTCAACCAGGTCTTCAACGCTTGGCGCGCCCGTGCCGGTTTGCCGTACTGGTCGTTGTCGCAATACCTGAAGCTGAAGGTCAAGAATGCGGTCAGCTACATCACCTCGTTCGAGCATGCATTGGCCACAGAAGCGAAGCGCAAGGGCCTCGACGGCGTCATCTGCGGCCACATCCACAAGCCGGAGATCCGCGAGATCGAGGGCATCACCTATTGCAATGACGGCGACTGGGTGGAGAGCCTGTCGGCCCTCGTGGAAGACATGAGTGGCGAGCTGCGCCTGGTGACATGGCACGACATCATCATGCAAAAACAAGAAGAAACATTAGGAGACCTTGCGGACATATGCGTATCGCCATCGTGACCGATATCTGGGAGCCCCAGGTAAACAGTTTGGTCAACACAGTAAAGGCAACCGTGCAATGCCTGCGCAGCAGCGGGCACGAAGTGAAGATCGTCGAACCGGCAGGCCTGCCGATGTTCTCCCTCCACAGTTTTCCCGAAATCCGGCTCGCCGGTAAACCGTACCGCAGGGTCGAGCGCGAACTCGACGCGTTCGCGCCGGATGCGATCCATATCCTCACAGAAGGCACCATGGGATTGGCGGCGCGACGCTACTGCCTTGCCCGTGGGCTCGACTTCACGAGCAGCTGCAATGCCGGTCTTCCCGGGGTTCTGCATGCACGTACCAGGATTCCGGTCGCGGCCGGTTTTCTCTGGTTGAGCTGGTTTCACCGACACTCCCGGTCGGTCATGGTGTTTTCCCAGAGCGACATGCATGCGCTGCGGAAGCGTGGCGTCCACAATGTCGTGCTCTGGGGGCGCGGCATCGATACCGCGCGATTCCAGCCTGAGCGCACTGACTATGCCTGCATCCAGCGCCCGCTACATCTGTTCGTCGGGCGGCTGTCGGCCGATCATGGCGTGGTGGATTTCCTGCGTCTGGATGTACCCGGTTCCAAGTGGGTCATCGGGGACGGACCGCTGCGTGAAGAGCTCGAGCAGCGCTATCCGCAGGTAAAGTTCCTGGGGCAGAAGGAAAACCGGGACTTGCCGCCGTACTACAACTGCGCGGACGTCCTGGTATATCCCGGCAAAGCCGACACCTTGTTCCTGTCGCTGCTTGAGGCAATGGCCTGCGGTATTCCGGTAGCGACGTATGCGGCAGAAGGAGCCAACGAGGTAGTGGCGAACGGAGTATCCGGCGCGCTCGACAAGGATCTGGCGAGCGCTGTACGCGCGGCGCTTGCGCTTGACCGCGGCAAGGTCCGGCAGCACGCGCTCGCATTCTCGTCGGACCTGGCCGCCTCGCGATTTCTGGAGAATCTTTGTCCGGCGCGTCTCGTGCCCATCGATGCGGCGCCAAACTCGTCAATCGTGTGAGCCGCATGCCAGACTACGCCGAAGAACCGGACCGGCTCATGCAAGCCGACGATGCGGCGCTGGAGCGCCATGTCCGCTTCATCGAATCCCTTGCCGAAGAGATGCAGCGCACGGTGCAGGAAATCGTGCCGCTCTACGAAGAAGTACTGGAATCGTTCGCCGACGCCAGGGTGAGCGATTACGTTCCGATCTTCGTATGCCGGCGCGTAAAAAGGATACTGTCCCGGTCCGGAATTTCCTCCTGATATTTCACGTTGTCGTCATGCAAACTTCACATGCGTGACATATTTCGCCTCGATACTGCGAGTGTCGCGATTCAAGATGGTTGGGGATGAAACCACTGTTGTTCCAACGTCGTTTCAGGGACGATTCCATACGCGGGATTTCGTTAATGACAATTGAGCAGCGCTCGGGGCATGGAAGAAGGGGAAACAGATTGCGAGACCGTATCGGTGCCACCGCGAGGCCGCCGTGTACCTGACGCTCGATGCGTTGTCGCCGGCGCTCCCGCTGTTCCCGTTGCCGAGACAGAGGATTCTCCTGCTGAGCGTTTCTGCCGGTGCCGGACATATCCGGGCCGCCGAGGCGCTTCGTGCGCATGCCCAACTACGGCATGCCGACGTCGACGTGCTGCACCTGGATGTCATGGATCATGTCCCTTCCGGATTCCGCAAGCTGTACGCGAATTTCTACATCGCGCTTGTGAACAGGCATCCTGCTATCTGGGGCTATCTCTACCGGGTTACGGACGAAGCGCGGCCAGACAGCATGATGCAACGCTTGCGTCGGGGTATCGAACGGCTGAACACACTGCGCCTGCGAAGACAGATCGCGGCGTTCGACCCGGATGCGATCGTCTGCACCCATTTCCTGCCGGCGGAAATCCTTTCGCACATGACGCGCCGTTCACGCTTGAACTGTCCGGTGTGGGTACAGGTCACCGACTTCGACCTGCATCGCATGTGGGTGCATGACAATATCGCCGGCTACTTCGCCGCGAACGAGGAAGTGGCCTTCCGCATGCGCGGGCACGGGATCGCATCCGGTGCCATCCGCGTGACTGGCATCCCTATCATGCCGGCGTTCGGCACGATGCCTTCAAGGAGAGAATGCGCACGTGAACTCGGTATCGACCCGGACCGGAAGACTGTGCTGTTGATGGGCGGCGGCGCCGGCCTCGGCCGTCTCGACAGCCTTGCCGCCCGCCTGCTGGCGCTCGAGGAGGATTTCCAGCTGATTGCGCTGGCCGGGAAAAACCGTGACCTGCTGGCCGCATTGCAGGCACTCGCCGTGGAGCATCCGGGACGCCTGATTCTGCAAGGGTTCACCGACCGGATCGAACGCCTGATGGCCTGCGCGGACATTGCCATCACCAAGCCCGGCGGATTGACAACGTCGGAGTGCCTGGCCATGCGCCTGCCGATGATCCTCAACTCCCCGATTCCTGGTCAGGAAGAACGCAACGCCGATTTCCTTCTGGAAGAGGGCGTGGCGCTGAAGGCCAACGATCCGGTGACGCTCGAATACCGGCTGTGCCATCTCTTGCGCCATCCTGAAAAGCTCGCGGACATGCGCGTCAAGTGCGAACGCCTCGCCCGGCCAGATGCTGCACACGACGTGCTTGAATCCGTCCTTTCCCATTTCCCTTGTCGATTCGCATGCCCTTGAACAATCGCCCCCTGCAAATTGTGCTCACGCTCGCGTGGGTCATCCTGCTCGCCTATTTTTTTGCCCACATCGAAATCCAGATCGAGGGCGGTGCGGGCTGGGCGACCAACCTGCCGACCTGGCGCATCGAGGAGCACTGGCTGCTGGATATCTTCTGGGGCGGGCGAGCCATGACCGGCTATCACGCGTGGGTGTTTCCTTTCATCGCGTTGTTCTTCCACTTCCCGCTGTTCTTCATGGGGCATTGGTCCTGGCGCGCCGAGTTCCGCGTGATCGGCTGCATCATGCTGTTCTGGATCGTGGAGGATTTCCTGTGGTTCCTGCTCAATCCGGCCTACGGGCTGGAGAGATTCAATCCCGATGCCGTCCACTGGCACAAGCATTGGCTGTGGCTGGCGCCGGTCGATTACTGGTTTTATTCAGGCGCGATGCTTCTCATGCTCTGGCTGTCTTGCAAGCAAGAACGATGAGTTGTCATTTGTGAACTAATCGCAACCTTCTGCGCTCGAACCGGATATCAAATTCCAGCGGGTTGTCGATGCACGAGCGGGAACAGGCGTTACAACTCAAAAAAACGCGCAGGTTAGCCACCGGCTTGCTCGTGGCAATGGCGATACTGTTCGTCATTTCGCGATCCTTGATGCCGCGCTTCCCCTATCTTTCTTTCGTCGCCGCCTTTGCCGAGGCGGCCATGGTCGGTGCGCTGGCCGACTGGTTCGCGGTGACCGCCTTGTTCCGCCACCCCCTCGGACTGCCGATTCCCCACACGGCAATCATTCCGCGCAACAAGGACCGCATCGGCGACAGCCTGTCGAATTTCCTGGAGCATAACTTCATCACGCAGGAAATCATCCGCAAGGAATTGCAACCCATCGATTTTGCCGGCGCCGCAGCCGCCTGGCTGGCGCAACCGGAAAACAGCAAGGCGATCTCCCGGCAAATCGTGCGCAGCGTGCCGACCTTGCTGCGGGTGGTGGAGGATGAAGACGTCAAACAGTTCATGCACAACCGGCTGACGGCGGCAGTGCGGCATACGAAGTTCGCACCAGCGGTCGCGGAGATGCTTTCAGTGCTGGTGGCAAGCAACCGCCATCAGGCTTTTTTTAATCACCTGATCGATATGGCGGCGCGGGCGCTCGATCACAACAAGGACTACATCCGCTGGAAAATCCATGAGAGTAGTCCGCGCTGGCTACCCAAGGTGATCGATGAAAAGCTCTACCACCGGCTGCTTGACGCCGTGCAGAGCACGCTGGACGAAATGCGCGAAGAAGATAGCGAATGGCGCATGCGCTTCCAGTACATGACCGACGATTTCATCAACAAGTTGAAGACCTCGCCGGAGTACGAGGAAAAACTCGACGCGATGCTGGGCGAGGTGCTCGGCCATCCGCTGGCACGCAATTACATGGTGCATATCTGGCACGACATCAAGGCGAGGCTGGAAGCCGACATCGCTTCGCCGGATTCCCATCTTGCCGCCAAACTCGACCAAGGCTTCCGCTCGGTCGGCAATGAACTCCTGGGCGATGAACGCGTCCAGCGCAAGCTCAACCAGTGGATACGCATCTTCGCGACAGAAACGATCGTCGCGCGGCGGGAAATGATTGCCGACCTCGTCGCTCGCGTGATCCGGAGGTGGGATGCGGAGACCATGTCGCGCAAGCTGGAACTGCACGTCGGCAAGGACCTCCAGTACATCCGCATCAACGGCACGTTGGTCGGCGGTTTCGTGGGCCTGGTCCTGCACACGATTTCGCGCTTCCTGTGATGTACACTGCGCAGACCCAGACAAATCAGAAACTAGGCCAGACCATGAAACAGGACTCTCGCTTCCCCAATTTGTTCATCCTTGACCATCCGCTGATCCAGCACAAGCTCAGCTACATGCGCGACAAGGACACATCGACGCGCACTTTCCGGCAACTGTTGCGGGAGCTGACCTTGTTGATGGGGTATGAAGTGACGCGCGACCTGCCGATGACCACCAAGCGCATGGATACCCCCTTGCTGACCATCGATGCGCCCGTCATCGCAGGCCGGAAGCTGGCCGTGGTGCCGGTGCTGCGCGCCGGAATCGGCATGAGCGACGGACTGCTCGACCTGGTGCCGTCGGCCCGGGTGGGGCATATCGGCGTTTACCGCGACCATGAAACCCACCAGCCGGTCGAATACCTCGTCCGCCTTCCGGACCTGCAGGAGCGTACCTTCATCCTGTGCGATCCGATGCTGGCCACGGGCAATTCGGCGGTCCATGCGGTGGATGTGCTGCGCAAGCGCGGCGTTCCCGAGGATCGCATCGTGTTCCTTGCGCTGGTGGCAGCGCCGGAAGGCGTGACGGTCTTCCAGGAGGCGCATCCGAACGTGAAGGTCTATGTCGCTTCGCTGGACTCGCACCTGAATGAACATGCGTACATCGTGCCGGGCCTGGGCGATGCCGGCGACCGCTTGTTCGGGACGAAATAACGGAGAGTTACTTGCCGGCCAGGTCGGCGCCGAGCACGACCCTGAGATAGGGAAATTCCCCGTTGTCGTCGTCCTTGCTCGCGATCCAGCAGATGCTCCCTTTGCGCAGGTGCCATGCTTCTTCCAAGCCCGCGATGAGCAGCGAAGCCACATGACCGAGCGCAGGCTGGTGGCCGACCACCAGCACCGGCGAGTCGCTGTCCGGCCAGTCTGCCGCACCCAGGATGTCCCTAGCGCCCGCATCCGGCGCCAGCGCACGACTGGTCTTGAATTTGCGCCCCAGCGCTTCCACAGTCTGAAGAGTGCGCACTGCCGGACTGCACAGGATGCGGCAGTCGTCGGGCAGATTGCGGTTCAGCCACTCGCCCATCCTGCGGGCCTGTTTTCGACCTTTTTCCGTCAGTTCACGCGCTTCGTCCGGCTGGCCCGGGCCGCCGGGCTCGGCTTCGGCGTGACGCCACAGAATCAGTTCCATGAGAGCACCTATTCGAGTTTGCCGCCCGCACCGAGCGTCTGGGCCAAGTGTTGCTGCGCGCTGAAGGGAAGTTGCTTGCCACGCAGTTTCTTGCGATGGTAGCGGCCGTCGGCGTCCAGTTCCCAGGCATTCATATTGTCCTTCAAGTACGGATTCAGTCCTTCCGCGATGACCCGCTTTTTCAGGAGGCTGTCGAGGACGGGGAATGCCACTTCGACGCGCCGGAACAGGTTCCGGTTCATCCAATCGGCGCTGGCCAGGTAGACGTCATGCGCGAGGTCGTTGCGAAAATAATAGATCCGGCTGTGCTCGAGGAAACGGCCGACGATGGAGCGCACGCGGATGTTTTCCGACAGGCCTCGCACGCCGGGCCGCAAGGCGCAGGCGCCGCGGACGATGAGGTCGATCTTGACGCCGTCGCAAGAGGCGGCGTACAAGGCGCGGATTACCGATTCATCCACCAGTGCATTCATTTTTGCGATGATGCGGGCAGGGCGGCCTTCACGCGCGATCGCGGCTTCGTTGCGGATAGCCTTGATCAGCTCCTTCTGCAGCGCGAACGGTGCCAGCCACAGGTGCTGGAGTTTTTTCGGCTTGGTCAGGCTGGTCAGGTGGATGAAGATCTCGTTGACATCGGCGGTCAGGCCGGGATGGGAAGTCAGCAGGCCGAAGTCGGTGTAGTGCTTGGTCGTGGTGGGATGGTAGTTGCCGGTGCCGAGGTGGACGTAGCGGCGCAATTCGCCGTCTTCCCGCCGCAGGACCAGTGCCAGCTTGGCGTGCGTCTTCAGGCCCACGATGCCATACACGACCTGGGCGCCTACGCGCTCCAGCCGTTCGGCCCAGTTGATATTGGCTTCCTCGTCGAAGCGCGCCATCAGCTCCACGATTACCGTGACTTCCTTTCCGTTGCGCGCGGCGGTAATCAGCGCTTCCATCAGATCGGAATTCATGCCGGTACGATAGATCGTCTGCTTGATGGCAAGCACGTTCGGGTCTTCCGCCGCCGAGCGGATGAATTCCACCACCGGCTGGAACGACTGGAAAGGATGGTGCAGAAGAACATCCTGCTTGTGCAGCAGGTCGAACATGCTCCCGTCAGCGAGCTGGCGGGGCAGTCCCGGCAAGAAAGGCGGGAAGTGTAGCGACGGTTGCTGGACGGTATTCACCAGTTCCAGCAGTCGCACCATGTTCACCGGTCCATCCACAGCGTAGAGCCGGCTGCGGTCGATCGAAAACTGGTCGAGCAGGAAATCGGCCAGGTGAGGCGGACAATTGTGCGCAACTTCCAGCCGGACTGCGAAGCCGAAATGGCGGCTCTGCAATTCGGACTGCAACGCCTGGCGCAGGTTCTTCACCTCTTCTTCATCCACCCACAAATCGCTGTTGCGGGTGACGCGGAACTGGGAATAGGCCAGAACCTCTCGCCCGGTAAACAAATCCGAAATATGCGCGTGGATAATGGATGAAAGCAGGCAGAAGGACACGCCTTTCTTCGAAAGCGAGTCCGGCAAGCGGATCACCCGGGGCAGCACGCGCGGGGCTTTCAGGATCGCAATTCCTGTTCCACGCCCGAAGGCATCTTTTCCGGAAAGCTCGACGATGAAATTCAGGCTTTTGTTAACTACTTGCGGAAACGGATGGGCCGGATCGAGTCCAATCGGTGTGAGCAATGGCCGCACCTCGCGGTCGAAATATTCCTTTACCCAGGCACGCTGGGCCTCATTGCGATCCTGGTGCCGTAGGAGATGGATACCTTTTGCCGAAAGCTGCGGCAGGATGTCCGTGTGCAGCAATTCATATTGTCTCGCGACGATGTCATGTGACTCAGCGCTGGTGCGTCCCAAGGCAGCTGCGAGTGCCGGGGGCTCCGTTTTCACGCCTTCCATCCGGTTGTGGACCAACAAGCTGGCAATCCTTACTTCGAAGAACTCGTCCAGATTACTGCTGACGATACAGAGATAGCGCAAACGTTCCAGCAGGGGAATGCTCGGATCCTCGGCCTGCGCCAGGACGCGGCGATTGAATGCGAGCTGCGACAGTTCCCGGTTCAGGTACACGCTGCTGTCTTGGGCCGGGGCAACGGCAGCTTTCGATTCGGATTTTGTCTTTTTGTTCATTTCCAGCCGGAATCATGTCATTTGATCACGGCAGTGTAGAAAAGGATTGTGACAAGTCGATGACACCAAATGACATGCAACCCGCCCTCCGGCACTTTATGACATTCCTTTTTGTCAGTGTCATAAAGCTGTCACAATCCTTCGCTACAGTTCGCCCTGTCTTACTTTGACAACTTCATGGAGCAGATATGCGACTGAACAAATTCCTTACATCCGCCGCAATCGCCGCGGGTGCCGCAATTGCCTTTACCTCCGCTGCAGCGGCCGACATCACCGGTGCGGGCGCTACCTTCCCGTATCCGATCTACGCCAAGTGGGCGGAAGAGTACAAGAAGGTCAGCGGTAACGGCCTGAACTACCAGTCCATCGGCTCCGGCGGCGGCATCAAGCAGATCAAGGCCAAGACCGTCGACTTCGGCGCGTCCGATATGCCGCTCAAGGCGGAAGACCTGGAATCCGAAGGCCTGATGCAGTTCCCGGCCATCATGGGCGGCGTGGTGCCGGTCGTGAACCTGGATGGTGTCGCACCCGGCCAGCTCAAGCTCACCGGCCAAGTGCTCGCCGACATCTACCTGGGCAAGGTCACCAAGTGGAATGCACCGGAAATTGCCAACCTGAACGCAGGCGTCAAGCTGCCGGCGGAAGACATCACCGTGGTGCACCGCGCTGACGGATCCGGCACCTCCTTCCTGTTCACCGACTACCTGTCCAAGGTCAATGCCGAGTTCAAGTCCAAGGTTGGCGCAGGTACCGCGGTCAAGTGGCCGACCGGCGTGGGCGGCAAGGGCAACGAAGGTGTTGCAGCCAACGTCCAGCGTATCAAGAACTCCATCGGCTACGTCGAGTACGCCTATGCCAAGCGCAACAAGATGTCGCATGCCCAGCTGAAGAACCGCGAAGGCCAGTTCGTGCAGCCGGACGATGATACTTTCAAGGCAGCAGCAGCAGGTGCCGACTGGGCCAAGACCCCGGGCTTCGCCGTGGTCCTGACCGACCAGGCTGGCAAGAACAGCTGGCCGATCACCGGCGCATCCTTCATCCTGATGCACAAGGCACAGGCGGATGCTGCCAAGGGCAAGGAAGTGCTGAAGTTCTTTGACTGGGCATACAAGAACGGCGGCGCAATGGCCACGGAACTGGAATACGTGTCGATGCCCGCACCGGTCGTGAAGCTGGTCCAGGATGCATGGAAGTCCCAGCTGAAGGATGCTTCGGGCAAGGCGATCTATTAATCACCACAGCATCCCCGGTAGTACCCGTCCGAGACACGAAGCCATCCCAGGATGGGTTCGTGTCCGGTCTCAACCGCCCGCAAGGGCTTTTTGCTTATGAATGCAAATCCATCCTCGGTCGCGGCGTCCGTCGCCTCGTCTGAACAAAACGAACGAAGAACCGACGAGCAGCAAGCCGCGGCCAAGGCCATGGGGAACACCATGCGCAAGCAGCGGCTTCAGGATTTCCTGTTCCACAAGATCACACTCTTGTTCGCGCTCAGCGTATTGCTGGTGCTCGCGGGCATTATCATCTCCTTGATCATCGGCGCCTGGCCGGCGCTCAAGGAATTCGGCCCCGCCTTCATCACGACCGTGGAGTGGGACCCGGTCAATGACCAGTACGGTGCGCTGATCGCGATCGTCGGCACGGTGGCCACGTCGCTGATCGCGCTGCTGATCGCGTTCCCCATCAGTTTCGGCATTGCCTTGTTCCTGACCGAAATCTGCCCGACGCCGCTGCGTCGTCCGCTTGGCACTGCGGTCGAGCTGTTGGCCGGCGTGCCCAGCATCATCTACGGCATGTGGGGCTTGTTCATCTTTGCTCCACTGTTCGGCGACCATATCCAGCCGATACTGAAAAAGACCCTGGGCCAGCTGCCGGTGATCGGCCAGCTCTTCACCGGGCCCATGATGGGCATCGGCATCCTGACGGCCGGCCTGATCCTCGCGGTCATGATCATCCCGTTCATCGCATCGGTGATGCGCGACGTTTTCGAGATCGTGCCCGCTGTTCTCAAGGAATCCGCTTACGGCCTGGGCTGCACGAAGTGGGAAGTGGTGCGCAAGGTCGTCCTGCCGTACACCAAGACCGGCGTGGTCGGCGGCGTGATGCTTGGCCTCGGGCGCGCGCTCGGCGAAACGATGGCTGTCACCTTCGTGATCGGCAATGCGCACAAGCTGTCGTGGTCGCTGTTTGCGCCAGGCAACAGTATTGCATCCACGCTCGCCAATGAATTCGCCGAGGCCGAATCGAAGCTGCACGTCTCTTCGCTGTTCGCGCTCGGTCTGATCCTGTTTGTCATTACCTTCATTGTGCTCACCGCGGCCAAGCTCATGCTGATGGGCCTGTCGCGCAGGGAGGGAACGAAATGAATCCTGTCTATCGCAAGCGCCTGTGGGTGCATCGCATCGGCATCGCACTGTCGATTGGCGCGATGGCCGTCGGCCTGTTCTTCTTGATGTGGATCCTGTTCACCTTGCTGGTGAAGGGTTTCGGCGCGCTGAGCCTAGCCATGTTCACAGAAACCACGCCTGCGCCGGGTAGCGACGGCGGCGGCCTGATGAATGCCATCGTCGGCAGCCTGATGATGGTCGGGTTTGCCACGCTGATCAGCACGCCCATCGGCATCCTCGCCGGCATCTATCTTGCCGAATACGGCGAGGAAAGCTGGCTGGCGCAGATCACGCGCTTCGTTACCGATATCATGCTGTCGGCGCCTTCGATCGTCATCGGCCTGTTCGTCTATGCGCTCTATGTCGCCAACGTGAAGCACTTTTCCGGTTGGGCCGGCACCTTCGCGATATCGCTGATCGCCGTGCCTGTCGTAGTCCGTACCACGGACAACATGCTCAAGCTGGTGCCGAGCAGCCTTCGCGAGGCGGCATTCGCGCTCGGCGCGCCGCGCTGGAAGGTCGCGATGATGGTGCGCCTGCGTGCGGTCAAGGCCGGCGTCATCACCGGCGTGCTGTTGGCAGTCGCCCGCATCTCCGGCGAAACCGCGCCGCTGCTGTTCACCGCACTGAACAACCAGTTCTTCAGCGCCAACATGAACGCGCCGATGGCCAACCTCCCGGTCGTCATCTTCCAGTTCGCGATGAGTCCGTATGACAATTGGCGCGAGCTCGCATGGGGCGGCGCATTGCTGATCACCTTCAGCGTGCTCGGCCTGAATATCCTCTCGCGTACCTTGCTCAGCCAGAAAACTCCGCACTGATATGAATGATTCGACAACAATGACTGCCGTGAAACCGACGCTCGAGATCTCCGGCCTGAATTTTTTCTACGGCACATTCCAGGGCCTGAAGAACATCAACCTGAACGTGTTCGAGAAGAAGGTCACGGCCTTCATTGGACCGTCCGGCTGCGGCAAATCGACCCTGCTGCGCACGCTCAACCGGATGTACGACCTGTACCCCGGTCAGCGCGCGGAAGGAAAGATCATGTACAACGGCCGCAACATCCTCGAACCGGGTCAGGACGTGAACATGCTCCGTGCGAAGGTCGGCATGGTGTTCCAGAAGCCGACGCCGTTCCCAATGTCGGTGTATGAAAACATCGCCTTCGGTGTACGCCTGTACGAGAACCTGTCCAAGGGCGAAATGGACGAGCGTGTCGAATGGGCGCTGAAGAAGGCGGCCCTGTGGACCGAGGTCAAGGACAAGCTCAACAAGAGCGGCCTCTCGCTGTCCGGCGGCCAGCAGCAGCGCCTGTGCATCGCGCGCAGCGTGGCAGTAAAACCCGACGTGCTGCTGCTCGACGAGCCGACCTCGGCCTTGGATCCGATTTCCACCGCGAAGATCGAAGAACTGATCGCCGAGCTGAAAGAGGATTACACCATCACCATCGTGACGCACAACATGCAGCAGGCCGCACGCTGCTCGGACTATACTGCGTACATGTACCTGGGCGAGCTGGTGGAGTTCGGCGAAACCGACCAGATCTTCATGAACCCAGCGAAGAAGGAAACGCAGGACTACATCACCGGCCGCTTCGGCTGACACACAGAACACGGAATCAATTAGGAGAACCTGATGCCAGGCGACCACTCTTCCAAACAGTACGACATGGATCTCGAAACGATCCGCTCCAAGGTGCTGACCATGGGCGGATTGGTGGAAAGCCAGTTCAACGATGCAATGGCCTGTTTCCGCAGCGGCGACCTCACGCAGGCCGAGCAGGTGATCAAGTCGGACGAGAACGTCAACCGCCTCGAAGTGACGCTCGACGATGCATGCAGCCACCTGATCGTCAAGCGCCAGCCGGCGGCGAACGACTTGCGTACCGTGATGGCGACGCTGAAGGTGATCACCGACCTCGAGCGCATCGGCGACGAGGCGGTCAAGATCGCGCGCACCGCGAAGCACCTGCACGAGCGCGGCACCGTCGGTGTCCTCAACCATTACGAATCGGTCCGTGTGCTTGCGACCGGCGCGGCGAACTCGCTGCACGATGCGCTGGATGCGTTCGCGCGCCTGGATGAAAAGCAGGCGGCGAGGATCATCACCGCGGACGAGACGATCGATCATGAATTCCGCTCGACGACGCGCGCCATGGTGACCTTCATGATGGAAGACCCGCGCACGATTTCCGCGGCTCTCGACACGCTTTGGGTTGCCAAGGCGATCGAACGCATCGGTGACCACGCAAAGAACATTGCCGAGTACGTGATCTACGTCGTGGAAGGCAAGGACATCCGCCATACCGATTACGTTTTCACCAAGCTGGATAGCGACGTCTGAACATGGCAGTCGACAAAACCACCATTCTTGTCGTTGAAGATGAACCGTCCATCGTCGAGCTCGTTTCCTTCACGCTGAAGGAGGCGGGCTGGAATGTCTTCGCTGTAGGCAGTGCGACTGAGGCTTGGGAGTTCATCCAGCGCCGCACGCCGCACATGGTCCTGCTCGACTGGATGCTGCCGGACCAGTCCGGCCTGCGCCTGTTGTCGCGCATCCGCGGCGACCGGCAGTTGAATGAGCTACCGGTCATCATGCTGACTGCGAAGAGCATGGAAGAGGACAAGATCGCCGGCCTGGACAATGGCGCCGACGACTACATCACCAAGCCGTTCTCGCCGCGCGAACTGACCGCGCGCATCAAGGCGCTGTTGCGCCGCAAGGCGCCAGAGCATGCACAGAGCCTGATGTCCGCTGGCGCAGTCTCGTTGGATCCTGTGAGCTGTTCCGTGATGTTGAACGGCCAGAAGATCGAGATCGGACATGCGGAATACAAGCTGTTGAAGTTCTTCCTCGCCCATCCGGAGCGCGTTTTCTCCCGCAGCCAGCTGCTGGACAAGGTCTGGGGCGACCATGTGGTGATCGAAGAACGTACGGTGGACGTCCATGTGCTCCGCTTGCGCAAGGCGCTCAAGGAGGCCGAGTCGCTCATCAAGACGGTCCGCAGTGTAGGATACATGCTGTCCGAGAAATAACCTCCCTTTATGAATCCTCGCCTGCTTTTCTGGATTCCGGCCGGCCTGCGTCTTTCGCTTGTACTCGCCGGTGCCGGAATTCTCTGGTACCTGTTCGGTACGGTTGCCGGCCTCGTCGCTGCCTTCGCCGGCCTGCTGGTGCTGCTGGTGGTGCAGCTCCAGTACCTCTACCAGTTGTCCGCCTGGCTCGACGATCCCAGCAGCGCGAAACTGCCCGACGGTTGGGGGGCATGGACCGACATCTTCGCGCGTCTCTACCGCATGCGCCGCGGCGACGAGAAGAACCAGGCGGAACTGTCCGAATGGCTGCAGCGCTTCCGCCAGGCGATGAGCCTGCTGCCGGATGGCGTCGTCATCATGGACGACGTGCTGTTCCTCGAATGGTGCAATCCCGCCGCCGAAAAGCACCTCGGCCTGCAGCTCGATCGCGACAAGGGCATGCGTGTCACCAACCTGGTCCGCAGCCCCGAGTTCATGGATTACATCATCCTTGGCCGCTACGACCAGCCGCTGACGCTGAGCTTCAAGGACCGCAAACTGGTGGTCCAGATCATTCCATTCGAAAACCGCCGCCAGATTCTCGTCACCCATGACGCGACCGAGTCCGAACGCATCGAGATGATGCGGCGCGACTTCATCGCCAACGCGTCTCACGAACTGCGCACGCCACTGACCGTCATCAACGGTTTCCTCGAAATCGCCACCAGCCAGCCCGACCTCGATCCGCAGACCCGCATGTCGCACCTCAAACTGATGACCGAGCAGGGCCAGCGTATGCAGAATCTAGTTGAGGACATGCTGACGCTGACCCGCCTGGAGTCGGTCGAGTATCCGTTGCGGCCTGAGAAGGTGAATGTGCGCGTGCTGCTGGAGCAGATCGAGCAGGAAGCGATCGCGCTTTCTGCCGGCCGGCACGCCATCTCGATGCAATGCAACGGCCCTGACCTCAAGGGTGGGACGGAGGAGTTGCGCAGCGCCTTTGGTAATCTCGTATCGAACGCCGTGCGCTACACGCCTGAAGGCGGATCGATCAACATCAAGTGGGAAATGAAAGAGGCCGGCCCGCAGTTCGTCGTGCAGGACACCGGCATCGGCATCCGGCCCGAACATATCTCCCGGCTGACGGAGCGCTTCTATCGCGTCGACAAGAGTCGTTCGCGCGAAACGCAGGGTACCGGACTCGGCCTTGCGATCGTCAAGCACGTGCTGTTGCGCCACGACGCATCTCTGCACATCGACTCCGAACCGGAAAAGGGTAGTACCTTCACGGTGAAATTCCCGAGAAAGCTGGTCGCGACGGAATAAGTTGCACAACTTATTCCTGCGCGGCGCCTAGCTGCGGGTTGGCGTCACCGCGATTTCCGGCTTGATTTCGTCAATTTCAGCCGGTAGTGCAATCAATCTATTGGGAAGAATAACGTCCGATCCGGGCTCTCATCGATGCGGCGTAGACGGTAGAGGACGGGGCACGGAATCCGTTGCCGGATCCCGTGCGGACGAGGGATTACTTGTAGCCTACGCGGTCGAGAATGCGCTGCGCAGCGATCTGGTTCTTGCCGATAGTCGCAATCGAAATGTTCTCGGCCTTGAACTTGCCCATTTCTTCCAGCGTCGGGTTTTTCGCCACTGCAGTGGAAACGACCGGCCATTCGTTGTTGCCGTTCGCGAAGTAGGCTTGCGCTTCGTCGCTTGCCAGGTACTCCAGGAACTTGACTGCGGCCTCACGATGCGGCGCATTCTTGGCGACGCCGCCACCAGAGATGTTCAGGTGCGTGCCGGAGGACTTCTGGTTCGGCCACACGAAGCCGACTTTGCTCATCAGTTCCTTGTCTTCCGGCTTGGTCGAACGCAGCAGGCGGACATAGTAATAGGAGTTGGCGACTGCCACGCCGCATTCGCCGGTGGCCACGCCCTTGATCTGGTCGGTGTCGCCGCCGCGCGGAGGACGCGCGAAGTTGTTGACCACGCCCTGTGCCCACTTTTCGGTGGCTGCTTCGCCGTTACGCTCGATCATCGAACCGATCATCGACAGCATGTAGGGGTGCGAACCGGAGCGGGTGCAGACTTTGCCCTTGTTCTTCGCATCGGCCAGCGATTCGTAGGTCGCGACATCTTCCGGCTTCACGTTGGCCTTGTTGTAGACAATGATGCGGCCGCGGGTGGAGAAACCGTACCATTCGGAACCCTTGCCGTCATCCTTGCCGCGCAGGTTGGCCGGGATGCGGGAATCCAGCACCTTGGACTTCACCGGCTGGAACAGGCCGTCGATCTGCGCGCGCCACAGGCGGGCCGCGTCCACCATCAGGATCACGTCGGCCGGGCTGTTCTTGCCTTCGTTCTTCAGGCGCTCCAGCAGCGCGTTGTCGTCGGCTTCGATACGGTTGATCTTGATGCCGGTGTGCTTCGTGAAGTTGGAGTAGAGCTGTTCGTCCGTCTGGTAATGACGGGCGGAATAAAGATTCAGTACGTTTTCCTGGGCATGGGCAACGCCGGAGGCTACGACAAGCGCAAGGGCAGCGGCGGCGATGTTCGAGTGGAGGACAGTTTTCATTATTCTTTCCTTGTTGAGAATGATTTTTGATAACAACAATCCAGTATATCCAGTTTTTACGTAAACAGGAATGATTCTCATTAAGAATGGTGTCCCTGTTTCCGGCTCCGTTACAATGCCGTTTCCTTGCCGAAGACCGGTGTTGTTACACGGTCCAGGCCGCAACTTTCCGGCATGACGCCGATGTATCAGCCCATGAAGCGTTTTTCTTCCGCTGTCCTTCTTTTTTCCTTGGTGATTTTTCTGGCGGCCTGTTCTTCGTCGCCCATCGCAACGCCCCCTGCCTCACAGTCGGATGCTCAGCCCAAGCCCGCGCGCGCGGTCAAGGTTGGATTGGCCCTCGGCGGCGGCGCCGCGCGCGGCTTTGCACATATAGGCGTCATCAAGGCGCTGGAAGCCCAGGGCATCGTCCCGGACATCGTTGTCGGCACGAGTGCCGGCAGCCTCGTCGGCGCCCTGTACGCGGCCGGCAACAACGGCTTCGCCTTGCACAAGCTCGCGCTGGAAATGGATGAAGCCGCTATCTCCGACTGGTCGGTCCCACTGTTCGCGAAGGCCACCGGCGTGCTGAAAGGCGAGGCGCTGCAGAACTATGTGAACAAGGCGGTCAACAATGTGCCGCTGGAGAAGTTGAAGCGACCATTCGGGGCCGTGGCGACCGACCTGAAGACCGGTGAGCCCATTCTTTTCCAGCGGGGGAATACCGGTACGGCCGTACGCGCATCCTCCGCCGTGCCCGGCGTTTTCCAGTCCGTGCGCATCGGCGAGCGGTCGTATGTCGACGGCGGACTTGTGTCGCCGGTGCCGGTCCGTTTTGCACGTGAAATGGGGGCTGACTTCGTTATCGCCGTTAACATTTCCTCTCAGCCGGACGCACAGCCTTCCGCCAGCACACTGGAGGTGCTGCTGCAGACCTTTGCGATCATGGGGCAGAGCATCAATGCCTTCGAACTGAGGGAGGCGGACGTCGTGATTCAGCCGCGGCTGGGCACGATGAAGGGAAACGACTTTCCGAGGCGGAACACCGCGATTCTTGCCGGCGAGCAGGCAGCAGCAGCCCTGATGCCGGAAATCAAGCGAAAACTTGCGGCGAGGCGCGAGCAGTAAGCTCTTATTCGGACTGGTTGATGCGGCGCGCGCCGTTGAAACGGTTCTTCCAGTAGCTCATATCCATGCTCTCGATCCGGACTTGGCCGCCGCCGGACGGGGCATGGATGAACTTGTTGTCGCCCAGGTAGACGCCGACGTGGGAGAAGCCGCGTCGCAGCGTGTTGTAGAAGACGAGGTCGCCCGGTTGCAGTTCACTGGTATCGATGCGTTCACCGACGCGGCTGATTTCTTCCGAAGTCCGCGGCAATTCCTTGCCCCAGACCTCCTTGAATAGATAACGTACGAGGCCGCTGCAATCCAGGCCGTTTTCCGGCGCTGTTCCACCGTATTTGTATCGGATTCCGATGAGGCCCATCGCATGGATAGCCAGTTCGGATGCGCGCGAGGTCAATCCTTGCAGTTTTGTCAACGCCGTGCTCTGCTCAGGGCTGGTCGGTTCTGCGGCGGATGCAGCAGACAGCCCGAGCCACAACGCACATGTGCAGGCGCAGATACGTTGGAGCAGGAATTGGTGTGATATTGCCAACGTTGTAATTTCTTCCCAAAGATGACGGCCTCAATGTACGGTAAGCCGACAGGCGCTGTCAAAATTTATTATGCAAGGTTATGCTTGCGTCAAAGCATTTTCTGGGCAAACGCATGACCATACAGACAACTGTTGATCTTCCGGTCAAGCCGCGCGTGCTGATTGCCGACGACTCCCGCATCGTCCGCGCAACGCTGATCAAGCACATCGAAGGCATGTTCGAGTTTCGCGAGGCCCTCGATGGCGAGCAGGCCTGGGAGGCGTTGCTGCTCGACCCGAGCATCCGTGTCGTCATTACCGATCTCACCATGCCCAAGCTCGACGGCTACGGATTGCTCAAGCGTATTCGCGCATCCAAGATCAGCCGCATTCGCGAGATTCCCGTGGTCGTGGTTTCAGGCAGCGATGAGCGCGAGGAGCGCGACCGAGTCAAGGCTGCCGGCGCGACCGACCTGATCACCAAAGGGATCGGCACTGCGCAACTCCTGTCGCGCCTGGACATTCTTTCCAAGCTGGTCGGCACCCAGCGCGAATTCGAGCGCAGCCTGGAAGCGCTGATGCGCAACATGTCGGACGGGCCGCAAGTAACTTTGCCGTCCGCGGCAACGCTCACCGAGCAAGGTGAAAAACTGCTGGCAAGTGCCCTCAGCAGCAAAAAGAACTTCGTCGTCCTGAACGTGCGAGTCGGCATCCGGCATGTCGCCCTGGAAGGCGTAGCAGCGCTCCCGCCGGCAGGCGTTGTGGATGCGATTGGTCAGTTGCTTCAACGTACCGTGCGACAGAGCGACCTCGTGTCGATGACCGGCGAAGCGGAATTCACTCTGGTCACTGGTGGCATCAACTTCGACGCAGCGCGCATTTTCGCGCAACGTGTTTGCAACGCCATCGGACGTGCAAACCTTGTCAACGACAGCAGCATGTCGTTTGTAGCAAGTTGCGGCCTGGTGTCGCTGAGCGACAGCGACATCGATGCCAATCAGGCAACATTGCGAGGCATGCGTGACGCCGCTTCCCGTCGTGCCGTTCTCGGCCTGAATTACGCAGTCACCGGGGTGGTCGGACAGGAAGAAGAGGATGCGTTCGAACGCGGAGAGCCGGTATTCGAGTCCGCCGCACTGGCCGGAGAGCGAGGCGGCGACTCCATGATCCCGGACCTTGCCACGCTGCTCAAATGGATTAAAGAGGGGCGGCGCGACGAAGTACTGCCGCATATTGGCAAACTCTCCGCCGAATTGCAGCCTCTGGTCGATCTACTCCTGAAGCAGGGCAGGTAGAAATACGGAGGCGCGGCAATTGACGCCTGGCGTACAATCCTGCCTTCTTGAAAGGAGCACCCATGCAATCGAAACAAGTACTGACTCTCGACGATGCCCGCAAAATCGCGGCGGCAGCGGAGGCCGAAGCGAAAGCCAACAACTGGGCAGTGACCATCGCCGTGGTCGACGACGGGGGGCATTTGTTGTGGTTGCAGCGACTGGATGGTGCTGCGCCGATTTCCGCAGAAATTGCGCCCGCGAAAGCGAAAACCGCTGCGCTCGGCCGCCGCGAGAGCAAAGTATATGAAGACATGATCAACAACGGCCGGGCATCCTTTCTGTCCGCGCCCGTCCTCCAAGGCATGTTGGAAGGCGGCGTGCCGGTTATCGTTAACGGCCAGTGCGCTGGCGCGGTCGGCGTGTCAGGCGTGAAGTCTTCGGAAGATGTGCAGATCGCCCGCGCCGGAATCGCCGCTCTCGGGGTCTGAAACAGCTGTAGCTTCCCGCCTCATCGCGGGACCCTCCATGTGATCTGATTCGCTGGCGGAAAGCCCTCCCGGGAGCGCCTTACCGCAAACTTACAAATTTGCAGCGCAGGGCGTTCTCGGCTATAATCTCAGGGTTTATCTAATTCAGTCCGCCGTAGCGCATACCCCTTCCATCTCCGTCCCAAAAAGACCCACGACACCCAGCGCAAAGCCGTTTGGTCGACGGTCGTTCTGGCGCGGCGCAGCGGCGGTAAACATCTCAGGAGTTACCCTTGCTGCCATTTTTTTCTGGCCAATCAGTTCCGGCCATCCTTGCGCTCGCAGACGGGTCTATCTTTCAGGGTTTTTCCATCGGTGCACCCGGTCAAACGATCGGCGAAGTCGTGTTCAACACGGCGATGACCGGCTACCAGGAAATCCTGACGGACCCCAGCTACAGCCGCCAGATCGTCACCCTCACATATCCGCATATCGGCAACGTCGGCGTCAATGAGGAAGACGTCGAAGCGAGCAAGATCCACGCCGCCGGCCTGATCATCAAGGACCTGCCGCTGCTGGTCTCGAACTTCCGTTCCCAGCGCAGCCTGTCAGATTACCTGAAGGCGGAAAACGTCGTCGGCATCGCCGGCATCGACACCCGCAAGCTGACCCGCATCCTGCGCGAAAAGGGTGCGCAGAACGGCGCTATCATCGCCGGTGAGTCCGCCAATTCGGAAGAAGCGCTGGCCTTGGCCAAGTCCTTCCCGGGCCTAGCTGGCATGGACTTGGCGAAAGTGGTATCGACCACCAAGTCCTACGTCTGGAACGAAGCCGAGTGGAAGCTTGGCCGCGGTTACGGCAAGCAGGACAACCCGAAATTCCACGTCGTCGCCTTCGACTATGGCGTCAAGTACAACATCTTGCGCATGCTCGCCGAACGCGGCTGCAAGGTTACCGTCCTGCCGGCGCAGGCAAGCGCAGCCGATGCGCTCGCACTGAACCCGGACGGCATCTTCCTGTCCAACGGACCCGGTGACCCGGAGCCTTGCGACTACGCGATTGCCGCGACGCGCGAACTGATCGAGCGCGGCATTCCGACCTTCGGCATCTGCCTCGGCCACCAGATCATGGCGCTGGCCTCCGGCGCAAAGACCCTGAAGATGAAATTCGGCCACCACGGCGCGAACCACCCGGTGCAGGACCTCGACACCAAGCAGGTGATGATCACCTCGCAGAACCACGGCTTCGCTGTCGACGTCGACACGCTGCCGTCCAACTGCCGAGTGACCCATGTATCGCTGTTCGACGGTTCGCTGCAAGGCTTCGCGCGTACCGACAAGCCCGCGTTCTGCTTCCAGGGCCACCCGGAAGCTTCGCCCGGCCCGCATGACATCGCCCCCCTGTTCGATCGCTTCGTGGCGATGATGGAGAAACACAAAAATGCCTAAGCGCACAGACATTAAAAGCATCCTGATCATTGGCGCCGGCCCGATCATCATCGGCCAGGCATGCGAATTCGACTACTCCGGCGCGCAGGCGTGCAAGGCGTTGCGCCAGGAAGGCTACAAGGTCATCCTCGTCAACAGTAACCCGGCGACCATCATGACCGACCCGGAGATGGCCGATGTGACCTACATCGAGCCGATCACCTGGCAAGTCGTCGAGCGCATCATCGACAAGGAGCGCCCGGACGCGATCCTCCCGACCATGGGCGGCCAGACCGCGCTCAACTGCGCGCTCGACCTGCACCGCAACGGCGTGCTAACCAAGTACGGCTGCGAACTGATCGGCGCCACTCCGGAAGCGATCGACAAGGCTGAAGACCGCTTGAAGTTCAAGGACGCGATGACCAAGATCGGCCTCGGCTCCGCGCGTTCGGGCATTGCCCACACGCTCGACGAGGCATGGGCAGTGCAGAAGGTGATCGGCTTCCCGGTCATCATCCGCCCGTCTTTCACCATGGGCGGTACCGGTGGCGGCATCGCCTACAACCCGGAAGAATTCGAAACCATCTGCAAGCGCGGCCTCGAAGCCTCGCCGACCTCTGAACTGCTGATCGAGGAATCCCTGATCGGCTGGAAGGAGTACGAGATGGAAGTGGTCCGTGACAAGAAGGACAACTGCATCATCGTCTGCTCGATCGAAAACCTCGATCCGATGGGTGTGCACACCGGCGACTCGATCACCGTCGCCCCGGCGCAGACCCTGACGGACAAGGAATACCAGATCATGCGTAATGCCTCGCTGGCAGTGCTGCGTGAGATCGGCGTCGATACCGGCGGTTCCAACGTCCAGTTCGCGGTCAACCCGAAGGACGGTCGCATGATCGTCATCGAGATGAACCCGCGCGTGTCGCGTTCGTCCGCGCTGGCATCCAAGGCAACCGGCTTCCCGATCGCGAAGGTCGCGGCCAAGCTGGCCGTCGGCTTCACGCTCGACGAGCTGCGCAATGAAATCACTGGCGGTGCCACCCCCGCATCGTTCGAACCGAGCATCGACTACGTCGTCACTAAGGTGCCGCGTTTCGCGTTCGAGAAATTCCCGCAGGCCGACAGCCACCTGACCACCCAGATGAAGTCGGTGGGAGAGGTGATGGCGATCGGCCGCACCTTCCAGGAATCCTTCCAGAAGGCGCTGCGCGGCCTCGAAGTCGGCGTCGACGGCATGAACGAAAAGACCAAGGACCGCGAAACCATCGAAGAGCAGCTCGGCGAACCCGGCCCGGAACGCATCTGGTACGTGGGTGACGCCTTCGCGCAAGGCTTTTCGCTGGAAGAAGTGCAGCAGCTGACGCACATCGACCCATGGTTCCTGGTGCAGATCAAGGAAATCGTCGACATCGAACTGTGGCTCGAAACCCAGACCTTGGATGCCATCGACAAGGCGACGCTATTCAAGCTGAAGCAAAAGGGCTTCGCTGACCGCCGCCTGGCCAAGCTGCTGAAGACCACCGACAAGGCCGTGCGCGACAAGCGTCGCGAACTCGGCGTGCGCCCGGTCTACAAGCGCGTCGACACCTGCGCTGCCGAATTCGCAACCAAGACCGCGTACATGTATTCGACCTACGATGAAGAGTGCGAATCGCAGCCGACCGACAAGAAGAAGATCATGGTCCTCGGTGGCGGCCCGAACCGCATCGGCCAGGGTATCGAGTTCGACTACTGCTGCGTGCATGCTGCATTGGCAATGCGCGACGACGGTTACGAAACCATCATGGTCAACTGCAACCCGGAAACCGTGTCGACTGACTACGACACGTCCGACCGCCTGTACTTCGAGCCGCTGACGCTGGAAGACGTGCTGGAAATCGTCGACAAGGAAAAACCCTACGGCGTGATCGTCCAGTACGGCGGTCAGACGCCGCTGAAGCTGGCGCTTGACCTCGAAGCGAACGGCGTGCCCATCGTCGGCACGTCGCCGGACATGATTGACGCTGCCGAAGATCGCGAGCGCTTCCAGAAGCTGCTGCACGACCTCGGCCTTCGCCAGCCGCCGAACCGCACCGCGCGCACCGAAGAGGAAGCACTGCGCCTCGCACAGGAAATTGGCTACCCGCTGGTTGTCCGCCCGTCCTACGTGCTGGGCGGCCGCGCGATGGAAATCGTGCACGAGCAGCGTGACCTCGAGCGCTACATGCGCGAAGCGGTCAAGGTGTCCAACGATTCGCCGGTGCTGCTCGACCGCTTCCTGAACGATGCGATCGAAGTCGATGTCGACTGCCTGTCCGACGGACAGCGCACTTTCATCGGCGGCGTGATGGAACACATCGAACAGGCCGGCGTGCATTCGGGCGACTCCGCCTGCTCGCTGCCGCCGTACTCGCTGTCGAAGGAAACCATCGAAGAGCTGAAGCGCCAGACCTCGCTGATGGCCAAGGGCCTGAACGTGGTCGGCCTGATGAACGTGCAGTTCGCGATCCAGCAGCAGGAAGTCGACGGCAAGCTGAAGGACATCGTCTACGTGCTGGAAGTAAACCCGCGCGCGTCGCGTACCGTCCCGTACGTATCGAAGGCCACAGGCCTGCAACTGGCGAAGATCGCCGCGCGCTGCATGGTCGGCCAGTCGCTCGATAGCCAGGGCATCACGCATGAAGTCGTGCCCGAGTACTACAGCGTCAAGGAAGCCGTCTTCCCGTTCAACAAATTCCCCGGCGTGGACACCATCCTCGGCCCGGAAATGAAGTCGACCGGCGAAGTCATGGGCGTGGGCAAGACCTTTGGCGAAGCCTTCGTGAAGTCGCAGTTGGGCGCAGGCGTCCGTTTGCCGAAGTCCGGCAAGGTCTTCCTGAGCGTCAAGAACAGCGACAAGCCGCGCGCGGTTCAGGTGGCGAAGGACCTGGTCGAACTCGGCTTCACGCTGGTCGCGACCAAAGGGACGGCAGCGGCAATCAGCGCGGCCGGCATTCCGGTCACGGCCGTGAACAAGGTCGTAGAGGGACGTCCCCATGTTGTCGATATGATCAAGAACAACGAGATTGTCATGGTCATCAACACCGTGGAGGAAAAGCGTACGGCTATCGCCGATTCCCGCACGATCCGTACGTCGGCGCTGCTGGCGCGGGCGACGACCTATACGACTATCGCCGGCGCAGAGGCCGCGGTCGAAGGCATGCGGCATCTGGACGAGTTGCACGTCTACGATTTACAAGGCCTGCATAAGTCTTTACACTAAACCTCTACCGCTAAAAATCTGCCACAGAGGTCACAGACGATCCTGGTTTCTCCGGGGTTATTTGTGACCTCTGTGGTTTTCATTTTGCCTATAGAAACATGAGCACAGTACCGATTACCAAGCGCGGCGCAGAACTCCTGAAAGAAGAGCTGCACCGCCTCAAGACCAAGGACCGGCCGGCCGTCATCAACGCAATCGCGGAAGCGCGTGCGCAGGGCGATCTGTCGGAAAACGCCGAGTATGATGCCGCCAAGGAGCGCCAGGCCTTCATCGAGGGGCGCATCGCCGAACTGGAAGGCAAGCTGGGCGCGGCTCAGGTCATCGACCCGACAGTGCTGGATGCAGAAGGCCGCATCGTGTTCGCCTCGACAGTTGATCTCGAAGACCTCGAATCTGGCAACAAGGTGACCTACCAGATCGTGGGCGAGGACGAGGCGGACCTCAAGGAAAAGAAGATCTCCATTACCTCCCCGATCGCCCGTGCGCTGATCGGCAAGTATGCCGGCGACGTGGTCGAAGTCAACGCACCGTCCGGCATCCGCGAGTACGAAGTCCTCGAAGTTCGTTACATCTGACCGTCATGACTGCTGGACGCGTTCGCCTGCTGTTGGTGACCCTGTGGGTGGGCAGCCTGTGGACGGTCGGTTATGTGGTTGCACCCACCTTGTTCGCGACGCTCGCGGACAAGGTGCTGGCAGGAACGATTGCCGGCAAGCTATTCAGGATTGAAGCATGGCTGACCGTCGGCTGTGCGGTTGCGCTGATCGCCCTGATCAAGTGGTTGCCGGACGAGCGCGGTACCAAGGCAGGCAAGCACCTTGTCTGGCTTATCCTGGGAATGCTGGGGTGTACGCTGGTTGGCTATTTCGGCCTGCAGCCGTTCATGTCTGCACTACGGGAAGCTGCGGCGGGTGGGATGATGGATCCGGACGCCAAGTCCAGGTTCGGCCTCCTGCATGGCGTGTCGAGCGCGTTCTATCTCATTCAGAGCCTGCTCGGCGGGCTGCTCGTCTGGAAGCTGCGCTAGAAATTCCTGCGTGAGGAGCACGCAATGAAGAGCGTTGCGGCTCCTTTTCCGGTTTTCACGCGCGGCCCAATGCCGATTTCTTCGAACTGGTCTGGCGCTTCTTCGCGCGTTTGACGTTGCCGCCGGCAGTCACGCGTTCGTTGCCTTTGAGGACAACTTTCTGGACGGTCGGACGTTTTGTCCCGCTTGGGCTTGGCTTGACGATGGTGACTTCACGCAAGCCCTTGCCGCGTTTGTCGCTGCGCTCTTTCTGGGCTTCTTTTTTCGGACGGTAAAGCACGAGCAGCTTGCCGATGTGCTGGATGGGGGCGGCACTAAGCTTTTCGCAGATCGATTCATAGATTTCAATGCGCGCTTCGCGGTCGTCACCGAATACGCGGACCTTGATCAAGCCGTGCGCATCCAGGCTCGCATCGATTTCCTTTAGCACGGACGCCGTCAGGCCAGCGTCGCCGATGATGACGACCGGGTTGAGAGCGTGGGCTTCGGAGCGAAGAGCGCTGCGCTCTGCGGGTGTCAGTTTCAACATGATTAATTCCTTAAAAGCGGTATTCTACGCGAATGGCAAAGAACAAATTCAATAAAAACTGGTTGCACGACCACATCAACGATCCTTACGTGAAGCAGGCGCAAAAGGAGGGGTATCGTGCACGCGCGGTATACAAGCTCAAGGAAATCGACGACAGCGAAAAATTGATCAAACCCGGACAGGTGATCGTCGACCTCGGTTGTGCACCGGGTAGCTGGTCACAATACGCGCGCAACAAGCTCGCCGGGAAAGAGGGTGGGGGCATTAATGGCACCATCATTGGCCTCGACATGTTGCCGATCGAGCCGATCGCGGATGTGCATTTCATACAAGGGGATTTCCGGGAGCAGGAAGTGCTCGACCAGCTGGAGGCGGTACTGGAGGGGCGCAAGGTGGACCTGGTGCTGTCCGACATGGCGCCAAATTTGTCGGGCGTGACGATCACGGACGCCGCGCGGGTCGAGCACATCATCGATCTAGCGATCGATTTCGCGCGTGCGCATATGAAACCTTCCGGTGCACTGCTCGTCAAATGTTTCAACGGAACTGGTTTTAACGAAATCCTCGGGAAGTTCCGCGACGAGTTCAAGACTGTCTCGCAGAAGAAGCCGAAAGCCAGCAGGGACAAGTCCTCTGAAGTCTTTTTGCTCGGCAAAGTACTGAAAAATCCCGCTTGATTGCAAACTGGCAAACTGTCTATTTGGCAACTCTTGATATTTCCGAGTTCGGCCGCACATGCACTCCGGTTCGAATCGCGTACCCCACGAAGGGGTTCCACGCGTAAATTTCGGCAGTTTTACCCCGGATTACCTCGCTTTCTGCGGGAATATTCAGGCTGGCAAGCGCCGGGTAATGCGGGTAGAATCAATTTCACAAGTAATGTAAACGGGCGTTTTTGCGTCCAAGGAGTTCTAGTGAACAACATGTTTTCGAAAGCCGCCATCTGGGTTGTCATAGCCCTGGTGCTGTTCACCGTCTTCAAGCAGTTCGACGGTCGAACGCTGGCGGGAGGCGCAACGCCTATTCCCTACTCGGACTTCCTGGATGAAGTGAAAGCCCGGCAGATCCGCGAAGCGACCATCGAGGATCGCACCATCATCGCCACCACGAACGACGGCAAGCGCATCAAGACTGCGGTGACCTATCTCGACCGCGGCCTGATCGGCGACCTGATCAACAATGGCGTCAAGTTTGACGTCAAGCAACCGGAAGAGCAGTCCTTCCTGTCCCAGGTCTTCATCTCCTGGTTCCCGATGCTGCTGCTGATCGGCGTGTGGGTGTTCTTCATGCGCCAGATGCAGGGCGGAGGCAAGGGCGGGGCATTCTCGTTCGGCCGCTCGAAGGCGCGTATGCTGGATGAAGCCAGCAATACCGTCACCTTCGCCGACGTCGCCGGCTGCGACGAAGCGAAGGAGGAAGTGCAGGAGCTTGTCGACTTCCTGCGCGATCCGACGAAATTCCAGAAGCTTGGCGGCCGCATCCCGCGCGGCGTGCTGATGGTCGGCCCGCCGGGTACCGGTAAGACCCTGCTGGCCCGCGCCATTGCCGGCGAAGCCAAGGTGCCGTTCTTCACCATCTCCGGTTCCGACTTCGTCGAAATGTTTGTCGGTGTCGGTGCATCGCGCGTGCGCGACATGTTCGAAAACGCGAAGAAGCATTCTCCTTGCATTATCTTCATTGACGAAATCGATGCGGTCGGCCGTCATCGCGGCGCTGGCCTCGGCGGCGGCAACGATGAGCGTGAGCAGACCCTGAACCAGCTGCTGGTCGAGATGGATGGTTTTGAAGCCAACTCGGGCGTTATCGTGATCGCAGCGACCAACCGTGCCGACGTGCTTGACAAGGCGCTGCTGCGTCCGGGCCGTTTCGATCGCCAGGTCATGGTGGGCTTGCCGGATATCCGTGGCCGCGAGCAGATTCTGTATGTGCATATGCGCAAGGTACCGATTGCACCGGACGTCAAGGCAGATATCCTGGCCCGCGGCACACCAGGTTTCTCGGGTGCGGACCTGGCTAACCTGGTCAACGAAGCAGCCCTGTTCGCCGCGCGCCGCAACAAGCGCCTGGTCGAGATGCAGGACTTCGAAGACGCGAAGGATAAGATCGTGATGGGCCCGGAGCGCAAGTCCGCCGTCATGCGCGAGGAGGAGCGCCGCAATACCGCGTACCACGAATCCGGCCACGCAGTCGTCGCAAAATTGCTGCCAAAGGCCGATCCGGTTCACAAGGTCACCATCATGCCGCGCGGCTACGCTCTCGGCCTGACTTGGCAACTGCCCGAGCATGACCGCGTGAACATGTACAAGGACAAGATGCTGGAAGAGATCGCCATCCTGTTCGGCGGCCGTATCGCCGAAGAGATCTTCATGCATCAGATGTCCACCGGCGCATCCAACGACTTCGAGCGCGCGACCAAGCTTGCACGTGCAATGGTGACCCGCTACGGCATGTCTGAAACGCTCGGCACGATGGTGTACGAAGACAGTGAGCAGGATGCCTACTTCGGCCGTATGACGTCGAAGACCGTGTCCGAAGCGACGCAGCAGAAGGTCGATCAGGAGATTCGTTCCATTCTGGATGCGCAGTACGCACTGTCGCGCCGCCTGCTGGAAGAAAACAAGGACAAGGTCGAAGTCATGGCCAAGGCACTGCTCGAGTGGGAAACGCTCGATGCCGACCAGATCAACGACATCATGGAAGGCCTTGAGCCGCGCCCGCCGAAGTCCGGCGTTCCGGTGAAGCGTTCCGCCTCCGACAACACGTCGGGTGGTGTCTCTCCAAACGCAACCGCGCCGGCATAAGCGGGCACTGGAATCTAAGCGACTTGACAAGGGTGAGGAGCAATCCTCGCCCTTTTTGTTTGCCTGCAATGAAACCTCAATATTTCCAATGCGGACGTTTCCGCTTCCCCATGACGCCCGGCCAGTCCCGCCCTCTTGTGATGGGGATACTGAACGTCACCCCTGATTCGTTTTCAGACGGCGGACAGTATCACTCGCTGGACCTTGCACTGTCCCATGCAGAGCAGATGATCGCCGATGGCGTCGACATCATCGACATCGGCGGCGAATCCACTCGTCCCGGCGCGCGGCCCGTATCGCTGGATGAAGAATTGCGGCGGGTCATTCCGGTGGTCTACGCGCTTCGGGACTGCGGCAAGCCCTTGTCTGTCGACACTTACAAGCCCGAAGTCATGCGTGAGGCAGTAGCCGCAGGGGCGGATATGATCAACGACATCAATGGTTTCCGTGCGGAAGAGGCGTTGACGGCTGTCAACGAAAGTGACTGCGCGTTGTGTATTATGCACATGCAAAAAGAACCACAGACTATGCAGCTTAGTCCGGAATATGAGGACGTCACGGCGGAGGTCATACGGTTCCTGCATGAGCGGGTGGATGCAATGGATGCAGCCGGTATCGACCGCAGCCGCTTGTGCATCGATCCGGGATTTGGATTCGGGAAGACGCTCGAACACAACCTTGTGCTTCTGAGGAATATCGACAGAATGGTGGAAGAAATCGGTGTGCCTGTGCTTGCCGGGCTGTCGAGAAAGTCCATGATCGGTGCGATCACGGGCAGGCCGGTGGAGCAGCGCCTCGCCGGCAGCCTTGCCGGTGCGTTGGCAGCAGTTGCCTATGGCGCCGGAATCGTACGGGCACATGACGTGGCGGAAACGGTCGATGCGCTGAAGGTGTGGGCCGCAGTCGACAACAAGAAATAAATAGAGGTAGCAATATGACACGCAAATATTTTGGTACCGATGGCGTACGCGGCCGGGTTGGAACGACGCCGATCACGCCCGACCTTGTGATGAAGCTTGGCTACGCGGCCGGGAAGGTGCTCGCCCAGGCGGAAACGAGCAGCAGCAAACCGGTGGTCCTGATTGGCAAGGACACGCGCATTTCCGGCTACATGCTCGAGGCAGCGCTCGAAGCTGGATTCGCAGCGGCAGGTGTTGACGTGACGCTTGCAGGCCCAATGCCGACGCCGGCAATTGCCTACCTCACGCGCGCCTTGAGGCTGTCCGCCGGCGTCGTCATCTCCGCATCCCATAATCCCTACGACGATAACGGCATCAAGTTTTTCTCGGCGTCGGGTAACAAACTGCCGGATTCGGTCGAGGCCGACATCGAAGCGCTGCTCGAAGAACCGATCGCATGCGTCTCCTCGGAAAAACTGGGCAAGGCCAAGCGCCTGTTCGATGCACAGGGGCGCTACATCGAATTCTGCAAGAGTACCTTCCCCAACGAGCTCGACCTGAAGGGTCTGAAGATTGTGGTGGATTGCGCACATGGCGCCGCCTATCATATCGCGCCCGATGTATTTCACGAGCTTGGCGCGGAAGTGGTGGCCATCGGCAACCAGCCGAATGGCTTGAACATCAATGACGGTGTAGGCGCAACGGCGCCAGCGGCGCTCTCTGCTGCTGTTGTGGAGCATAAGGCCGACCTCGGCATCGCGCTCGACGGCGACGCGGACCGCCTGCTCATGGTCGATGCGACCGGCCGCGCCTACAACGGCGACGAACTGTTGTACGTGATGGTCAAGGACCGCATGGCAACGACGCCGGTTGAAGGTGTGGTCGGGACACTGATGACGAACATGGCGCTCGAGGTCGCCCTTAAGCATATGGGCGTCGGCTTCGCACGTGCGAAAGTCGGCGACCGCTATGTGCTCGAAGTGCTGCAGGAACGTGGCTGGCTGATCGGCGGAGAAGGTTCCGGTCATCTGCTCTTCCTCGACAAGCACACGACCGGCGACGGCATCGTTTCCGCATTGCAGCTGCTCTCCGCGCTCAAGCGCAGCGGCCAGACGCTTGCGCAAGCGACCGCCGATCTCACGCTGTTCCCGCAGTCGCTGGTCAATGTCAAGGTTTCGCCGGGCTTCGACTGGCAGAAGAATGGCGCGGTGGTGGCAGAGAAGGAAGTGGTCGAGGCAGAACTCGGCGACAACGGCCGCGTTCTGATTCGCGCATCCGGAACCGAGCCCCTGGTCCGCGTGATGGTGGAGGCTCGCAACGCGGAAGATGCGGGACGCATGGCGCGCCGTATCGCCGACAAGCTCGCCGCTTGAGCCGATCCACGCACAAGAAATCGACGTCATCGCTTCCGAAGGCCGATCTGGTCACGTCACCCAAGAGCGCTGCGGTCCCGCAGCGCTCCTTCAAACCAGTCGTCGCCCCTGTCGAGGATGAGCGCGTTTGAAAAAAGGTGAGGAAGTTATAAATTGACCAGAATGCCCCGTGCCGGTATGATGCATCTCTCTCGGGGCGTAGCGCAGCCTGGTAGCGCACCTGATTTGGGATCAGGTGGTCGGACGTTCGAATCGTCTCGCCCCGACCAGAATTCAAATGGATCCGGATTTTCTGGCTAATTTGCCAAGAACCCGCCACTTTTCCTCCATCCTCTTTCGTCCCACTTTCCAGACTTTGTTAGTTCGTGTTGCGTGCGTCCCCGCAACGCTTCTCCTCGTGCACATTGATGCTAGGCATTAAGTAGTACTTGCTGGCAAAATGTCTGCAGGGAAGGGTGCAGGCGGGTTGTCCCGCTTTGCGCTTCCACAGTACCGGCTCGCGCCGGTATCGGCCGCCTGCAGCGCAGTACCTTGTCCGAATACGATAAATCATGCGAACCGGAGAGCTCTTGTCATTCGTGGGCCTTGCTTCCAGCTTGACCGTTCGAGCGAGCGGGGCTGCCGCATGAAAAGGCTTGATGAGCTGATCGAACGTGTTTCCAGTGAAATCGGGCTGGATCTCGGCGATATCCTCCTGCGAAAGGCGGCGATTGAACTGTGCGAAGCAGACATCGCGAGGCTGCGCACCGTCCATAACCTGCTCGTGCCGCATCAGCAAAAGCTGGTCGATTCCTTCCACAATTTCCTTATCCAGTTCCCCGAGCTTAAGGAGATGCTCGCCGACCCGGTCAAGGTCAACCGACTCAAGCGTGCTCAGCAAGCGTATTTCGACCAGTTGACCTCCGGTACGTATGATGCCGGCTACGTCAAGGATCGCTTGCGTGTCGGACTTGTCCACCAGATGATCGGACTGGAGCCGCGGTGGTATGTCGGTGCCTATCGCAAGTACCTGTCCCAGCTCATGCCGATTCTTTCCAAGGAGTTAGCGCATGATCCGCAGGAATTCTTCCATACCTACGACGCTTTGTTGAAGGTCGTTTGCTTCGACATGGTGCTCGCCCTGGACACCTATTTCGGGGCGGACCGGGCCGAAATTGTCCGCGTGAAGAATTACGCGGAAAAAATCATCGCATCGATGCCCTCTGGCCTGATGGTGGTCGACGGCGACCTCAGGATACGGACTATCAACCACGCGATGTGCCGCATGTTCAAGGTGACGAGGGAGGGTGACGTCGTCGGACAGCCGATGACCTCCGTTGTCTGGAACCGGCAACTGAACGATTGCCTGAAGCAGGTGCTCATCTCCGGCAGGGACCGGCACGATCTGCTGGTCAGCATCAACGATGGCAGCAGCAAGCGGTATTTCGAATTCGATGTGTCGGCAGCCCTGCTCGACCAGGAAAATGTGCTGCTGCTGATGGCGCAGGACATCACCGACCGCGTCTACTCGCAGGAGGAGCTCCGCCGCTTCCGCATGGCGCTCGACAGTTCGATCGATGCCGTGTACCTAATCGATCGCGGGGAGATGCGCTTTATCGATGCGAACGAAACAGCGCTGGCGACGCTCGGCTACAGCCATGAGGAATTGCTCCGCCTCGGACCACAGGACCTGAAACCCGATGACGGCGAGCTTGAGCGGATCAATCGCCGCTTCGACGACGTCATCCGATCCGAAGACGGTACAGGCATGATCCAGACGGTGCATCAGCGCAAGGATGGAACACGTCTTCCGGTAGAGGTCTACCTGCGCGCGGTGCAATCGGAAGGCCGCCAGCTGTTGGTCGCCGTCGTGCGCGACATCACCCAGCGGCTGCAGGCGGAAGCGGTGCTGCGCGAGAGCGAGGAGCGTTTCCGGGTGGCGTTCAACCAGGCTGCGGTAGGCCTGGCGCATGTGGGGCCGGACGGCCGCTGGCTGATGGTGAATAACAAGCTGTGCGAAATCATCGGCTACGAGCGCTCGGAATTGCTCGAGATGCGCTTCCAGGACATCACGCATCCGGAAGACCTGGTCGCCGACTGGGCACTCGCGCGCCGCATGATCGCGGGCGAGCTCGACGAGAAGACGCGCGAGAAGCGTTACCGTCACAAGAACGGCTACTACATCTGGGTCAATCTCACCAGCTCGATGGTGCGGGATGCCGACGGCAACCCGAAGTACTACAGCACGGTGGTTGAAGATATTTCACGGCGCAAGCAGATCGAGGAAGAGCTGCTGCACCTGGCCAACCACGACGCGCTCACCAGTTTGCCCAATCGCTCGCTGCTCCTTGATCGCTTGTCGCAGGCGTTGGTGTTTGCCGGGCGCGCCAAGGGAAAGGTCGCGGTGATGCTGATCGACCTCGACCGCTTCAAGAACATCAACGACAGCCTCGGGCACGACGTCGGCGACAAGATCATCGTCGAGATTGCACGCCGTCTGTCGGCCAGCGTGCGTGCAGGCGATACCATCGCCCGTCTCGGCGGCGACGAGTTCGTGCTGATCCGGCCTGACGTGGCACGCGAGGATGCGGTGGCCGGCGTGGCCCAGCAAATCCTTGAAGCCTTATCGCGTCCGATGACGGTGCAAGGGCACGAGTTCTACCCCACCGGCAGTATCGGTATCAGCATGTTCCCGAAGGACGGGACGGACGGCCAGACCTTGCTCAAGAACGCCGACATGGCAATGTATCGCGCCAAGGATGCGGGCCGGAATAACTTCCAGTTCTATTCGCACGACATGAACTCGCGGGCGCTTGACCGCCTCAAGCTGGAGACAGGGTTGCGTCGCGCACTCGAACGCGAGGAGTTCGCCGTGCACTACCAGCCGCAGATGGACATCGCGAGCGGCCGCATTGTCGGTGTCGAGGCGCTCTTGCGCTGGGAACCGCCGGGGCAGCCGACGGTTTTTCCCGGTGACTTCATTCCGAGTGCCGAGGAAACCGGTCTCATTGTCCCGATCGGGGAGTGGGTACTGCGGCGCGCCTGTTCCCAGAGAAAACAATGGCACGACGCCGGGCAGTTTGCCGACGTGAGCGTGGCTGTCAACCTCTCAGCGCGACAGTTCAAACAGCAGGACATCGTGAAGATGGTTTCGCGCGTGCTAGAAGAAACCGGATGCCGGCCGGAGTGGCTGGAACTCGAGATCACGGAAAGCGTGGTCATGGAGAGCCCGGAATCCGCAGCGGAGACGCTGTACAAACTGAGTGCGATGGGGGTGCACCTTGCCATCGACGATTTCGGCACAGGCTATTCCAGCCTCAGCTACCTCAAGCGTTTCCCCATCGATGCGCTGAAGATCGACAAATCCTTCGTCCGCGACATCACGATCGACGCGGATGACGCCGCAATTGCGAAGGCGGTGATCGCGCTGGCGCACAGCCTCAAGCTGGCCGTCATTGCGGAAGGTGTGGAAACGCCGGAGCAGCTTGAATTCCTGCGTACGCAGAACTGCAACATGATGCAAGGTTACTACCTGAGCCGGCCGCTGTCGGTGGACAAACTTGAAACCTTCATGCGCGAGAGCAAACAGCATTGACCGACAGGACGCCAGTCATTGAAACCGGCTGCCATTAGATGTAATATCCGCAAGCCTCATTTCCGGTAAAGCGAAAGCCGGCGCACAACAGCGCCGTGTTTCCTTCTCGCGATACTTTCTTCTGCCCATAGCTCAGCTGGATAGAGCAACGGCCTTCTAAGCCGTAGGTCGCAGGTTCGACTCCTGCTGGGCAGGCCAATCTTCCCCAATCCCCCCCAATCTTCCCATTTATAACCCTATTCGTTATCAGGCTTTTATCGATTAGCGAGCAATGGGTATTTACGCGTACCACATTTAGGGGCACAATGCGGATTGTTTCCTTTGGGCAAGTATCGGGCATGCATCTTTTTTGGTGCCCTTGTTCGCGAGATGCCAGAAGAATACGCCATCAATTCGGTCAACAAATACTATCTTGACAAGGTGTTGAACCTTGCCGAGAAGGCCGATATCAAGGCAACCGAAGACATATTCGATGCCCGTGGCATGAAACTTGTTGCAAAAGGGGCAACGATTTCGCGCAATCTACAGGAACGGCTGACGCAACGGAAACTGAGCAAACCCTTCGAATCGAGCATTGCGGTCGATTCCGGCGTCAATATCGACGTGATCTCCGCCGAAGCGCAGCGCATTGCAGACACAATGGAGCCGGTACGCTCGATCATGCGTACTGTCAGCGGCGGCATCTCCCCGCTACAGGTTCTCGCCGGCGTGCAGTTCGGAAGCGCGATGAGCACCATGCTCACCATCATCGAGCGGGGCGGGAAGACCGCCCTCGAGCACAGCGTAATGGTCAGCCTGCTGTCCATCTGTCTTGCCAAGAAATTCGGCCTCAGCAATACCGACCAGACCGTCGTGGCACTCGCCGGCCTGCTGCATGACATCGGCGAGCTGTATATCGATCCCGAATACCTCCATACCAACCGGCGCTTGTATCCGCACGAATGGCGGCATGTCGTCGTCCATCCGCGCATTGGCCAGATGCTGATCTCTGGCCTGGAGAATTATCCCGCTAGCGTCGCGCAGGCGGTCTTCGAACATCATGAACGCTTCGACGGCGGCGGCTATCCGCGGCAGATCGCGGGGAACAATATCAGTGCAGTGGGGCAGGTGGTTTCGGTAGCAGAAATGATCTCCGGGATTTTCCTGAGCCAGGACAAGCCCCTCCAGCGCGCCGAGCTCGCTCTGAAGATCCTGCCGGGCGAATTTGCGCGTGAACTGGTCTCGGTGGTATCAGTGGCTATGCAGGCCACCCGCAGTCCCGACGAAAACGCGGGGGAGGAAGCGGCCTGCCCGATAGGCGAGGAACTCGCCTCATTGCGGAACTTGTTCGACCGGATAGAGGCAGTGCATAGACTCCGGCAGGAATTGATCGACCGGCCGGAACTCCAGTCGAAGAAAGTGCGCCAGCTCCTTACCGATACGGAGCGGCGGGTGATTGCGATCCAGCGCGCATTCAGCAGTACCGGGCTGGATACTTGCCTCGATGCGGAGAAAAGGTTCTTCGATACGCGTTGCACGCGCGTCCTGTTCGAGGCGAAGGTCGCGACGAACGAAATTCAATGGCGCCTGCGTGACGTGGCCCGCGACCTTTCTTTGACTGCATCGTCAATGGATGTGACCGAATCGGACATGCTGCAGCCGCTGATTGCCTTGCTCGACGGCCAGCAGCAGCCGGAGGCTGTCACTGCGTAGGCGGGCGCAAACGGCAGTGCGTGCAACAGCCCTCTAACGGGCAACGCTGAGCTCGCGCTCGTACCACCTTCCGCATTCCGCCTCGTATTCTTCCGTGATGCGCTGTTCCTTGCGCCTTGCCCGCTCGTTGGCAAGGCCAGTGGCACGGGCTGCATCTTCGTGCGCCCATTTCTGGCGGCGAGCGTAGGCAGCGCATTTCTTATGGCGGGCTGCGCTTTCCTTCGAAGCCTTTTTCCGTTCGCGCGCTTCCACCGCCTCGCGCTTGTGGCGTTCGCGCTCGAGCGACTTCAGCTTGCTCTTTTCCTGTGCCGCCTGGCGGGCAGCGTCGTTTGCGTCTGTCACCGGTGCGGTATTCACGTCAAGAACCTTGCCGCCTTCGCATGGCAGGTCGCTGTAGGATACCTTGCCGCCGGAATCGCACTTGAATACGGCCGAAGCCGGCGCGGCAATGCCAAGCGCCAGGCAAACGAAGAAAATGCGCGCCGCGGCAAGCCTCATATCACTTTCCCTGGATTCATCAAGCCGAGCGGATCCAGCGCGGCCTTGATGGCGCGCATCATACCCAGCTCGACCTCGGATTTGTACTGGCGAATCTCGTTGCGCTTCAATGCGCCGAGCCCGTGCTCCGCTGAAATCGATCCGCCGAACCGGTGCACGCTGTCGTGCACGATATGGTTGATCTCTGCCTGGTGCGCGATGAATGCGTCCGGCGATCCTTCTTCCGGCGGTGACACGTTGTAGTGCAGATTGCCGTCGCCGAGGTGCCCGAAGGTCACCATGCGGGTGCCGGGAAACGCGTTTTGCAGCAGCACATCCGTTTCGCTGATGAAGTCGGCGATGCGGGAAATTGGCACCGAGACGTCGTGCTTGATGTTCTTGCCTTCTTCAGCCTGTGCAAGAGGAATATGCTCGCGCAGGTTCCACAAGGCCATCGACTGTGCGATCGACGATGCGACGACCGCGTCCTGAATGATGTCCTGCTCCAGTGCATCCGTGATCACCGCCTCGAGCATGGCGTTGGCATGGTCTTCGGATTCGCTGTCGGAGAGTTCGAGCAGCACGTACTGTGCATAACTTTGCGGGAAGGGCAGGCGCATCTGGGGGAAATGCTTGGCCACCAGCCGCAAGCAGAAATCCGACATCAGCTCGAAGCCAGTGAGGCTCGCGCCGCATTTGCTTTGAGCCAGCGACAGCAGGCGCAGTGCTTCGCCAGGTGTGCGCATTGCGGCGAGCGCAGTCAGCTGTGCCTGCGGCTGCGGGAACAGCTTGAGCACGGCGGCAGTGATGATGCCGAGCGTGCCTTCCGCGCCGACGAACAGGTCGCGCAGGTCATAACCGGTGTTGTCCTTGCGCAGGCCGCGCAAACCATCCCATATCTCGCCCTGCGCGGTCACTACTTCCAGGCCCAGGCAGAGTTCGCGCGCGTTGCCGTAACGGAGCACCGCGGTACCGCCGGCATTCGAGGACAGGTTGCCGCCGATGGTGCAGCTGCCTTCTGCGGCGAGCGACAGCGGGAACAGGCGGCCCGATTCGGAGGCGGCATTCTGCACATGTTCGAGGATGCAGCCTGCTTCCACCGTCATGGTGTTGTTGACCGTATCGATGGCGCGGATGCGGTTGAGGCGCGTCAGCGACATCACGATCGCCATGCCGCTTTCATCCGGTACGCTGCCCAGCACAAGGCCGGTATTGCCGCCCTGGGGGACGACGGGCACACGGTATTCGTTGCACAGGCGGACCAGGGCTGCGACCTGTTCGGTATTGCCGGGCTTGACCACCGCAAGCGCCTTGCCAGTGAAACGGCGGCGCCAGTCGGTCAGGTAGCCGGCCATGTCGGCGCTTTCCGTCAATACGTGATCGGCGCCGATGGCCGACCGGCATTTGTCGAGGAATTCGTTCATTTGGATGCTTTCTGGATAGCTTGCTGCGCCAGCTTCTTCGCGGCTTTCTTGAACGGCCGCAGATAAAGGATGGAGCAGGTAAAGAAGATGCAGGTGAGGGCGACCTCTGCCCAGCCGAGCGTCGCGGAAAGGCCGCGATCGCTGGTGGCGCGCACGATGCCTTCGCCGAAGTACAGCAGGATCAGCATCGACGACCATTGCATCGTATAGAGGTCGCGCTTGAGGACGCCGCGCAGCGGCAGCAGGAGCGGAACCACCTTGAGCACCAGCCAGGAGCCGCCGGGACGCAGCGGCGCCAGGACCAGTTCCCAGGCCACGCACAACAGGATCAGCAGCACCAGGCTGCCGACCGAACCGGAGTAGTAAATTCTTTGCATCGGGTTTTGCATCATCTGCCTCTCAGGCGCACGACGGTTTCCGCCAGCCGCCGGCCAAGCGCGACGGCGAGCAGCCGCGTGTCCTCGGAAATCGGATTCGTGCCATTGCCCCCCGACCAGTGGCTCGCGCCGTAGGGTGTGCCCCCGCTGGTGGTGGTCATCAGCTCGGGGTGAGTGTATGGCAGCCCAAGCAACAGCATGCCATGGTGCAGCAGGGGGAGCATCATCGACAGCAGCGTCGCTTCCTGCCCGCCATGCAGGCTTCCCGTCGACGTGAACACGCAGGCAGGTTTGCCTACCAGGGCACCGGACAGCCACTGTGGCGAAGTGCCGTCCCAGAAGTACTTCAGAGGCGCTGCCATATTGCCGAAGCGGGTCGGCGAGCCAAGCGCGAGGCCGGCGCATTCCTCGAGGTCGCGCAGTTCCACATACGGAGGACCACTGGCGGGAATGTCGGATTCGGTGGCTTCGGTCACGGTCGATACCGCGGGAACAGTGCGTAGCCGCGCTTCGCAGCCGGGAATGCTTTCCACGCCCTGGGCAATCAGTTCCGCCAGTTTTCGTGTCGAGCCGTTCCGGGAGTAATAAAGGATGAGAATCGGGAGATCTGAAGCAATCATGCTTGGTATTATAGGCTGCTTTAGTGGACAAAAATTCACACCGGAATCCATGCCGCAGCCGCAAAACATCGAGCGCATGTCGCTATTCAAACTACCGGTCCTCCGAAACTTGCCGCTCGAGGATATCCGGGGCCTGTGGCGTTTTGCCATGCGCCGGTTGAACGAAGAGCGCTTGCCGCAAGTCGCAGGAAGCCTGACTTTGACCACCGTGCTGGCGCTGGTGCCGATGGTGACGGTCGCGTTGGCAATCTTCACGACCTTTCCGATGTTTAATACCTTCCGGGCATCGCTGGAATCGTATTTCATCCAGAGTGTCATGCCCAAGGCGATCGCCAACACCATCCTCGGCAACATCAACCAGTTCGCCAGCAAGGCTACGCGACTGTCGGCTGTGGGTGTACTCGGCATCATCATCACGACGATCATCATGATGATGACGATCGACCGCGCATTCAACCACATCTGGCGCGTGAAGTCGGTGAGGTCGTTCACGCAGCGGCTGGTCGTCTACTGGGCGATCATGACGCTCGGCCCTTTGATGATCGGGATATCGATCACGTCGACCTCCTATCTGCTGACGGCAACCAGCGACTTGGTCAGCAGCACACCCCTGTTCAATGCGACGGTGTACACGCTGATTTCCGTGCTCCTTACTACCGGCGCGTTCACTCTGCTGTACATCGCCGTCCCCAACCGCATTGTCGACTGGCGTGACGCGGCGGCCGGGGGGCTGCTTGCGGCGGTGGCGTTCGAACTGGCAAAACGCTTGTTTGTCGTGTTCGTCGCGAAGTTTCCGACCTACACGGTCATCTACGGCGCGCTCGCGGCCTTGCCGATTTTTCTTCTGTGGGTCTATGTGTCATGGCTGATCGCGCTCATCGGCGCCGTGCTGGCGGCCGCGCTCCCTGTGGTGAAGTACGAGCGCTGGTGGCATGTGGGGTCGCCGGGCAGTGCTTTCATCGATGCGATGGCGATCCTGGGCGTCCTGCATGAGGCTCGTGCGGATGGCAAAAGCGCGGCGGTGGATACGCGCACAATCCGCTCAAGGACCCGGCTCGGCTTCGACGAATCGGAGGCCTTGTTGCAGAGGATGTTGGAAGCTGGCTGGGTAGGGCGCATCAAGTCCGAAGCGCCGAAACGCAAGCAATTCGGCAAGCGCGTCATGGAAGGTCTCGATACCTGGGCCTTGCTGGTCAATCCGGAAAAGTTGAAAGTGGCGGACGTCTACCGCCTGTTCGTATTCAACGCCGCAGGGAACGAAGCGCTCGCCAAACAGGTGGAGTCGGCAGTAGAGCGGGGACTCGACGAGACGCTCGCGAGTCACTTTACCAAGGCGAGGTTGACCGCTACCAGCTAGCCTACCCGGTCAGCATCTGCCAATACATCACCCAGTCGCCCATGAACGAGTAGAACGGATGCTTGAAGGTCGCCGGCCGATTCTTTTCGAACACGAAGTGCCCGATCCAGGCAAATCCATAACCCGCGACAAGCGCCGCAGCGAGCCACCACAAGTTGCCGGTCAGCAGCAATGCACCCAGGCAGAACAAGGCCAGGGTCGAGCCGACGAAGTGCAGTTCGCGGCAGGTGCGGTTGCTGTGCTCGCTCAGGTAATCGGGATAGAACTCCGCAAATGACGCGTACTTCCTGTCCATTACAGTTGCCATGACCGTCTCCTTGTCGTGATTCTGGATTCAGCTTAGTCCGGCTTTGCAAAACTGCAATCGGCCGGAGGCGTGTTGCCCCCCGGCCGAGATCATCATCCCTTCATGAAACCATAGAGCGTCTCGAGCACAGCGTCGGGTTGCTCCGCCATCAGGTTGTGTCCGCAATTGTCGATATGTACGACCTTTGCACCAGCGATGGACTTGCTCAGCGTGGCCGTTGCCTTGGGCGGCGTCATGACATCGCGCGTGCCGAGCAGCAGCAGGGAAGGGCAGGTGACTGCCTTCGCCGCGGCTTCCCCGTTTGCATAGGAATTGCATGCGGAAAAGTCGGTGTGGAACACTTTTGCAGGATTGCGCCTCGAGATGTGCTGCATCAGCCTCTGGTTGCCACCCATGACGTAAAAACCCGGGCCGGGGCAGGAAGGCTTGTGCGTCATCGTGGAATGCGACCAGATGTTCACCATGTCGATCGCCGCCTGCTCGTTGTTCAGCGACGCGTCCAGCAGGACATCCGACACTTTCATCGGATAAGCGGTACCGACCAGCGCCAGCTTCGTCACGCGCTGCGGGGCGCGGAAGGACGTCTCCAGCGCAATCAACGATCCCATGCTGTGGCCGACGAGCGCGGCCTTTTCAACGCCAGCCGCATCCAGCAGTGCCACGATCCAGTCGGCAATGGCTTCCACGCTGGCAAGCGGACTGCCCTTGCTGCGTCCATGGCCGGGCAGGTCGACTGCCAGCACGCCGAAGCCGTGATGTGCGAAGTAGCGCGTCTGCAGGATCCATACCGAGTGATCGTGCTGCGCGCCGTGGATGAAGACGACGGTCGGCAATTCCGGGTTGAAGGCCTTGCCGCCGGTGTAGCAATAGGTGTCGTGTCCTTGTACGTTCAACAGCATGTCACGCTCCCTTCTGCGCGGCCTTCAGGCCACGTCCCAGGTCTTCGATCAGGTCGTCCGCATCTTCCAGGCCGATCGAGAGACGCATCGTTCCCTCGGTGATGCCGGATGCTGCCAGCTGGTCGTTCGGCACACGGAAATGGGTGGTGGATGCAGGATGGATGACCAGGGATTTCGCATCGCCGACATTGGCGAGGTGCGAGAAGACCTTGAGCGATTCCACGAAGCGCCGGCCAGCCGCGCGGTCGCCCTTGATGCTGAAGGAAAAGACAGCGCCGCACCCCTTCGGCAGCAGCGTCTTCGCGAGCGCGTGATCGGGGTGCGACTCGAGTTCCGGATACGACACCGATTCGACGGCCGGATGCACCGCGAGGAATTCGACGACCTTCCTTGTGTTGGCCACATGCCTGTCCATGCGCAGGCTGAGCGTCTCGATGCCTTGCAGGATCGCGAAGGCATTATGCGGGCTCATCACTGCGCCGAAGTCGCGCAGACCTTCGCGCCGTGCGCGCAGTGAGAAGGGCGCGACGGTCGATTCCTCGGAAAACACCATGCCATGGAAGCCGTCATACGGCTCGCACAACTCGGCGAAATGGCCGGTCTTTTCGTACGCCTGCTGCCAGTCGAAGGTGCCGCCGTCCACCAGCACGCCGCCGATCGCCGTGCCGTGGCCGCACAGGAACTTGGTCGCGGAATGGAAGATCAGGTCGGCACCGTGGTCGAAGGGGCGCAGCAGATAGGGCGTCGTGAACGTCGAGTCCACCATCAGAGGCAGGTAGTGCTCATGCGCGATTGCCGCCACCTTCGGGATGTCGAGCACGTCCAGGCCCGGATTGCCGAGCGTTTCTCCGAACAGCACCTTCGTATTCGGACGGATTGCCTTGCGCCACGCATCGAGGTCACGCGGATCGACAAAGGTGGTCTCGATACCGAAGCGCTTCATCGTGTAGGCCAGCAGGTTTTGCGAACCGCCATATAGTGCGCGCGACGCAACGACGTGCGAGCCAGCACCGGCGATCGTCGCCAGCCCGAGATGCATCGCCGCCTGGCCGCTTGCGACGGCAATGCCGGCTACGCCGCCTTCGAGTGCGGCGATGCGCTCTTCCAGCACGGCATTGGTCGGATTCGAAATGCGGGAATACACATGACCCGCGCGTTCCATGTTGAACAGGGACGCCGCATGGTCCGAGTCCTTGAACACGAACGAGGTGCTCAGATAAATCGGTGTGGCGCGTGCGCCGGTGGCCGGATCGGGCGCCGCGCCGGCGTGCAGGGACAGGGTGTCGAACCCTGGATATTTCGGGGCACTCATTGATGGATTGTCTCCAAAGCTTGTTCTAGATCAGTCAGCGAAGCTCGTCTGTCGGACTCTTGCATGCTAGCATTGATCGGAAAATCAGGCTGTCATGCAGATGACAGCTTGGTTCGTCGTGGGATTCCGCTTTCGTCGGCACATGTGTCCGGAGAAATCGGTCACGGTGCCGGCAGGGGCGGGGCACCGGGACGCGCTGGATTTTTCATGCCGCTTAGGCTACATTCAAAGGACAGAACAACAATTTTTCCTCCTGGGACGATGCTATGAAAGTATCCGAGATCCTGAAAGTAAAGGGCGACATTCTCTATACCGTAACACCGGACATGCCGCTGCTGAATGCGGTCGAGACGATGGCCGAGAAAGATATCGGCTCGCTGGTGGTGATGGAGTTCGGCGAACTGGTGGGCATGCTGACCTTCCGCGAAGTAATGAAGACCCTGTATGAGAACAAGGGATCGGTCGGTGCCGACACCGTGCGCAAGCACATGGACGATCATCCGATCACGATCACGCCCGATACCGAAGTGAACGAGGTGCGCCGCCTGATGCTGGAGCGGCATGCACGTTACGTGCCGGTCGTGAGCGCCAAGACCCTGTATGGAGTGATTTCATTCTACGACGTCGCAAAAGCCGTTTTCGAAGCGCAAAGCTTCGAAAACAAGATGCTCAAGGCCTACATTCGCGACTGGCCGGCAGAGGGCGACGAATAAGTTTCGCCGTAGTGGCACCGGACAAAGCCGTTCATGGGTTTGAATCCATGAACGGCTTTTTTGTGCCGGTTTCGTTTTCAACGGTTTCACCGCAGCATACAAAGAAAGGATAGTCCCATGCATATTGCCGTTGTCGGCGCAGGACTGGCCGGCCTCACATGCGCCCGCCAGCTGCAGCAGCAAGGTCATCAGGTGGTCGTCTACGAACGGAACCCCGACGTGGGCGGGCGCATGGGCACGCGCCAGACGGAACTGGGCGGGTTCGACCATGGCGCGCAGTATTTCACGGCATCGAGCGAACGATTCAAGAAGCAGGTCACGGCATGGCGCAAGGCGGGCTGGGCCGCACCTTGGGACGGCAGGCTGGTGTCACTGGACAGGGGCAGGGTCAAGCCCGCAGGGCGGAGTTCTGTGCGGCAGCGGATGGTCGCCGTGCCGGGCATGGGAGCGCTCGGTCAGCATCTGGCCGCGGGGCTGGATGTACGCTGCGAGCAGTCTGTCGTCCGCCTTGACCGGCATGGAGAGCAGTGGCTTCTGACTGTGCAATGCGACACGGTCCCGGTGTCCGCGACTGCCGGCCCGTTTGACACGGTGGTGCTCGCGCTGCCTGCCGACATCGCTGCTCGACTGCTGCAATCGGTATCCAGTCTCGCTGAACAGGTGGGCCAGGAACATCTGGAGCCCTGCTGGGCATTGATCCTCGGTTTCCAGGAATCGCTGGGATTGGACTATGACGGCGCTTGGGTGGAAGGCTCGCGCCTGAAGTGGATCGCGCGCGATGCGTCCAAACCGGAGCGCCGCCCGGGCGAGCATTGGATCGGTCACGCGTCGCCTGCGTGGAGCATGGAACATCTCGCCGACGATCCGGAGCGCGTCAAGGAAAAGCTGCTGAAAGCGTTTCATGAAGCCACCGGCGTGCATGTGCAGCCGATCTATGCAGATGTGCATCGCTGGCGCTATGCGCAGGCAATCAGCACCTTGCCGGGCGAATGCCTGTGGGATGGCGCCGCACGCATCGGTGTGTGCGGCGACTGGTTTGCGGCAGGACTGGATGGAAGCGGACGCGTCGAGAATGCCTATCTGAGCGGCGCTGCGTTGGCAGAGGTGGCTGGTTAAACAAAACTCGATTGCGACCGTATTGCCTCTTCGTCGAGCTGGCGTTGCGGCGCAACCAGCGGCAGGGTAAGGACGAAGGTGCTGCCCACCCCGACTTCGCTCTGCACGCGGATGCGCCCGCCGAGGATGCCGCTGACGATATTGTGGGTGATATTCAAACCGAGGCCCGATCCTCCGGCGCCCAGCTTCGTGGTAAAGAAGGGGTCGAAAATGCGGTTCAGGTTGGCCGCCGGAATGCCGACGCCGTCATCCTTGACGGCGAGCTCCAGCCAGCCGTCTCCAGTTTCTTCCGCGGTAATGGATACCGTACCCGACTGGCGGCCTTCAAAGCCGTGCAGCAGCGCATTGTTGACGAGATTGGTGATCACCTGGCCGAGCGGCCCCGGATAGCTGTCCATGACCAGGGCATCCGGGATGTTCTGCTTGACGATGAATGAGGTCTTCTTCAACGTCGGCCACAGCGTCAGCATGATTTCGGACACCACTTCGGCGACTGAGAATTTACGACGTTGCGAACTCGTCTGGTCGACTGCGACCTGCTTGAAGCCGGTCACCAGGTTCGCCGCCCTTTGCAGGTTGCGGACCAGTATATCGCCGGCCTTACCCGCGTCGCCGAGGTAGTTTTCCAGCATGGTCCGTTTCAGCGTGTTGTCCTTGAAGTGGCCGGACAGCGAGCGCGTCTGATCGATCAGCGTGCTTGCCACCATCAGGCTGTTGCCGATCGGCGTGTTCAGCTCATGCGCAATGCCGGCGACCAGCGAGCCCAATGCTGCGAGCTTCTCGCTGCGCACCAATTCTTCCTGTGCCTTGTTCAGTGTCTCCAGCGTGTAGGCCAGTTCTTCGTTGGCTTGCTGCAGTTCTTCCGTGCGCTCGACCACGCGCTGCTCGAGCGTTGCATTCAGCTCGCGGATCTCGTTCTCGATGCGCCGCTTGTCGGTCACGTCAGCACAGGCAAGAATTCCGAAACGCTCGCCGGCCAGCGAGAAGGTATGGCCGGCGAACTGCACCAGCACCTTGCTACCGTCACCGCGGTACATCCAGACCTCGCGATGGCTTTCCGTCGACCCGGTTTGCTTCAGCTCGTCGATGAGCGTGGCGCGGTCTGTGATATCGCAATACAGGCCGAGCTCGACCGTGTTCTTGCCGATTACCGAATCGCGGGGACGCATGAAAAGCTGCTCGAAAGCACGATTGACGTCCTTGACGATGTAGTTGCCGCGCACCTGGGTGACAAACATCGCGATCGGAGACGACTGGAAAATCGTGGAGAAGCGCTGTTCGCTGTTGCGCAGTTCCTCTTCCGCACGCTTGCGTTCCAGTTCGGCGGATGCGCGTTCGCTGAAGACCTGGAGCAGCGACTTCACAAGGTCGGGATTGCCGATCGTTTCCGTATGCATTACGGCGAGCACGCCGATCGTATTGCCGGCGGTATCGCGCAATGGAGCCCCGGCGTAGCTCTCCCAGTCGTGCTCACCTAGCGCGATGTCGCTGGGGAAGGATGTGCGGATGCCGGAGGGGAAAACGCAAATGTCGCCTTCCAGGGTGCCCTGGCATGGCGTGCCGATACTGTCATACTCGAAGTTGGCCACCGTATGCCCGCGGACATGGGCCGCGATCGAGCGCAGCCTGTTCTGCGCGTTCGACATCCGCAGGCCGATGAAGGCGCCGTCGGTGCGCAGCGCGGAAGCGAGGTCGGCGACCAGCAGTTCGAAGAACGATTCGCCGACGATATCGCGCGTGCCCTGCGCGAGCCGCAGCAGCGCGCGGTCTGCTTCGGCCTTGCGTTCCTCGAGCAGGCGCTGGTCCGTCACGTCGCGGATCACTGCAAGCATGTAGCGCTCATTGTTGGCACTGAAAATTGTGACGTTCGAAATGCATTTGCGTACGCTGCCGAACTTGGTGCGCATTTCCCATTCGAAATTGCGGACCATCTTGTTGGCGCTCAACTCCTGCAGGAGGGCCCAGCGCCGGCCTGGGGTAACCCAGATATTGAGCTCGATTGCCGTTCTGCCGACCGACTCTTCGCGCGTGTATCCGGTGAGCGCCTCGAAGGTCTGGTTGACGTCGATCAGAATGCCGTCGCTCATGCGTGAAATGGAGATCGAGTCCGGGTTTCCCTGGAACGCACCCGCGAACTTGGCTTCGGAAAAACTCAGTGCTTCCTCCGCGCGCCGTTTCTCGGTGATGTCTTCGGCGATCGACAGGAGGCGGTCCGACTTGCCGGTCTTGTCGGCGATATGGGTATGGCTCCATTGGCAGGTGATGATCTGTCCGTCGGCGCGCCGGTTCTGGCTGATATTACGGCTGTCCCCCTTGCCCGCGGTCAGCCGGTTGAACGTCGCGTTGACCGCCTCGCGGCTGGCATTGGGAATGATAAAGCTGGCGTGGCGCCCGATCGCCTGTTCGCGTGGGAAGCCGAATATCCGTTCGGCCGCGGCGTTCCATTCGATGACCTGCAGCTTCACGTCCCATTCGATGATCGCAATCGGGCTCTGTTCCACCAGTGCACGGTAGCGCTCCTCGCGTTCGTACAGTTCCTGCTCGACGCGCTTGCGCTTGTCGATGTCCTGTTCCAGTTCGCGGTTCTTTCGGTCCAGTTCCTCGAACAGCTTGCGCAGGCTGATGCGCGTGTCTTCCATGCGGCGGCTCAGCATGCCGATCTCGTCGAGCCGCTGCCAGGTGAACGGCACATCGAGCTGACGGCTTGCCAGCCTCTCCGCACCGGAACCCAGGCGTTGCAGCGGCCGCATCAGGCGACGGTCGAGCAGGATCAGGATGAGCGCAATCGACAGCACCGCCTGCGCCAGCACGGCAGCCATCGATTCCAGCAGGTCCTTCATCATGATCGCTCGCAGGCGGGTGCTGCCGACCTCGATCTTGACCGAACCAATCGTGCTGCCGCGGTAGACGACCGGCTTTTCGGTCGTGGCGGTATAGCCGATGCGCCGTTCGGGACGTTCTCCGGACACGAACACGCCGAGGGCGTTGTCACGCACTTCGATGCGCACGATGTCTTCCTTGCGGGACATCATGGCGTCCACCAGCGCGCTGCCGCTTTCCTGGTTGATGTTCCACAGCGGCTCCTGCATCCCGGTGGAAAGGATGTCGGCATTCTGTTCGAGGAGTTCCTCGGTCTGGCGCTTGATCTCGTCGTTATATTGCTTGAACCACGAATAGCCGCTGATGAGCGCCGCGGGGGCCAGCAGGCCGAGCACCACGACGAGCACGATGGCGCGGCGCAGCGTGAGTGTTCGTCGGCTGAATTTCATGTGGTTTCCGTTTAGGAGTTCGGTGGGCGGCACCGGCCGGGCAGGGTTTTACCTTGCCCCATTGTCCTTGAGCCAGGCCGAGAGCTGGTCAACCGTCATCGGTTT
>DASPMC010000077.1:0-81557 GCA_035627275.1 Noviherbaspirillum sp.
CCGTTTCCATTCGTCCGCGGAAATCCGGTGTAAGGATCTCGATGACGATGCCGGGATTGAGGCGTCGAGTTTCAGTGATGCAGGAAACGAAATGTGCTGCCCCGCCATCGCGCAGGTCGTCGCGGTCAACGGAAGTAATCACGACATACTTCAGCCCCATCGCCTGGATGGTAGCTGCCATGTTCTTCGGCTCATCCGGGTCGAGCGGATTGGGGCGGCCGTGTCCGACATCACAAAACGGGCAGCGACGTGTGCAGATATCGCCCATGATCATGAAGGTAGCTGTACCGCTCTTGAAGCACTCGCCGAGATTCGGGCAATTCGCCTCTTCGCACACCGTATGCAGCTTGTTCTCGCGCAGGACTGCCTTGAGGCGCTGCACCTCGCGGGAGCCGGTGAATTCCGCGCGAATCCACTTCGGCTTGCGCAAGATTTGCGCAGGCTCTGTTGGCACGATCTTGATCGGGATACGCGCCATTTTTTCGGCGCCGCGCATCTTTTCGCCCGCCTTCACGGAACGCTGCTGCGCAGGCTGGCTGTCCGCTACTGGTTTCGTTTCGTTCATCGCGCTCTCTCAACCGCGGTAATAGCGTTGCGGCGTGAACGGCGTCTTGGCCACTTCCACCGGCACCGGCTTGCCGCGCACGATTGCCTGCAATGCAGTACCGAGCTTTGACTGTGCCGTCTCCACATACCCCATCGCAATCGGTCCGCCTACCGTCGGCCCGAAACCGCCACTGGTTACCTTGCCGACCACACGCCCCTCTGCATCGACGAGTTCAGCGCCTTCCCGGACTGGCATGCGGTCCTTCACCATCAGACCGACGCGCTTGCGGGAAACGCCTTCAGCAATCTGGCGCATGATGATATCGGCCCCAGGATATCCGCCCGGGCGCGCCCCATCGGCGCGACGTGCTTTCGAAAGTGCCCAGCCGAGGCTTGCTTCTACCGGCGTGGTGCCGGCATCCATGTCGTGTCCATACAGGCACAAGCCGGCTTCGAGGCGCAGTGAGTCGCGTGCGCCCAAGCCGATCGGCGCCACTTCCGGCTGCGCGAGCAGCACGCGTGCCAGTTCCTCGGCCTTGTCGTTGGGAACGGAGATTTCGAAACCGTCTTCACCGGTATAGCCGGAGCGGCTGATGAAGCATTCCGCGCCCACCAGCGTCACTTTCGCGGTGTTCATGAAGATCATCTTTGCTGTTTCCGGCGCGAGGCGTGCCATCACCTCGCCGGCCAGCGGCCCTTGCAGAGCGAGCAATGCGCGATCCGCGAGCTCTTCCACCTTGCAGCGATCGCCAATATGCTTCTTTAGGTGGGCCACGTCCTGCTGCTTGCACGCCGCATTCACGACGACGAACAGATGATCGCCACCATTGGAGACCATCAGGTCATCGAGGATGCCGCCCTTTTCGTCGGTAAACATTGCATAGCGCTGCATGTTCGCCGGCAGGTCGACGATATCGACCGGCATCAGGGACTCGAGGGCTGCGGCAGCCTCCGGGCCGGACAAGCGGACTTGCCCCATGTGCGACACATCGAACAGCCCGGCTTGGGCGCGCGTATGCGCATGTTCCTTCAGTACACCGGTCGGGTACTGGACCGGCATCTCGTAGCCTGCGAAGGGAACCATCCTTGCGCCGAGTTCGACATGCAGGTTGTAGAGCCGTGTACGGGACAGCGCTTGCGTGTTTTCCATCTTCGTTCCTTTATTGTTGAATCGCAGAAGATCGAGTCGTCAGCACTCGATCACATTGACCGCGAGCCCTCCGCGCGCAGTCTCCTTGTACTTGATCTTCATATCAGCGCCGGTTTCGCGCATGGTCTTGATCACCTTGTCGAGAGAAACGAAGTGGTGCCCGTTGCCGCGCAAGGCCATGCGCGCCGCATTGATCGCCTTGATGGAACCCATCGCATTGCGCTCGATGCATGGCACCTGCACCAGTCCGCCGATGGGATCGCAGGTCAGTCCGAGGTTGTGCTCCATGCCGATTTCCGCTGCATTCTCGACTTGCTCCGGCGTTCCGCCCATCACTTCCGCCAGCGCACCCGCCGCCATCGAACAGGCAACGCCCACCTCCCCTTGGCAGCCGACTTCCGCGCCGGAAATCGACGCATTTTCCTTGTAGAGAATGCCAATGGCGGCGGCAGTCAGCAGAAAGCGGATGACGCCCTCTTCTGTCGCCCCGGGAACGAAGCGGTGGTAGTAATGGAGGACCGCCGGGACAATCCCGGCCGCGCCATTGGTCGGCGCCGTCACGACACGGCCGCCCGCGGCGTTTTCCTCGTTCACGGCGAGCGCGTACAGGTTCACCCAGTCCATCGTGGTCAGCGGATCGCGCAGGTTGGCTTCCGGCTGGCTGGACAGCTTGCGGTACAGTTCGGCCGCACGCCGCCGTACTTGCAGGCCACCCGGGAGAGTGCCTTCCTTCTCGCAGCCGCGCTTCACGCATTCCTGCATGACCTGCCAGATGCGGAGCAGGCCGCGACGGGTTTCTTCTTCGGGGCGCCATGCCTTTTCGTTCTCGAGCATGAGCTGGCTGATGGACAGCCCCTTCTCCCGGCATGCGGCGAGGAGTTGCTCCGCGCTCTTGAAGGGATGGCTGATGACGGTCGTATCAGGGACGATACGATCCGCTCCGACGGCATCCTCGTTGACGACAAAACCGCCGCCAACGGAGTAGTACACCTTGCTGTCGAGCTCCGCACCGTTTGCATCGTAAGCCGTGAACCGCATACCATTGGGATGATGCGGCAGCGATTGCCGCTTGTAGAGCAGGAGGTGTTCGCTTTCAATAAAGGGGATTTCCATCTCGCCCAACAACGCGATGCGCTTGCTGCTGCGCACCTGAGCCAACCGCTCGTCGATGGTGTTGGTATCGACCAGGTCAGGCGCCTCGCCGAGCAGGCCGAGTATGACCGCCTTGTCGCTTCCGTGCCCCTTGCCAGTCGCGCCCAGCGAGCCGTACAACTCGGACTTGAGCACTGAGACCTGGGCTAGCCGGCCCGACTCCTTCAAGCCTGTGGCAAATTGCAGCGCTGCCCGCATCGGGCCGACAGTATGCGAGCTCGACGGCCCAATGCCAATCTTGAACAACTCGAAAACACTGATGGCCATTTCTTCCGCCTTAGCAGCTGTGCCGATCGGCACGAGAACCGGATGCCCTTATTCCGGCGAAAACAGACCGTCTTGCCGGATCAGCGGCAAGACGGTTTGACCTGGACTTATTCGTAGTCCGACATGGGCGGGCAGGAACAGACCAGGTTGCGGTCGCCGTACACGTTGTCGACGCGCCCGACCGGCGGCCAGTACTTGTTGCCGCGCAGCGAAGCGACCGGGAATGCCGCCTGCTCACGGCTGTACTTGCGGTTCCATTCGCCGGCGATATCCATGGCGGTATGCGGTGCATGGCGCAGCACGCTCTCCTCGGCGGTGACGCTGCCGTTCTCGACCGCGCGAATTTCTTCGCGGATCGCGATCATCGCGTCGCAGAAGCGATCGAGTTCGTCCTTCGACTCGCTTTCGGTCGGCTCGATCATGAGCGTGCCCGGCACTGGGAAGGACATAGTCGGCGCATGGAAGCCGAAGTCCATCAGGCGCTTCGCCACATCATCCACTGTCACTCCGGTCGCGTCCTTCAGGGGACGCAGGTCGACGATGCACTCGTGCGCAACGATGCCGTTCTCGCCCGCATAGAGGATCGGATAATGCGGGGCGAGACGCTTCGCAATGTAGTTCGCGTTCAGGATGGCAACCTGGCTCGCCTCCTTCAAGCCCTGACGACCCATCAGCTTGATGTAGGTCCAGCTGATCGGCAGGATGCTTGCGCTTCCCCAGGGCGCAGCGCACACGGGCGCCGCCTTGTTCTCCATGACGCGATGGCCCGGCAGGAACGGAGCAAGGTGCGACTTCACGCCAATCGGCCCCACACCCGGTCCGCCGCCGCCGTGCGGAATGCAGAAGGTCTTGTGCAGGTTCAGGTGCGACACGTCGCCACCGAACTTGCCCGGTGCGCAAAGACCGACCATAGCGTTCATGTTCGCGCCGTCGATATAGACCTGACCGCCATGCGCATGCACGATCTCGCAAATTTCGCGTACTGCTTCCTCGAACACGCCGTGCGTGGACGGATAGGTGATCATGATCGCGGCAAGGTCGTTGGCATGCTTCTCAGCCTTCGTCTTCAGATCGGCCACATCGACGTTGCCACGCTCGTCGCACGCAACGACGACAACCTGCATGCCGACCATCTGAGCGGTCGCCGGATTGGTACCGTGTGCCGAACTCGGAATCAGGCACACGTTGCGATGGGCGTCCCCGCGGCTCTTGTGGTACGCGCGGATAGCCAGCAGGCCGGCATATTCGCCCTGCGAGCCGGCATTCGGCTGCAGCGAGACGGCGTCATAGCCGGTGCATGCAACCAGCATCTGCTCCAGCTCGGTAATCAGCTGCTGGTAACCCTGCGCCTGCTCCAGCGGCGCGAACGGATGGATATTGCCGAATTCCTTCCAGGTCACCGGAATCATTTCGGTGGTCGCATTCAGCTTCATCGTGCATGAACCAAGCGGGATCATCGTACGGTCGAGCGCGAGATCCTTGTCCGCCAGTGCGCGCAGATAGCGCAGCATCTGGGTTTCGGAATGGTGACTGTTGAAGACCGGGTGCGTCAGGTACTCGCTGGTGCGCACAAGCGCGGCGGGAATGCGGTCCGCTGCGTTTGCTTCGCAATCTGCAAAGGATGGAACAGCCTTGCCGCCGGCGAAAATCGACCACAGTGCTTCAACGTCTTCGCGCGTCGTCGTTTCGTCGACCGAAATGCCGATCGTGGCGCCGTCAATCTCGCGCAAATTAATCGACTTGCTGCGAGCCGCAACATGGATATCCTGCGTGCGTGCGCCGGTACGCACGGTGATCGTGTCGAAGAACGACGCCGTCGGGACATCCAGATCCAGCTTGCGCAAGCCTTCCACCAAGGCGCCGGTCAGACGATGCACACGCTGGGCGATCGTCTTCAGACCCTGCGGGCCGTGGTAGACCGCATACATGCTCGCGATGTTCGCAAGCAGCACCTGCGCGGTACAAATGTTGCTGGTCGCTTTTTCGCGACGGATATGCTGTTCGCGCGTCTGCATCGCGAGACGGTAGGCCTTGTCGCCATGGCTATCGATTGACACGCCGACGACACGGCCGGGCATCACGCGCTTGTTCTCATCCTTGGTCGCGAAGTAGGCAGCATGCGGACCACCGTAGCCGAGCGGCACGCCGAAACGCTGCGCGGAACCGATTGCCACATCGGCGCCGAATTCGCCCGGAGGTGTCAGGAGCGTCAGCGCCAGCAGGTCGGCGGATACCACCACCAAGGCGTTCTTGGCGTGCGCCTTGGCGACCGTATCAGCGTAATCGTTGATTTCGCCATTCAGCGCCGGATACTGCAGCAGCACGCCGAAGCATTCGATCTGCTCGAGGTCCTTGCGATGGTCGCCGGCGACCACTTCCACGCCGATCGGCTCGGCGCGCGTGCGCACCACGTCGATGGTCTGCGGCAGGCAATCCTGCGAGACGAAGAAGACCTTGCTCTTGCTCTTCGACAGCCGCTGGCAGAAGGTCATCGCCTCGGCAGCAGCGGTTGCCTCGTCGAGCAACGACGCGTTGGCAATCTCCATGCCGGTCAGGTCGGACACCATGGTCTGGAAGTTCAGCAGCGCTTCCAGGCGGCCCTGCGAAATCTCGGGCTGATACGGGGTGTATGCGGTGTACCAAGCTGGGTTCTCAAGCAGGTTACGCAGGATGACTGTCGGTGTATGGGTGTTGTAGTAGCCCATGCCGATGTAGGACTTGAACACCTTGTTCTTCGAGGCGATCCGCTGCAACGCCTCGAGTACTTCAGGTTCGCTGCGCGCGCCGTCCAGGTTCAGGGGAGCCTCGGAATGGATCGCGTCCGGAATGACCTTCCTTATGAAGGCATCCATCGACTCGAAGCCCAGCGTCTCCAGCATGGCCTTTCGGTCGGCCTCGCCGGGTCCGATATGCCTGTCGATGAAATCCGTACGCTGCTGCAAATCCTCGAAAGCAGCCCGTTTCTGAACCATGTTTACCTCTCAATACGAAAAAAATGGGGTGTGCCGCCGATCATGGCGGCGCGAAGTCCGCAGCGGTATCAGCCCTGCGACTCCAGGAATGCCTTGTAAGCAGCTTCGTCCATGAAACCGTCCAGGTCGCTTGCCTGGTTGACCTTGAACTTGAAGAACCAGCCTTCGCCCATCGGGTCCTGGTTGACCTTGCCCGGGTCGTCTGCCAGCGATGCGTTCGCTTCGGTGATGACGCCAGCTGCCGGCATGTTGATTTCGCCCGCCGCCTTGACGGACTCGATGACCGCGGCCTCTTCGCCTTTTGCGATTTCCTTGCCGGCGTCCGGCAGCTGCACGAAAACCAGGTCGCCAAGATGATCCTGAGCGTAGTCGGTGATGCCGACGGTGACCAGACCGTCCTCCTCAATGCGCAGCCATTCGTGTTCCTGCGTGTATACGGTCTTGCTCATCTTCTCATCTCCTGAAAAATTGATTGATCAAACTGCCGGTGGCAATAGGGAAAACATTTTCTCCGCAGGGACGGAACGCTTGTCGCTCCAGTTGCAGACGCCCTCGTCCGGGCTTCACAGCGCTCTTGCGGGAGCGCTTTTGGCGCCATCAGAGCGGCTTATTCTTGCGGCAAAATTTTAGAGCGTTCCATGTTTTTATTGTGTTCAATAGGACTACAAAAACATTTGATATACAAATTCCGTGCAAATATTTTGTCGATTAATGAAAAAATCGACCTGCATTTATTTCATTATCGAACGCGAAATAAATACCCGGATATTCGGAGACAGATGCGAGGAGATGCAGATGGCGCCGCTGTGTGCAAAGGAACGCAAAACAGTTGCCCGGGTAAGACACCGGCGGCACAGAGGTGTTCCTGAAGAAAGGATGGATCGTGAGTGGTGCCCGAGACCGGAATCGAACCGGTACGCCCCCTCTCGGGTAAGCGGCGGATTTTAAGTCCGCTGTGTCTACCAATTTCACCACTCGGGCCTGTGCACTATCGATAAACTGAGCGATAGACCGAGCGCACAAGTAAAAAAAGCGCACGCGGCGCTTTTTTTTGAAAAACTGGAGGCGGGGGTCGGAATTGAACCGGCGTAGACGGCTTTGCAGGCCGCTGCATAACCACTTTGCTACCCCGCCACGGGAGGGTATTTTAACCACAAAACCGAATCGCTGCTTTATCCTCCGACTCTCCAATCCAGAAAGCCTTCGAACAAGCATGGAAGCATGGACTTCCACTTGAATCTGGAGCGGGAAAAGGGTCTCGAACCCTCGACCTCAACCTTGGCAAGGTTGCGCTCTACCAACTGAGCTATTCCCGCGTGAACCTTCATACCATCTCACAAACATCGGCGCACAGCGTCCAATTTTGTGAAATAAAAAAGGAAGCTTGCGTAAGCTTCCTTTCAGAATCTTGGAGCGGGAAAAGGGTCTCGAACCCTCGACCTCAACCTTGGCAAGGTTGCGCTCTACCAACTGAGCTATTCCCGCGTCGTTCACAACAGACGCACATTATAGACACCTGCCATTTTTTGTCAAGTGCACCGCACGATTTAGATGCGCGGTCCGGCCTTCTCTTTGATCAGCGGCCATGCCTTCTGCAGATAGTAGAACATGGACCATACTGTCAGCACAGCCGCGATCACCAGCAACCATGCTCCCCAGAGGCGCGTATCCACAACGCCGAACAGCATGTCGCTATACAGCAGCATGGGAATCGAGATCATCTGCGCTGTTGTCTTGATCTTGCCGATCGAGCTGACCGCGACCGACTTCGATGCGCCGATCTGTGCCATCCATTCGCGCAAGGCAGTGATCGCGATTTCGCGACCGATGATGATGAAGGCAATGACCGCGTTGACTCGGTCGAATTCAACGAGCACCAGCAGCGCGCCAGCGACCATCAGCTTGTCCGCGACCGGATCCAGGAATGCGCCGAACGCGGAAGTCTCATTCCAGCGCCGAGCGAGAAAACCGTCGAACCAATCGGTTACCGCGGCTACGATGAAGATCGCGGTGGATGCCACACCCTTTGCATACGGAGTCAGCCAGGCATCCGGCAGATAGAACACGCCGACTACAAGCGGGATAAGGGCTACACGGAGCCAGGTCAGCAGAATCGGAATATTGAAGGGCATGATTGGCGCCTATGAATAATGCCGATTATCGCGTGGAAATCGTCTTCCCCGCAAATGGCATTGTGCAGGCGCGCCGGTTCAATGCAGCTGCCGGTAGATCTCTTCGGCCAGTTTTCGCGATATGCCTTCGACCGATGCGAGTTCTTCCACACTGGCGTCCGCCACGCCGCGGAGCCCGCCGAAGCGTGCGAGCAGCTTCTGCCGGCGCTTGGCGCCGATGCCTTCGATGTCGTCAAGGCGCGAACTCTGGCGTGCCTTGGCCCGCTTCGCACGCATGCCGGTAATCGCAAAACGGTGCGCCTCATCGCGGATCTGCGCAATGAGCATCAGCGCCGCCGATTCCTTGCCCAGTTCGAGCGGCATCCGTTCGTCTGCGAAAACCAAGGTTTCGAGGCCGACCTTGCGCCCCTCCCCTTTGGCGACACCAACAAGCAGACCGATGTCGAGGCCCAGTTCGCTGAACACCTGTCGTGCCATTTCCACCTGTCCCTTGCCGCCGTCAATCAGTACGACATCCGGCATGACACCGTCTCCGTTCGCCACCTTTTCGTAGCGACGTGTGAGTACCTGGCGCATCGCTGCGTAATCGTCTCCGGGCGTAATGTCGTTGATGTTGTAGCGGCGGTACTCGCCGTTCTGCATTGCGTGATGATGGAAAACGACGCAGGAGGCCTGGGTCGCCTCGCCCTGCGTATGGCTGATGTCAAAGCATTCGATGCGCAGTGCATCGATGTCGGCGGTATCCAGCCCGAGGACATCGACAAGCGCCCGGGTCCGCGCCTTCTGGGAGCCCTGCTCCGACAGCAGGCGTGCAAGCGCGATCTCTGCGCCCTTCTGCGCCATCTCCAGCCATTGACGGCGCTGGCCCTGCGGCTGGAAGACAAGCGTGATGCGATGGCCGCATTGCTCCATGAGCGCCATCATCAGGGCAGGTTCGTCGAATTCCACATTCAGGATAAGGATCGAAGGGACGAAGGTGTCGATGTAGTGCTGTGCGAGGAAGGCTTTGAGCACCTCCGCTTCGACATCGGCCTGCGTATCGGCGATGGCATCGTCGACATGCGTCGGGAAATAAGCCCTGTCACCCAAGTGCCGGCCGCCGCGAACCATGGCGAGATTCACGCATGCCCGACCGCCGTGCACGGTGACCGCGATGATGTCGATATCCGCATCGCCGACGGTTTCCATCGCCTGCTGGTGAAGCACGCGCGACAATGCGGTGATCTGGTTGCGCACGGCAGCGGCCTGTTCGAACTTCAGTTCCGCAGCGAATGCGTGCATTTTCGCTTCCAGTTCGTCCAGCACTTCCTTTTGCCGCCCGCGGAGGAACTTGGCCGCATTCTCGACATCGTGCGCATAGTCTTCGCGGCTGATCGCGTTGACGCATGGCGCACTGCAGCGATGGATCTGGTGCAGCAGGCAAGGCCTTGTGCGATTGGCGAATACTGTGTCTTCGCAGGTGCGCAGCTGGAATACCTTCTGCAGAATCTGGATCGATTCCTTCACCGCCCAGGCACTCGGGAACGGACCGAAAAACTGGTTCCTCTTGTCCACCGCCCCACGGTAGTACGCCATGCGGGGAGCCTCCTGGGCCGTAATCTTCAGGTATGGGTAAGACTTGTCGTCGCGAAACAGGATGTTGAAGCGCGGCTGCTGGGTTTTGATGAGGTTATTCTCGAGCAGCAGCGCCTCGGCTTCACTGCGCGTGACCGTCGTTTCGAGGCGAGCGATCCGCTCCACCATCATCGCGGTGCGAGGACTGGTGAGCGTCTTCTGAAAGTAGCTCGATACGCGCTTCTTGAGGTCTCGCGCCTTGCCGACATACAGCAATTTGCCGTCAGCGTCGAAATACCGGTAGACCCCGGGCAGGTGCGGAAGCGCCGCGACCATCTCCAGGAGGGCCGCGCGCGGATCCGGAGCAGCGTTCTCGGACATGCGGATCAGGCGTTGTTAAAGGACTCCGAGGTCCGCTTGGCGGCGCGATAGCGCGGATCGTCCTGCAGTTCTTCCCACGTCGGCGCGGGCGATTGCGGTACCAGTGCGGCAATGCGTAATGCGGAAGCTTTCGCGGCGGCTCCCGCCTTCACCTTCAGTCCACTGAGCAGTTCATCCGCCTTGTCCGGAGAATTGCAAATGAGGACCATGTCGCATCCCGCTGCCAGGGCTGCATGCGCACCGTCGACCACGCCGCCGGCTACGCTGGCGCCTTCCATGCTGAGATCGTCACTGAAGATGACGCCTTCGAAGCCGAAATCGCGCCGCAGGATGCCCAGCCATTTTTTAGAGAAGCCCGCCGGGCTCTTGTCGACCTTCGGATAGATCACGTGGGCCGGCATGACGCCGGCCAGGCTGAGGCCAAGCCAGCCGTAAGGTGCCGCATCGTCAGCAAGAATTTCCTTCAGGCTGCGCTCGTCAACCGGAATATCGACATGCGAGTCCGCCTTGACGAAGCCGTGGCCGGGAAAATGCTTGCCGCAGTTGGCCATGCCAGCCAGCATCAGTCCGTGATTGAGGCTCTTGGCGAGCACACTGACCACACGCGGGTCACGGTGGAACGCGCGGTCGCCAATTACGCCGGATTCACCATAGTCAAGATCGAGAACCGGTGTGAATGACAAGTCGACTCCGCACGCGCGCAGTTCGACGGCGAGCACGAACCCGATATCGGTCGCAGCCTTGATCGCTCCCAGCACATCCTTGTCCCACATCTCGCCAAGCTTGCGCATGGCCGGCAGCTTGGTAAAGCCGTCGGTCTTGAAACGCTGTACCCTGCCGCCCTCATGGTCGACGGCGATCAGTACACCGGGGCGTGCATCGTGGATGGCCTTTGCCAGCGCCACCAACTGCTCGCGATTCTTATAATTTCTTGCAAAAAGGATCACGCCCCCGGTGAGCGGATGCTGAATCCGGCGAATATCGTCTTCATTCAAACTGGTGCCAACGACGTCGAGCATCACTGGCCCGAGATTCTGCTTAGCGTTTACCGCCACGTTCTTCATTTTTTCTCCACGATGACGAAGGCCACCGCGTAGTCGGCTTCATCGGTAATCGATACCTGCGCGGTAAGTCCGTTCTGTTCCATAAATTCTTTCAGCGCCCCGCTAGTCACGGCGACCGGTTTGCCGCTGGCGGCGTTTAGCGTCTGCATTGCTCGCCAGGTCATCGGCATCCGCATGCCGAGTCCGATCGCTTTCGAGAACGCTTCTTTTGCCGCGAAACGTGTGGCAAGGAAACGAATGCCCCGCGTCTCCACCTTTGACTTGCGGCGGTGATATTTATCCAGCTCTTCGGGTCCCAGAATTTTCTCGGCGAATCGGTCACCATTGCGGACGAGCGCCGCCTCGATGCGCGCAATCTGAATGATGTCGGTGCCGATGCCGTAGATCATTTCTTATGAAGGCCCAGGCGCGCTGCGACCATGATTGCCTTCATTTCCTTGACGGCATTCTTCCAGCCGATGAAAACCGCCTGCGCAACAATAGCGTGGCCGATGTTCAGCTCGGCAATTTCGGGGATGGCGGCGATGGCCTGTACATTCGTGTAGTGCAGTCCGTGCCCCGCATTGACCTTCAAACCAAGCCGCACACCCTCGAGGACACCTACCTGAACGCGCTCAAGCTCTTTCTGCTGTTCGCTCTCGCTCGTCGCATCCGCGTAACGACCTGTATGGATTTCGATGACAGGCGCGCCCGCTTCGGCCGCAGCACGGATTTGTTCGGGCTCCGCGTCGATGAAGAGGCTTACCCTGATGCCTTCAGTCTGCAGCTGTCGGACCGCTGCCTGGACGTCCGCGAAGTGCCTTGCGACGTCGAGCCCGCCTTCCGTCGTTACTTCGTTGCGGCGCTCGGGGACGAGACAGACATCCTGCGGTCGGATACGGCATGCGAAATCGAGCATTTCGCGCGTCACGGCAGCCTCGAGGTTCATCCGTGTGCGCAGTTGCGGCCGAATCGCCTCCACGTCCGCATCCTTGATATGGCGCCGGTCCTCGCGCATATGCAAGGTGATGCAATCGGCACCGGCCTCCTCTGCCAGCAAGGCTGCCTGCACCGGATCAGGATAAGTCGTGCCGCGTGCATTGCGCAGCGTGGCCACATGGTCGATGTTGACGCCAAGGTCGATTACCGGGGTGGTGGGATGTAGGAGGCTCATGGCTTTTAGAAGAGGAGAATGAACTTATAACTGCATCAAATCTATCAGAATCTGCCGGGTATTGAGTGGTGCGCCGCCTAAATGATGCGCAAGCAAGTAGCGCATCAGGAACTTGCTTTGGGTCTGGGTGGTACTGTCGCTGTAATCTTCATGCTCCATGTCCAGGAGCGTCTTGCCGCTGACGCGTGGGGTATTGTCCGCAGGATGAGCCGGCCGGGGGCCGCGTTCGGGATCGACGACATAGACCTGATCTGCATCGACGGTATGCCCGGTCGCCGTGCAGAAAGACAAGTTGCTGCCGACGCCGGTTTCCTTCAACAAGGCACGCTCGAATTTCCGCAGGACGATTGGCGCCAGTTCGTCGTGGGCCAGCTGGTTCAACGTGGCAATGTAGTGGTCGAACAGGGTCGGGTGCGGGTCGTCGCGTGCAAGGAGCTTTACCAGCAGCTCGTTCAGGTAGAAGCCGCACAGCAACGCGGATTTTTCCAACGGTAAAAGTCCGCCTATCCATTCCGCCGAGGTCAGTGTGCGGACTTCAGCCTTGCCACTCCAGTTGACCGACAGAGGCTGGAACGTTTGCAGCACGGCACGCAGTTTCGAATGCGGCCGCTTGGCTCCCTTGGCGATCAGGGCAACACGTCCGAAGTCCCGCGAAAATACGTCAACGATCAGGCTGGTTTCCTTGTAGGGATAGCTGTGCAGCACGAATGCCGGCTGCGAGGAGACCTTGTATTCCTTCTCAGGGGTTTTCGCCTGCCCCGTATCCCGTCGACGCGTCTTTAGCGTTCGGCCGGATACGCTGTCTTCCGCAACGTCAGGCAGCGACAGGGGGCCGTCTGCCGGCCCCTCTTCAGCGTCGGTAAGCGGAAGCACCATGTCAGAACATGTAGACCAAGTATGGATCCAGCCCTGCGGCTTATTCGTAGCCGTAAGCGCGCAGGCCGGCCTCGTTATCTGCCCAACCTGATTTGACCTTGACCCAAATCTCGAGATACACCGGGCCGCCGAACAGCTTTTCCATGTCGAGGCGGGCCTGCGTCGAAACTTCCTTGAGTTTCGCGCCCTTCTGTCCGATCACCATTGCCTTGTGGCTGTCGCGATCAACAAGGATGGCGGCAAAAATTCGACGAAGATTGCCTTCCTGTTCGAACTTTTCGATCAGCACGGTGCTGGTGTAAGGCAACTCGTCGCCGACAAAGCGGAAGACTTTTTCCCGGACGATTTCCGAGGCGAGGAATCGTTCGCTGCGGTCCGTGATGTCGTCCTCGCCAAACATCGGCGGGTTCGCCGGCAGGAATTTCTGGATTTCGCCTTCCAGCACGTCGAGCTGGAAACGCTGTTTCGCCGAGACCGGGACGATCGAGGCAAATTCGTGCTCGGCAGCGACCTTCTGTGCGAACGGCATCATGACTGCCTTGTCCTTGGTGCGATCTGCCTTGTTGATCACAAGGATACACGGCACGTTCTTCGGAATCAGTTCGAGCACTTGCTTGTCAGCGGGGCCGAATGTTCCCGATTCGAGCACAAAGAGAATCACATCCGCTGCCGTCAGTGTCGTCGTGACAGTGCGGTTCAGCGTTTTATTGAGCGCATTCGAATGCCGGGTTTGGAATCCGGGCGTATCGACATAAACGAACTGCGCCTGCTCGGTAGTCTGGATTCCCGTGATGCGATGCCGTGTCGTTTGGGCCTTGCGGGACGTAATACTGACCTTGGCACCGATCAGCGCATTCATCAGTGTCGATTTCCCTACATTCGGACGGCCTACGATGGCGATATATCCACAGTGAAATTCAGCAGGGGCGTCAGATGAGGTCATGCAGTTTTTGATTGGGTGGTAGATGCTGCCTGTACAGCGGTATCTGTTGCGGGATTGGTGCCAAGTGCCGTTTTTTCCTTGGCCGGGGTTTCAGACTTGACCTCCGGCACAGGGTCGGATTTCAGGTCAAGCTTGTTCTGGGCAGGATCCGGTTTCACCTCCTGCTTGCCGTCAGCTTTGCCAGCCTTCCCTACTTTCCGGGAATCGTCTGCCACCGGTGCATCCGGCTGAATTGTTGCAATTCCAGCAAGCTTGAGTTGAGAAGCCCGCGGGCGGCTCTTTCGTGCCGAGGCCGACGACTTGGACAACGCATTCTGCACTGCTTCAAGCGCAAGCTTGGCGGCAGCTTGTTCACCCGCTCGCCGGCTGCCACCGGTACCGAATACCTGGATATCGAGCTTGGGAACGAGGCACTCAACCTCGAACTCCTGGTTGTGCGCTGCGCCATGTGTGGCGACCACGTTGTATTGCGGCAGGGCCAGTTTTTTCCCTTGCAGAAATTCTTGAAGCAAGGTCTTGGCATCTTTGCCGAGCGTCTTCGGGTCTACGGTATCGAGAATCGGAATATAGAGGGACCGGATCACATCGCGCGCGGCGTTGAAGCCCGCGTCCAGGAATATTGCACCGAATAGCGCTTCCAGGGTGTCGGCAAGGATGGACGGGCGGCGGAAACCGCCCGATTTCAGTTCACCCTCGCCTAGCCGAAGGAACTGCGAAAGCTCGAGGCGCTGTGCGATTTCATACAGTGACTGCTGCTTGACAAGGTTTGCGCGCAGTCGGGAAAGGTCGCCTTCGTCGATCTTGTTGTAACGCTCGAACAAAAGTGAAGCGACGACGCAGTTCAAGACGGAATCGCCAAGGAATTCCAGTCGCTCGTTATGCAGGCTGCTATGGCTCCGGTGCGTCAAGGCCTGCTGCAACAACGCAGCGTCCTTGAACGTATGGCCTAGCTTATCCTGCAGCAACTTGAAATCCATCTTGGTCGGCGTCTAACTACATCACTGTGGCGTCTTCTTTGCAGATCCGCCTGCGGTGGTCGCCTCGTAATCGATCACGAGACTTACCGGTCCGAACAATTCAATCTTCTTTTGATATGCGACGCTTACATCATAACCGTCAGCCGTCTTCATAATCTCGAGATCCTTGCCGGTAACCGATTCAACGTAATTCGTTTGTCGTTGCCTTTCAAACGACATCTGAATCTCCTGTGCACTAGTGCCCGCATTTTTGGCATTGACGATTGCCTTCTTGACTGCCGAATACTCAACAACCGTAGGCACGACTTTCATCCCGACAACCGCGAGCAAGGCAACGATAATGATGCCAAAGAGAAAGGTCACCAAAGAAAGCCCGCGTTGCCTGCTTCCGGCAAAATCCCCCTGCTTCATGGACACTCCCTATTTCTGATTATTGAAAACTGCCAATTCGCCTCAGGTTGCCGAGGTTCATCCAGACAAAAAATGCCTTTCCGACAATATTTTCATCCGGCACAAAGCCCCAGTACCGGCTATCGAGGCTGTTATCCCGATTATCCCCCATCATGAAGTAATGTCCAGAGGGGACGGTACAGCTAAATCCTTCCAAGTTGTAACTGCACAGATCCCTCATCGGGAACGGATCCGGGTTCTGAACGTAGGCCGGTGCCTTTTCGTCGTTCAGTATCCGGTGCGACGCATTGGCAAGATGCTCGCGGTACTGCTTCGAATAGCTCAAATGCTCTTCGTCAAGATAATCAGGCAGGGCTTCGTAAGAAACTTCTTTACCATTTACAGTTAAACGCTTGTTTTTATATACGATTTTATCACCAGGAACGCCGATAACACGTTTGATGTAGTCGAGCGAGGGGTCTTTCGGATACTTGAACACCATGACGTCGCCGCGCTGCGGGTCATTGATGTCGATGATCTTCTTGTTAATGATCGGCAGCCGGATCCCATATGTGTACTTGTTCACGAGGATCAGGTCGCCGATCACGAGGGTTGGCACCATTGAGCTGGACGGGATTTTGAACGGCTCGTACAGGAAGGAGCGCAGAAAGAAAACCAGCGCGATGACCGGGAAAAAGCTGCCGGAATACTCGATCCATGTAGGCTGCCTCAGGATGTCGGCCTCCAGCTTGGCCCGGTCACCTTCCTCAGTCTTGATACCGTCCGCCCGCAGGCGTGCATGGCGTGCATCGAACTCGGCGAGCGCCGCGTCGGCACGTGCCCGGCGCTGGCGCGCAAAATGGAAGACGTCGAGGAACCAGATGATTCCGGTACCGATGGTGAGAATGAAAAGGATTAATGCAAAGTTGCCGAGTATCGCTTGCAAACTCATTTCTCTTCCACTTGTAAAATCGCCAGGAATGCCTCTTGGGGCACCTCCACCGAACCCACCTGCTTCATGCGTTTCTTGCCTGCCTTCTGCTTTTCGAGCAGCTTGCGTTTACGCGAGATGTCACCGCCGTAGCACTTGGCCAGCACGTTCTTGCGCATCGCCTTGACGTTTTCGCGGGCAATGATGTTCGCACCGATTGCAGCTTGGATGGCGACATCGAACATCTGTCTCGGGATGAGCTCGCGCATCTTGGCTGCCACTGCCCGCCCACGGAACTGGCTGTTGGCGCGATGCACGATGATGGCAAGGGCGTCGACCTTTTCCCCGTTGATCAGCATGTCCACCTTCACCACATCGGCAGCGCGATATTCCTTGAACTCGTAGTCCATCGAAGCGTAGCCACGCGAGGTTGACTTCAGCTTATCGAAGAAGTCGAGCACGATCTCGGCCATCGGCATTTCGTAGGTCAGCATCACCTGCTTGCCGTGGTAGGCCATATTGATCTGCACGCCGCGCTTCTGAGTGCACAGTGTGATTACCGATCCGACATACTCCTGCGGCATGTACAGGTTGACTGTAACGATGGGCTCGCGAATCTCGTCGATCTTTGCCGGATCCGGCATTTTCGATGGATTGTCGACCATGATCAGCGAGCCATCGCGCTGGACAACTTCATACACTACGGTCGGGGCCGTCGTGATCAGGTCCATGTCGAATTCGCGCTCGAGACGCTCCTGCACGATCTCCATGTGAAGAAGCCCGAGGAAGCCGCAACGGAAACCGAAACCGAGTGCCTGCGAGACTTCCGGCTCATACTGGAGTGCTGCATCGTTGAGCTTCAGCTTTTCGAGCGAATCGCGCAAAGCATCGTACTGGTTCGCCTCTACCGGGAACAGTCCGGCGAACACCTGCGGCTGGACTTCCTTGAAGCCCGGCAGCGGCTCGGCTGCCGGCTTGGAAGCCAGGGTAATGGTGTCGCCCACACGTGCAGCTTTCAATTCCTTGATGCCAGCAATGACGAAACCCACTTGGCCTGCCGACAGGGATTCACGCGCCTGTGATTTGGGAGTGAACACGCCGACGCTCTCGGTCAGGTATTGCGCGTCTGTTGCCATCAGCGAAATCTTGTCCTTCGGGCGAAGCGTCCCGTTAACGATCCGCACCAGCATCACTACGCCGACATAGTTGTCGAACCAGGAGTCGATGATCAGGCCCTGGAGCTTCCCGTCAGGATCGCCCTTCGGCGGCGGCACCTTGGCGATCAACGCCTCCAGCACGTCTTCGACGCCCATGCCGGTTTTCGCGGAGCAGCGTACTGCGTCACTCGCATCGATGCCGATCACATCTTCGATTTCGCGAATCGCGTTGTCCGGGTCTGCAGATGGAAGGTCGATCTTGTTAAGGACAGGCACCACCTCCACGTTCAGGTCAAGCGCCGTGTAGCAGTTGGCTACCGTCTGTGCCTCCACGCCTTGGGAAGCGTCCACGACGAGCAGCGCCCCTTCGCAGGCAGACAGCGAGCGACTGACCTCGTAGCTGAAGTCCACATGGCCGGGCGTGTCGATGAGATTGAGGTTGTAGATCTTGCCGTCACGAGCCTTATAGTTCAGGGCAGCCGTCTGTGCCTTGATGGTGATGCCGCGCTCGCGTTCCAGGTCCATCGAATCCAGCACTTGCGCTTCCATTTCACGGTCGGACAGGCCGCCGCAAAGTTGGATGATGCGGTCCGCAAGGGTGGACTTGCCATGATCGATATGGGCAATGATGGAAAAATTCCGAATGTTGTCCATTAGCTAAGATGCAATTACAAAAAAGGCGCTCTGAACAGGGGAGCTCCCCCAACGAGCGCCTTATAGACAGAAGGTTATTCGACAGCCGGCATTTTACCGGATTTCAGAGGAGAAAGCCCGGAAAATCGCCAAACTCGGTGAAGATGCCGCGCGTTCGAACCAAGGGTGCCAGGTGCTACTGCGATGTCGAATGCTTACAGAAACCACGCAGCACAATCTGCTACGCGGCCGCAAGAAATTCCCTGACTTTCATGTCATTCAGAAAATAGTTGCATAACTGTACCGAATCAGCACTGCCCTTCTTTCCAAACAAGACAGGAACGAGCTCGTCGAACTGCGCAACAAGCGCCTCGTCGGCGTCCACATCCATCAACTCGACGGTAAAAGGATACTCGCTGCTCAAAGCTTGGAGGGCTTCGAGCATGTCGTCGCAGAGGTGACAGTAAGATCGGGTATAGAGTGTGAAGTGAACCACGGCAACCTTGTCAAAGGCATTTTTCTCGTCGGTACAGGACCGCCGTTGCAAGAATCAACAACGGAACTGATTCAGTATAGTGTGTAACTGTCCGCGCGACAAAGCCGGTACAAACCAGTGCCTGAGCGGCACGTGAAAAATGGGAGCCATAGCCGCAGCCATGACTCCCGCATAGGATCAGGCGATATCACTGCCCGTTAGGACGGATCGGGACAAATTGAGATGCGTCTCCGCGGCGGACAAGAACGACTGCCAGCTTCTTGGGCTCTAGTTTGGCGACCAGTCCGTTGAACTGCCTGGCATCCTTCACATCATTGTTATTGAGTCGCAGGATGACATCACCAGCACGTAAGCCGGAGCGGGCAGCAGGACCTTCGGCAGCGTCGACGATCACGCCGCCCTCAACCTTGAGCTCTTTTTTCTGCGCATCAGTCAGATCGCTGACAACAAGGCCAAGGGAGTTGGGCGCCTGATCCGGTTTTCCCTTCTTCTCATCCTTGCGTGCGACCTTCTCCGGCTCCAGCTCCGCAATCGTCAGCGGCACATCCTTCGCGGCGCCTTTGCGCCAGACAGTCAGCGTCGCCCGGGTACCCGGCTTCGTCGCACCAACCAAGCGAGGCAAATCGCTCGATTTCTCAATGCTCGTTCCATTGTACTTGAGGATGATGTCGCCGGCCTCAAGACCGCCCTTCTCCGCGGGGCCTCCCGGTTCGACGCGCTGGATGAGCGCACCTTGTGCGCGCGCCAGTCCCAGAGACTCGGCGACGTCCTTCGTCACCTCGCCGATCTGCACGCCAATGCGACCACGGGTCACGCGTCCTGTCGTACGCAACTGATCGGCGACACGCATCGCCTCGTCAATCGGGACTGCAAACGAAATGCCCATATAGCCGCCGGAACGGCTGTAGATCTGCGAATTGATGCCGACGACTTCGCCGCGCATGTTGATCAGCGGACCGCCCGAATTACCGGGGTTGACCGCAACGTCGGTCTGGATCAGCGGGAGGTAATCACCGGTGTCCCGCGCCTTGGCGGAAATGATTCCCGCCGTCACAGTATTGTCCAGACCGAACGGAGAACCAATGGCAATCACCCATTCACCGACACGCAGCTTGTTCGGATCGCCGATTGTCAAACGCGGGAGATTGTTGCCTTCGATTTTGACGACTGCAACATCGGTGCGCTTGTCGACGCCAATAATCTTGGCCTTGTACTCACGCTTGTCCGTCAGCGTGACGTAGACATCATCTGCGCCATCGACAACGTGAGCGTTCGTGAGCACGAACCCATCGCCCGAGATAATGAATCCAGAGCCGACACCTCGCGGCACTTCCTCTTCCTGCTGCGGACCGGGACGCCGTCCGCGCGGCGTGCGATCCGGTTGCGGGCGCGGCATGGGTACGCCGAAAAACCTTCGGAAGAATTCCTGCATCTCCTCGTCTTCGGCGCCAGGAATACCGCCGTTTTGTCCGGGCTTGACCCGCTCGATAGTACGGATGTTGACAACTGCGGGGCCGGTCTTCTCGACTAGGTCAGCAAAATCGGGCAGCCCTGGGACGGCAGTCGCGGCTTGGGCATAAGACACGCTCCCTACCGGTAGAACAGCACCTCCCATGGTGCCAACCAGAAGAGCGAAAATGAATGTTCGAGCTCGTTGGATTGTTTTCATATCTTCCTGTTTTTCTAGCTATTTGGATTTGAATTCAATCGAATTGGCGACTTGCCTGATTGCCGCCGATGGTACCTCTCCTACAATGGTAAGCCAATAATCTCCCTGACGCTTACCAACGATATTCAATGCGCCTTGCTGGATCGAGCCTTCCGTACGACTCTGGGAACCTGGCTCGATGAATACCGAGATGGCGGCAAGACCGTCCGAGAAGACGATATGTGACACTTCCCGTTGAGTGATCCGAGGATTGGATTGAGCGGAGTTCGCCGGGGCGGAATCGGACACCAGTCGCTTCACTTCACGTATCTTGCGGAAACCAGGCGGCAGAGATTTCACGCTCCAACCGGAGAGACTGGCTTGGCTCATTACCGCATTTTCGACACGCCAGCCGCTCGTATCGCCAAAAGTCGGCTTGACGCGCGTGCGATCGATGTTGCCGATCGAAATCTGCGTGAATGCAATCTGCTCAATCACCTCGCGCTTCTCGTTCAGCGTCTGCGCACGCAAAAGCAATCCTGTGCTTTTGTCTGCCCACAAGCGGTAGCCGTAGCGCATGCTGTCCTTGGGTTCAAGGACGATCGCCTGGCAGTCGCGTCCGGCGACACGTCCCACTGCATCCATCTTCGCACTGTAGAACTCGCTGATGTCAGATGGGTTGGCTGCAAGGATTGCGGGGAATACATCGTGCGTCACGCGCTTTTCGACGAGCAGTGTCTTCGCTTCCGGAACGTAGCAAATTACTTCATCGTTGGTACGAAGGTACTCGCGCGGTTTTCCGTCGAGCACTTCCAGTTTTTCAATTTCGTTCCTTCCCTCCAGCAGATGGGTGATGCGGGAAGTCCGCATCTGATTGCCTTGCTGGTAGACGAATGTTCCAGAGAAATTGAGTTTTTGTGCCGCCGACTGGATCTTTTTCAACCATGTTTGCGCTTCCCGCGTGCCGGGCGACGCATCGGGACTCTCAGCCGAAGCCGAAAGCCCGAGGAAAAAAAACGACGTGGCAACGACAAACTTGAGTAAAGCGAGTGTTTGCCGCATATGAATCATTTATTCGAATCGGTAGCGAAGGTCGCCGATCGTGCGAATTGCGCACTGCTATAGACGGATGGGGATAAACGCTGGTGAGCCATCAGATAGTCATCGATGCGCGGATCACGCAGCACGACACCTTCCGGCTCGGATGCCGCAACAACTCCCTCCTGTTCAGCCCCAGACACCATTTTGGTCATTGTTTGAGATGCATCGCTGTCGCCCTTCCAGGCGACCATCAACTGCGGCGTAGTGAAGAATGCAAATGTCGCCATTGCGGCAGCTGCGGCCATGCTCGGTAGCGCCCAGCGCCTGGCCTGGCTGGTTCCTCGCTTCGTATCGTCGGTGCTTGCCTGGTTCTGGGCGGATTTGGGCGCAATGATCGTCGGCTCTGCTTCAAGTCGCGCTGCCATCCGCGCCGCAAACCCGGGGCTGAGACTGACAGCCATGTCGTCCGAGTGCAACACGTCACCAATCTGGTGATACACCTCCCAGTCGGCCCGTCCGCCCTCCTGACGCAATGCGGCGAACGCAAGTTCTATGTGCTCATCCGCAAGTTCCCCGTCTACCAGTGCGGAAATCTGTTCCCGGGTCATTTCTTTTGTATTCATAACTACCTCGTTCAGGATGCGCCAAACCCTGTTTTTGCTTTAAAAGCCTTGTTCTGCCTATCCCTGCTACTACCAGCGCTTATCGATCGCAGTGCCCAACAGCGGCCTCAGTTTCTCTGCGATAGCTTCACGAGCCCGGAAAATCCGGCTACGTACGGTGCCTATCGGACACCCCATTGCTTCCGCAATTTCATCGTAGCTCAAGCCCTCGATCTCACGCAATGTAATTGCTATCCGTAATTCATCCGGCAGTGCATCCATCGCCACATTGACGGTTTCCGCAATCTGCTTGGTGGCAAGCATCGATTCGGGCGTATTGATGTCCCTAAGATGCTCGCCGTCATCAAAAGTTTCTGCCTCTTCAGCATCTGCCTCTGTCGAAGTCGGCGCACGCCGTCCCTGCGTCACCAGGTAGTTCTTTGCGGTATTGATACCGATCCGATACAGCCAGGTATAAAACGCAGAGTCGCCGCGAAATTGCGGCAGCGCACGATAAGCCTTGATAAAAGCCTCTTGTACGACGTCCTCGGCTTCCGCCTGGTCGCGTACAAGCCGCGATACGAGCCGCATCAGTTTCCGTTGATACTTGGACACCAACAGCTCGAACGCTTTTTTATCGCCGCGCTGAACACGCTCGACAAGCAGTTGATCAATGTCGCGTTCTGTCGTCAATCCCCGATCCCTTGTTCCGTTGCAACATACACGCGGCTAGAGTTGTTGACTGTAGGAAATGCAATAAGTTCACTAAACCGAACAATTTTCAGAAAAATTTTGCGCCCTGCGCGTCTTTCTGTGTCGCGATCCATCGGCATGCCACCGACAATGCCCGAAAACCGTCCCGCGAAACGCTATCGGGAAAAATCGGCACTATCGTAATTTCCCCATCATCGGACTGCAGGCGCAGCAAAAGCATGTGCGTCCAGATGGTCGAGTCGCTCATGAGGCGAACCACTTCCCCCATCTCCCTTACATGCGGCCAGTTCGAATCTGTACAAGGGGGCTCTCCGGCCAGTTTCAGGAGGCGGATTTGCCCCGTACCGGAGATATCAAGTTGTATGGTTTTTCGGTAGCGGGTGCCATGATAAAACCCAAAAAACGCGAGGAAAAGCACCGACGAAGCAATGGCGAGGTGAACTGCCAGAGACTGATTGCCTACCAGTCCAAAGCCGATCGCAAATCCAACGAGCGCGGCGCCCGTGGCCATCGCGCGGGTCATCGCAAAAAGGATGCGAGACGGACGTACGACGGCAGAGACCGCGATGGACATGGAAATGAACTGAGGCGATATGCCATGCGTTCCCCTCTGCGAATCGAGAGGGGAACGCGGTAATCAGACTTTACCGAAGATGAGAGTGCCGTTCGTGCCGCCAAAGCCGAACGAATTCTTGACTGCGATGTTGATAGGCATCTGCCTTGCGGTGTTGGCGCAATAGTCCAAGTCGCAAGCCGGATCCTGATTGAAGATGTTGATAGTCGGCGGCGAAATCTGGTTGTGGACCGCTAGGACGGTAAAGACCGACTCAAGTCCGCCTGCTCCACCCAACAGGTGGCCCGTCATGGATTTGGTCGAGTTCACCACGACCTTCTTCGCATGTTCGCCCAGGGCGCGCTTGATAGCGACTGTCTCGGCGATGTCGCCGAGTGGCGTGGACGTGCCGTGCGCGTTCACGTAGCTTACTTCGTCGGCATTGATCTGCGCATTCTTCATCGCTGCAACCATGCAGCGCCGCGCTCCGTCACCGTCTTCCAACGGTGCGGTCATATGGTAAGCATCGGCGCTCATGCCGAAGCCGAGAACCTCTGCATAGATCTTTGCGCCGCGCGCCTTGGCATGCTCGTATTCTTCCAGCACCATTACGCCGGCCCCTTCGCCCAGTACGAAGCCGTCGCGATCCTTGTCCCAAGGACGAGATGCGGTTGCCGGATCATCATTTCGTGCGGAGAGCGCACGCGCAGCAGCAAAACCACCGACACCGAGGGGAGACACCGTCGATTCGGCGCCACCTGCAATCATGACGTCGGCATCGCCGTACTCGATCATGCGCGCAGCGGCACCAATACAGTGCAGACCGGTTGTGCAAGCGGTCACGATGGCCAGATTCGGTCCTTTGAAACCGTATTTGATCGACAGATGGCCAGAGATCATGTTGATGATCGATGCCGGAACGAAGAACGGACTGATCCGGCGCGGGCCACGATTGGTCAGTTCAGCGTGCGTTTCCTCGATCATCGGAAGACCGCCGATGCCTGAACCGACGATAACGCCGATACGCTCAGCATTCTCATCGGTCGCGACAAGGCCGCTATCCTGAATCGCCTGGATACCTGCTGCCATCCCATAGTGGATGAAGGTATCCATGTGACGCGCCTCCTTGCCCGGAATGTAGTCCTCGATGTTGAAGCCCTTAACTTCACCAGCGAAGCGGGTCGAGAAAGGTGTGGCGTCAAACTTGGTGATGGTCGCAATGCCAGATTTGCCTTCGATCAGCGTAGCCCATGCATCGGCAATCGAATTGCCAACGGGCGAAACGCATCCGAGACCAGTCACTACGACGCGACGTTCACGAGAGCGGCTCAAGCGGTACTCCTGGTTTGAATCAAAACAACATCAGGCCTTGACGTGCGCCTTGGCGTAGTCGATCGCCTGTTGCACGGTCGTGATCTTTTCAGCCTGCTCGTCAGGGATTTCCATTTCGAATTCGTCTTCGAGTGCCATCACGAGTTCAACCGTGTCAAGCGAGTCGGCACCGAGGTCATCGACGAAGGACGATTCATTCTTGATGTCGGCTTCGGCGACGCCCAGTTGTTCGGCGACGATCTTCTTAACGCGTTGTTCGATATCGGACATATTATCCCTCCAGTGGATTACAGAAAGTGCGCGCATTTTATCAGGTTTGCGCAGTGAAAATTCACTTTTGGCTTTTGTTCTCAATAATGCTTGATCTTCGGCCAAAAGCGTCCAAGAGTTGCTTAACTCATGTACATGCCGCCATTTACATGCAGCGTCGTGCCGGTGATGTAGCCGGCTTGTGGCGAGGCAAGAAATGCGACCGCTGCTGCGATATCCTCGGGCTGGCCGAAGCGTCCCAGAGGAATCTGCTGCATCAGCGCGGCAGTTTGCTGTTCACCCAGTTCACGCGTCATGTCGGTGTCGATGAAGCCGGGAGCGATGCAATTAACGGTGATATTGCGGCTGCCGATTTCACGGGCCAGCGCGCGGCTCATTCCCGCTACACCCGCCTTTGCTGCAGCATAGTTCATTTGGCCAGGATTACCCGCGGAGCCGACGACAGACGTGATGTTGATGATGCGGCCGTACTTGGCCTTCATCATCCCGCGCAGGACGCCCCGGGAGAGCCGGCCTACCGCTGTCAGATTGGTCGCAATGACGTCATCCCACTCGCCATCCTTCATTCGCATTGCGAGCTGGTCCTTGGTGATACCCGCATTGTTCACAAGGATGGACAGTCCACCGAAATCCTTCTGAACCTGCTCGATTACCTCGACGCACGCATCCGCGTCAGTCACATTCAACACGGCGCCGCGGCCGCATTCCGGACTGATAACCGATAGATACTCGGTGATCGCCGCCGCGCCAGCTTCCGAAGTCGCCGTACCCACAACTTTTGCGCCCTGTTTAGCCAGTTCCTGTGCGATGGCTCGACCGATACCGCGGGACGCTCCTGTGACCAGGGCCACTTGATTGTTCAGATTCACTTGAGAAGCTCCAATACTTTGTCCAGAGAAGTCTGATCGACGATGGCGTCGCCGACGAGGTCGCCATTGATACGCTTGGTGAGCCCAGCAAGCACCTTGCCCGGCCCGCATTCGATCACGTGCGTGACACCTTCGGCAGCCATTTTTTGCACCGTCTCCACCCAGCGCACAGGACTTGCAGCCTGGCGGACGAGCGCGTCCTTGATGCCGGCAACGTCCCGCACAATTGCGACATCGACGTTGTTAATCAAAGGCAATTGTGGCGCGGAGAATGCAAGCTTTGTCATGTACTCGCGCAGCCGGTCAGAGGCCGGCTTGAGCAACGAAGAATGGAAAGGTGCGGACACCGGCAGCGGCAGCGCGCGCTTGGCACCCTTGGATTTCGCCACTTCGCATGCGCGCTCGACGGCCGCCTTATGGCCGGCGATCACGACCTGGGCGGGCGCGTTGAAATTGACTGCTTCGACGACCTCCGATTGCGCCGCCTCTGCGCACACCGATCGCACATCATCATCGGCCAGGCCGAGAATGGCCGCCATCCCGCCTTGCCCGACAGGCACAGCCTCCTGCATTGCCTGCGCACGGAAGCGCACCAGCGGCACCGCATCCTTGAATGCGATCACGCCGGAAGCGACTAACGCCGAATACTCGCCCAGGCTGTGGCCGGCAACAATACTCGGCGCCGTACCACCAGCAGCAATCCACGCGCGATAGCTAGCCACCGCGGCGGTGAGCATCACAGGCTGTGTATTGGTCGTCAGGTCCAGTTCCTCCTTCGGACCTTCTGCAATCAGCTTGCCAAGATCGAACTGCAGTGCATCGGAAGCCTCGGCAACCGTCTGTCGGACGACCTCGTTATCGGAAAACCCGTTCAGCATGCCAACGGCCTGCGAGCCTTGGCCGGGAAAAACAAATGCGAATTTGGTCATTCTTGTGTGGAGATAGGTGATTACATGCGTGCGAGGACCGCACCCCAGGTGAAACCGCCGCCGACGCCTTCCATCATGACATTCTGGCCGGCCTTGATGCGTCCATCACGCACCGCGGTGTCGAGGGCAAGGGGGATGGATGCTGCCGACGTGTTGCCGTGCTGGTCGACGGTCACCACCATCTTTTCCAGCGGGAGGCCGAGCTTTTTCGCGGTACCCTGCATGATGCGGATGTTCGCCTGATGCGGCACCAGCCAATCGATCTGGGATGCATTCAGGCCGCTTGCATCGAGTGCTTCGTTGGCAACCTTTTCGAGGACGGAAACGGCAAGCTTGAACACTGCCTGGCCATCCATGTACAGGAAAGCGCTACCTTCGATCGCACCGCCGGTGACACTACCGGGAACGCACAGGATGTCGCCGTGGCTGCCATCGGCATGCAGCTTCGTCGAGAGAATCCCAGGCTCATCCGAGCCCGTCAGCACGATGGCACCAGCACCATCACCGAAGAGCACACAGGTCGTGCGGTCATCGAAGTTGAGAATCCGGGAGAATACCTCTGCTCCGATGATCAGCACGTTCTTGTGCGCGCCAGACTTGATGAAGCTGTCTGCGACGGACACCGCATAGACGAAGCCGCTGCATACGGCCTGGACATCGAATGCAGCCCCGCCGTTAGCAATGCCTAGCTTGCGCTGAACCACGCATGCCGTGCTCGGGAAACCGCCGAAATGGTCAGGCGTCGAGGTAGCGACGATGATGAGGTCGATATCGGCAGGAGTCAGGCATGCCGCCTGCAGCGCTCGCTTGGCCGCCTCTACGGCCAGATCGCTGGACTGGACGGTGGGATCGGCGTAATGGCGGACGGAAATACCGCTACGCGACACAATCCATTCGTCCGACGTTTCAATTCCCTTCTCGGCCAATTGCTCGGCAAGCTCATGATTTGTTACGCGCTTGGGGGGGAGATAACTCCCCGTTCCGATGATTTTGCTGTAGAGCGTCATGCCGTCTTTTGTTGGGTTAATTCAGTGACTGGGCCGGACGCTTCCGGCACCGCCGCGAGGCCCTGCTGCGGCATCAACTCTGCGATGGTTTTCGAGATACGCGTCAGCAGATCGTGATTCGCCGCATCGAATGCGCGCTTGATTGCCCATTCATAACCATAGGCATCCTCGCCGCCGTGACTCTTGAAGACGAGACCACGCAGCCCGAGGAAACTTGCACCATTGTAGCGGGATGGATTCATCCTTTGCGAGATTGCCTTGATTGCGCCTTGGGCGATGAGTGCGCCGAGAATGTTGATCGGGTTGCTTTTGAATTCGTTCTTGAAAACGGTTTTCAGGAAGCGTCCCAGACCTTCGGATGCTTTGAGCACGACATTGCCCACGAAGCCATCACAAACGACAACATCGGTCGTTCCCTCGAAGATGTCATTGCCTTCCACATTGCCGTAGAAGTTGATGACACCCTTCTCGTGGTCTGCACGCAGCAAGGCCGCGGTCTGCTTGACGACCTCGTTACCCTTGATGTCTTCCTCGCCGATGTTGAGCAGGCCGACCGAGGGCTTTGCTTTGCCTTCAAGAGCGGAAACAAGGGCAGATCCCATCAGGGCAAACTGATGAAGGTGTTGTGGCTCGCAATCGACATTCGCGCCCAGGTCGAGCATGTATGTCGGCGTATCCTTCTGGTTCGGCATGGGGAAGCAGATCGCCGGACGGTCGACGCCGGGAATCGTCTTCAGGACGTAGCGTGACACAGCCATGAGCGCGCCGGTATTGCCTGCCGAAACACAAGCATCGGCCTGACCTTCCTTGACCAGGTTGACGGCGACCCGCATGGAGGAATCCTTCTTGCGGCGCAGCGCAACTTCGACCGGATCGTCCATGGTAACGACCTCGGTTGCATTGACAATGGAAAGGCGTGGATGTGATGAAGCGTGAAGCTTTTTCAGTTCGGCTCGAATGACATCTTCAAGTCCGACCAAAATCAGTTCGGCGTCAGGTTCGTGATTAACGAATGAGACGGCTGCAGGGATCGTGACCGATGGGCCATGATCACCACCCATGCAGTCGATGGAAATTTTGATTGTCATTGTTTTGACTCAGTACCTCGCTCTAACCAACTAGCGGGCCAGATCCGGCGTGATTCAAAATGACGCGATGCACTTTTTCAGCATATGAAAAAACGGCGCCAAGTCAAACTCTCTGCGCCGCTTTTCAGCCTTGAACAATGACAGCGAATTACTCGTCGTTCTTGGTCTTGAGGACCTTGCGACCGCGATAGTAGCCGTTCGGGCTGATGTGGTGACGCAGGTGCGTTTCACCGGTGGTCGGCTCGACTGCCAGAGGCGGTACGCTCAGGTGGTCGTGCGAACGGTGCATACCACGCTTGGACGGGGACTTTTTATTCTGTTGAACGGCCATGATGACTCCTAAACCTTAAGATCTCAAATTTTAACATATCCGGCACGCAAACTCTTGCACCCCGGGAATCCTTCTACACATTTTGCACGGCACGCATCATGCCGCCCACACCTACTGCTTCAGCTTCTTCAGCACCGCAAACGGAGATTCCTTTTCACCCTCCTCGGCCGCCTTCTGCTCAACGGGAGCGGGACAGACCTCATGCTTGGGCGATAGCGGAATCGTCAGCAACGCCTCATCCTCGATGAGTTGCGCTACGTCGAAACTGCGACTGCCGACAATGACTTCCACGGACTCATCCGCCAGAAGAACATCGATTTCATCAGCGCTTGCCTCATCTTGTGCGAGGATGAGCGTCGAGCCGGACTCAAATTCGAATTCGAACGGCGACAGGCAACGCTGACACATCAAACTCAACTTGCCCGACACAGCCAAGTCCAACTGAGGATGCCCCCGTATGTCGCTCCCGCCTTGCAAGGACCAGCGAACGACACCGGCCTTGTCGACGGATTCTTCTGCCAGCCTGAGCAAGTCGGCGATGGGGACCTCTCCCTCGCGACGTTCTTTGAGCCGACAAAATTCAAAGGCGTCGATCACAAAAGCATTCATACGACGAGCCGAACCCGGAAAACCTGCGATAATAACAGGCTTTTCCCTTATTCGTCAAAGTGTTAGGACGCTTTTGTTGAGCAATCATTCAAAAAAAGACCGCAAAATGCACTCTCCAATCACTTTTCCCCGCCTGATTCTCGCCTCCAGCTCAAAATATCGGAAAGAATTGCTGTCGCGCCTGCACTTGCCTTTCGAGACCGCCGTGCCCGATATCGACGAAACGCCGATGCCGGGAGAAGCACCGGAGCAGACCGCGCTGAGACTTGCTGAAGGAAAAGCCTTCGCGATTGCATCAGGCGCTCCCCGCGCCCTCGTGATCGGCTCGGACCAGGTTGCAACGCTGGATGGCGAACAGATCGGCAAGCCCGGTACGCACGAAAAGGCCTTGGTGCAACTGAAAAAAATGCGAGGACGGGAAGTCATCTTCCATACCGCGCTCTGCCTGTGGAACGGACGAGATAGTGCCTCGACCGGGCGGACACAGATTGAAAATATCCGAACCTTCGTGCGCTTTCGCAACCTCGCGGACGAAGAACTCGACGCCTATCTGCGTATTGAGCAACCTTACGATTGCGCAGGCAGCGCCAAGAACGAGGGCCTCGGGATTGCGCTCATCGAAAGCATTGAGAGCTCCGATCCGACTGCATTAACCGGCCTTCCACTGATCGCACTGTGCACGATGCTCCGGCGTGCCGGCATCTCCTTTTTCGGAGCGTGACATTCATGTCCGGCATTCTTTACCTGATTCCCAACGCGCTCGGCGCGATCGCTCCCGATCAGGAAAACGGGCTGCGATCCGTTATTCCCGACGAGGTGTTGGCAGTTACAGCTAGCCTTGACTACTTCATCGCCGAGAATGCGAAGACGACGCGCGCCCATCTGAAACTGGTCGCCGCGATCCAGCCCCTTTGCAAACCGATTCAGGAGATACGGATCAGCGAATTGAATGTCAATACGCAGGCGGACGCACTGCCGGCACTGCTCGCGCCTCTCAAGGAAGGCCGCGATGCCGGCCTGATCTCCGAGGCAGGCGTGCCCGCCGTCGCCGACCCTGGCTCAAACCTTGTCCGCCTCGCGCATGGCAGTGGTATAAGGGTGCGGCCGCTCGTCGGTCCTTCGTCGCTGCTGCTTGCCGTAATGGCGAGCGGATTGAACGGGCAAAGCTTTGCCTTCAACGGCTACCTGCCGACCGATGCGACACAGCGGACAAAACGCATCAAGGCGCTCGAGGAGCGTTCACGGCAGGAAAAACAGACACAATTGTTCATCGAGACGCCCTACCGAAATGCCTCGCTGCTTGAGGCCATGGCAGCAACGTGCCAAGGAAACACACTGGTATGTGTGGCGACTGACCTGAGCCTTCCAACGGAGAAAATCCGGACACAAAATGCGTCAAAATGGAAGGAGGATATTGCCTCAGGGAAAGCACCTGAACTTCACAAACGCCCAACCGTGTTTCTGATCCTGGCGCAGTAAGGGGAAGCAATGGCTAATTCCAGTGCCCAGACGCGCAAAACGGCGGTATTGCGCCGCCGTTTTGCATGCCCTGTCGGGCGGTGATTGAGAAGGCCATTCATTTTGCCTCTCAAAGCCGCGTCCGAGACGCGGTACCTGTCATCTGGCCCGAGAGTTTTTCCTGTAGCGTACTTCTTGTGCGATACCAGGATCGAAACCGGCCCCAGACAACTGCAGTATAAATCGCGACAGGCAGTATTCAAGCCTGCACAATGCGCTGTGGTCTTGAAAAATCACTATGGCCTGGCAGCACATCATAGACACGATTTACGCGCCCTCCTATCTGAACGCAGGCCTCGCCGAACTGTTCCAGATGGAGTTCATTGCCGCAGTGCCGACCGCACCTCCGAATTTCTTGAGCAGGCGTTCCGAGAGCCCCTCGTGCTGCGTGTAGTCGACGATGTCTTCCGACTTGAGTTCGTCGCGCGCAACGGAATCGACGGTGCCGAAACCATCTGCAAGACCGATTTCAACGGCCTTCGAACCGCTCCAGAACAACCCAGAGAAAGTGTCCGGCGTTTCCTTCAGGCGGTCGCCCCGGCCCTTGCGCACGACGTCGATGAACTGCTGGTGCACTTCGTTCAGCATTTCCTGCGCATAGTTGCGGTGCTTGGCACTCTGGGGGCTGAACGGATCGAGGAAACCCTTGTTCTCACCGGCCGTCATGAGCCTGCGCTCGACGCCCGCTTTCTCCATCAGTCCAGTGAAGCCAAATCCCTCCATCAAGACGCCGATCGAGCCGACGATACTGGCTTTGTTGACGAAGATCTTGTCAGCAGCTGCGGCGATGTAATAGCCGCCGGACGCACAGATTTCGTCCACGACAACATACAGCGGCTTTTTCGGAAACTCCTGACGCAAGCGCACGATTTCATCGTTGATCATGCCCGCCTGTACAGGGCTGCCGCCGGGACTGTTGATGCGCAGGATGACGCCAACAGAACCGTCGTCCGAGTAGGCTCGGTTAAGCGCCTGGATAACGACATCAGCGGAACCCGACGTGCCGGATTCGATCGTGCCGTCGATCTCGATCAAGGCGGTATGCGGCCCCACGATATCAGCATCCTGCTGGCTGTAGCCGAACGCCATCCACAGACCGAACGCAATGATGCCCAGAGTGAGGAAGCGGAAAAAAATGTTCCAGCGGCGCGCAGCACGTTGTTCTCGCAGTGTCGCGAACGCCAGTTTTTCAAGCACCTCCCGCTCCCATCCGGCCCCTCGAGGCGGTGTCGGGGGCGACACCGAATTGCGAATCTGGTTCTGCTCTTCGAAATTATCGTCAATCATCGTTCAATATCCGTGAATATCCTGCAGCTCAGGCCCTCGCCGGCTTGATATAGTCATCCGGCCGCCAGAACACCTGGCCATCCCTTTCAAATACTGCAATCGGCCGCAAGCGTCCGCCTCGGCACGGCCCTCCGGCGCATCGCCCTGTCTCCGGCGTGTACAGCGCACCGTGGGTCGAGCACATGAGGTACAAGCCGCTGGTTTCGAAAAACTCGCCTTCGTTCCAATCGAGCTCGATCGGCACGTGCGCGCAGCGGTTCAGGTATGCGTAGACGGCATTGTCGTACCTGACGACAAAGCCGGTGCTGTCCTCACCGCCAGCGGTGACAGGAAAGCGCACTCCCTTCCCGCCCTCCTCCAGATCCGAGGACGCACAAACAGGAATGGCGATGTCGTCCATTTGTGAATTATGCATTTTCACGCAGCCACGTGTGCAGTTCAGCGACAGAACTTGCGATGAACATAGGATTCAATGCTTCCAGTTCAGGCGCCGAATGCGCGCCGTAGTGCACCCCAACGCTCGCAGCCCCGGCATTGACCGCCATCTGCAGGTCGTGTGTCGTGTCGCCGATCATCAGGGTGCGCCGCACATCTTGACCGAGTTCGCGTGTCAGCTCCTGCAGCATCGCCGGATGCGGCTTGGAAAAAGTTTCATCTGCGCAGCGGGTTGCATCGAACACGGACAGCAGGTTGGCCGCATCCAGCGCACGGTTCAATCCGACCCGGCTCTTGCCGGTCGCCACCGCGAGAAAGTATCCCTCCTGCGCGAGGTCGTTCAGCATGTCCCGTGCGCCGTCGAACAGCGTCAAACTCTTGTCTTTCGTCAGGTAATGATATCGATAACGCTCGACCATATGCGGGTAATGCTTCGGTTCGAGTCCCGGAATCACTGCCTGCATGGCCTCCGACAGGCCAAGGCCGATTACATAGGCAGCCTGCTTGTCATCTGGAACCGGCAGCCCGAGATCCTTTGCGGCGGCCTGGATGCAGGTCACGATGGTCGCAGTGCTGTCCATCAGCGTCCCGTCCCAGTCGAATACGATCAGGTCAAATTTCTTTTTTGCCATTTTTGAGGCAGCACTGCTGCAATCTTGTTGATATGAATTCTAGTTACGCGGCCGGTGTCTCGACGCTTTTCAGGAAGCGCTCGCATTCAGACGGCAGGGGGGCATTTAGAGTAACTGACTCCCCGCTGTCCGGATGCCGGAAGGTAACCTGGTGCGCATGCAGAAACATGCGCTTGAGTGCGATCCGGTTCCCGTCTGGTTTCTGAAGCGCCTTATTCAAGGCGAAGTCGCCATACTTGTCATCACCTACGATCGGATATCCGCTGGATGCAAGATGGACGCGAATCTGGTGAGTCCGGCCAGTCTTCAGTTCTGCTTCAAGCAGTGCATAGTCACCGTAACGCCGCATAAGGTTGAATACAGTGTGCGACGGCTGCCCGTCCGACTGGACGCGAACGCGCCGCTCCCCATCCGGTGTCGTGTATTTAAACAGTGGCAGTTTGACATGCTGCCGCGCGTTCTTCCATTCCCCATGCACAAGAGCAAGGTAGCGTTTGTCCAATTCACCTTCGCGAATCTGTTCATGGAGGCCGGTCAGGGCGGAGCGCTTCTTGGCCAGGAGCAACACACCGGAAGTTTCGCGGTCCAAGCGATGCACAAGTTCCAGGAATTTGGCTTGCGGCCTGGCTGCCCGCAGCTGCTCGATCACGCCATAACTGACGCCGGATCCGCCATGCACCGCCACCCCTGCCGGCTTGTCGATTACGAGGAGATGCGCGTCTTCCAGCAGAATCCGGAATTCGGCACCGGGAACGGCCTGATTTGCCTTTTCAGCAACGCGTATCGGCGGGATGCGGACGACATCCCCTTGCTTGAGGCGGTAAGTCTGGTCGATCCGTCCTTTGTTGACCCGCACCTCGCCGGACCGCAATACGCGGTAGATATGGCTTTTCGGTACGCCTTTACAGATGCGCAAAAGGAAATTATCGATGCGCTGATCCGCTTCGTCTTCGGAAATAGTGACCATCCGGACCTGAGCGGATACCGGGGAGGACTGTTCAATTGAAGCAGAATCCGCCCGCCCCCCAGAAAATCTCGCTAAGTCCTTCATTTTGCAGATATAATTGTTTCGTGCCGGTTACAATCCGGCACGCGTGTGAGAATAAAAAGCACATTCTACACAGGGGCGTGTCCATCAGCCTCGCCGAATTGCAAATTCGATGGACAGGGCGCCGCAAAAATCACAAGAGTGCCCAAGGCCAGGGTCTAGGAGCGGACATGTATGCAGTGCATCGCGCACCGCCAACCCCGGATTGGGTGCTTCGGTCATTTTCGCTGGCGCTCGGAAGTTGTGTATGCATCGTCATTTGCGCGAACCTGGGTTGCACCGCAGTTGCAATCGGGCAGCGCGTAGTGACGTTGGACAAGATTGCTTGAATATTAAGGATATGTCTGGCGAGCACGCCTGGAAAAGGATGCTCGCTGGTTGATGTGATTGACCCCTGTCTGCCGATTTCGTTGAACGCCATGATTTTTTGCCTGGCTCCATCACCATGCTCGCTGCCTGATGCCGCGCCCGACCCGGCCTGTAACGCCCCGGTCGTCCTGCGCGGTGCCGGCGACGCGCGTACTCGGCATTCGTTTCAGTCACATCCGCGCCCCGTTGCAGCCCCCATGTTGATGTATTTGGGCCCCGCACGCTAAAGGCAATTCCCTCCTCAAGCACTCCGACCTCGCGTACATCCGGCACCGGTTGCCGCACAGGCGAAATTCGCCGTTGCGGCCTTTCAGTTGACCCAAGAGTCACGGAGTAAATAAAAATGAAACGCATGTTGTTTAACGCTACGCAGCAGGAAGAGTTGCGCGTAGCCATTGTCGATGGGCAAAAGCTCATCGACATCGACATCGAAACGACCGGTCGCGAACAGCGCAAGTCGAACATCTACAAGGGTGTCATCACCCGCATCGAACCCTCGCTGGAAGCCTGCTTCGTCAATTACGGCGAAGAACGCCATGGCTTCCTGCCCTTCAAGGAAGTGGCGCGCAGCTACTTCAAGGAAGGCATCGACGTCCGCAACGCATCCATCAAGGACGCGCTGCGCGAAGGCCAGGAAATCATGGTCCAGGTCGAAAAGGAAGAACGCGGCAACAAGGGCGCAGCCCTGACCTCCTTCATTTCCCTGGCCGGCCGCTACCTGGTGCTGATGCCGAACAACCCGCGCGGGGGCGGCGTTTCCCGCCGCGTCGAAGGTGAAGACCGCCAGGAACTGCGCGAAACCATGGACAGGCTGGAAATCCCGTCCGGCATGTCGGTTATCGCCCGCACTGCCGGGATCGGACGCAATGTCGAAGAACTGCAGTGGGACTTGAACTACCTGCTGCAACTGTGGCGTGCAATTGAGGGAGCCGGTCAATCCGCCCCCGGTGCCTTCCTGATCTACCAGGAATCCTCGCTGGTCATCCGCGCCATCCGCGACTATTTCCAGCCTGACATCGGCGAAATCCTGATCGACACCGACGACATCTACGAACAGGCCCAGCAGTTCATGAGCCACGTGATGCCGGACATGGTGCACCGGGTCAAGCGCTACCGTGACGACGTGCCGCTGTTCTCGCGTTTCCAGATCGAACATCAGATCGAAACCGCCTACTCCCGCACCGTCCCCCTGCCCTCCGGTGGCGCCATCGTCATCGACCACACCGAAGCCCTCGTTTCCATCGACGTCAACTCGGCCCGCGCCACCCGCGGCAGCGACATCGAAACCACCGCACTCCATACCAACCTTGAAGCCGCCGACGAAGTGGCCCGCCAGCTGCGCTTGCGCGACTTGGGCGGCCTGATCGTGATCGACTTCATCGACATGGAGAACGCAAAGAACCAGCGTGAAGTCGAGACCCGCCTGAAGGATGCACTGCGCTATGACCGCGCTCGCGTGCAGATGGGCAAGATTTCCCGTTTCGGCCTGATGGAGTTGTCCCGCCAGCGCCTGCGCCCGTCGCTGTCCGAAGGCAGCCACGTTACTTGTCCGCGCTGCAACGGCACCGGCCATATCCGCGATACCGAATCCTCCGCATTGCAAGTCCTGCGCATCATCCAGGAAGAGGCAATGAAGGAGAATTCCGCCGCCATCCACGTCCAGGCCCCGGTCGATGTGGCTGCTTTCCTGCTGAACGAAAAGCGCGGCGAAATCCTGAAGATCGAAACACGCCACCGCGTGACGGTCATCCTGATCCCCAATAAGCACCTCGAGACCCCGCATTACAAGCTCGAGCGCATCAAGCACGACGATCCGCGCCTGGAAGAAGCACAAGCCAGCTATGCGATGGCCGAAGAGGCAGATACCGATATCAGCTACGGCAAGCGCCAGAAGGAAGAAGTGCGTCCGCGCCAGGAAGCTGTGGTCAAGGGCATCACCCCGGACCAACCGGCGCCGATCGTCGAACGCAAGCCGGTCGAACCGGTTCCCGCCCCTGCTCCGGTGGCGGCGCCGGTCGAGGAAGAAGGCTTCTTCAGCCGCGTGTTCGGCTTCTTCCGCAAGAAGCGTGTGGCCCCCGTTGCGCCGCCCGCACCGGTCGTGGAAGAAAAGCCGGTACAGGCTCGCGAACGCGGTGAACGCAACGGCCGTGGTCGCAATCGCCGCAGCCGGGGCGGCCGTGACCGTGGCGAGGAGCGCGAAACCTCGCAGGAAACGGCAAAGCAGACGGCAGCACCGGCAACCGAGACTGCGCAACAGCAACGTCCTCCGCGTCCGCCGCGGGAGCAACGCGAGCCCCGCGAGGCACGCGAACCGAGGGAGCCGCGCGAGCAACGCGAACCTCGTGAAGCGCGCGAACCGCGCGAGGGCGGAGAATCCCGCCGCGAGCGCCAGCAGCGTCAACGCGAGGAACGCCGCGAAGCCGCGCCGGCGGAAGACTTGCTGAATGCAGCACCGATCGTGCCGGCCGTTGCTCCGACACAAGTCACGGAGCCGGTTGTGAGTGCAGACGAGGAGACTGTTGACGCAACAGCAGTCGCTGCTGAAGAAGCTGGCGAACAACAGGGCGAAGAGCGCCGCCGCCGTCGCCGCCGCGGCGGCCGCAACCGCAACCGCCGTGACCGTGAAGCAGTGGAAGGCGTTGTCGAAGGCGAGCAGGAAACCGCCGAGGAGACTGCCGGCATGCAACAGGCAGTGCAGCTTGAAATTGCCGAGATCGCAGCCCCTGCCGCGACACTGGTAACGGCAGAGCCTGTCGTCACGGAGGAGCCGGCTTCGGTTGTTGTCGAAACCGTTTCCGAACCTGCTGCCGAACCAGCAATCGCCGCACCCGTCGAACCGGCTCCGATCGCTGCAGCACCGGCAGAACCGGTTCGCGTTGCGCCACAACCGGCAAAAGCGCCCTCTGCAGCTGCGGTGACGACGATCGCCCCGGCACCCATGCAGCTGGAGCAGCTGCGTGACGTACTCGCAGCGGCTGGCCTGACCCTGGCAGTGACGGACCCGGAGAAACTGCGTGCCGCCGAGGAGGCAGCGGGGCAGTACGTTCCGCCCCCACGGGTTCCGCGCTTGCGCAAGCCGCTGCCGCCGGTCTCGACCGAGCCGCTTATCCAGGTCGAAACCCGCCGATAGCAGCACTTCAGGGCGGCCGCGCCTTGCTTGGGGCGGTCGCCTGAATGTCATTCCAATTGCAAAAAGGGAGCGTATGCTCCCTTTTTGTTTCATCCTTGTTTCATTCTTACCTGCTTCGCCTCCAACCATGCACGACGCCAGCATGACAACCGACTCGCAACGCCCCGTAGCAGTCAGCCCGCGCGAAGCATTCTGGTACTGGCTGAAGCTGGGCTTCATCAGCTTCGGCGGCCCGGCAGGCCAGATTGCGATCATGCATTCGGACCTCGTCGAGAAACGGCGGTGGATTTCGGAACACCGCTTCCTGCACGCGCTCAACTACTGCATGCTCCTACCCGGCCCGGAGGCGACCCAGCTCGCCGTATATATCGGGTGGCTGATGCACCGCACCTGGGGCGGGATCGTTGCCGGCACCTTGTTTGTACTGCCATCCCTGCTACTCCTGACGGCGCTTTCCTGGGTCTATATCGTTTTCGGCAATACGCCTGCGGTCGCCGGATTGTTGTATGGGATCAAACCGGCGGTCGTGGCGATCGTGCTCGCGGCTGCGTGGCGAATCGGGAGCAGGTCGTTGAAAAACGGATTGCTCATCGCAATTGCAATCGGCGCCTTCACTGCGATTGCGGTGCTGCGCATTCCCTTCCCGTTCGTTGTCCTCGGTGCCGCCGTAATCGGCCTCATCGGAGGCGGTGTCGCACCGGCGAAGTTTCAGCCCGGCGGCGGTCACGCGGCCAGTGCCAGGATGTCGTATGGCCCGGCCCTGATCGATGACGATACGCCTACACCCGGTCACGCCCGGTTCTCCTGGTACAAGCTGGGAGCGGTAAGCATCGCCGGGATCGGCCTCGGGGGCGCCGTCTGGGCTGTGTTGGCGGTGCTTTTCGGCGATGCCAGCCCGCTTGCGCACATGGGCTGGTTTTTCACGAAGGCGGCCTTGCTTACCTTTGGCGGTGCCTACGCCGTATTGCCGTATGTGTACCAGGGCGCGGTTGAACATTTCCAGTGGCTGACGCCGGCGCAAATGATCGATGGCCTGGCGCTTGGCGAAACGACGCCCGGCCCCCTGATCATGATCGTTGCCTTCGTTGGTTTCGTCGGTGCCTGGACCAAAGAGGTATTCGGCGGCGACGCCTTGTTGCTCGCGGGCATTGCAGGTGCGAGCACAGCGACGTTTTTTACCTTCCTGCCCTCTTTCATCTTCATTCTCGCCGGCGGCCCGCTGGTGGAGTCGACCCGAGGGAATATCCGGCTGACCGCTCCCCTGACTGCAATTTCAGCTGCCGTCGTCGGCGTGATTGTCAGCCTGGCAGTCTTCTTTGCGGAACATGTGTTCAGGCTTGCAAGTCCTGTCAAAGAATGGGATTTCTTAGGAATCGTCATTGCCACTGCCGCTGCGATTGCCCTGTTGCGCTACAAGGCCGGCACCATACCCCTGATCGCCGCCTGTGCTGCGCTTGGACTCGTGCTATCTTAATCTTGCGCATCGCTCAACCTGTTTGCACGCCCAGAATGACCGAAAGAATCATCCCCGTCGCCGACCACCGATTGCTGTCCTCGGCACCGGACGTTCCCTCCCCCCTTGAGTCTCCCACCGGGCTGCTCCAGGATACACGGTCACGCCCCCTGCATGACCTGCGGATCTCGGTCACCGACCGCTGCAACTTCCGTTGCGTGTATTGCATGCCGAAGGAAGTCTTCGACAAGGACTATGCCTTCCTGCCGCATTCGGCCTTGCTGTCGTTCGAAGAAATCACCCGCGTGGCGAAGATATTCGTCGCCCACGGTGTCCGGAAGATCCGGTTGACCGGCGGCGAGCCCTTGTTGCGCAAGGATATCGAGCGGCTGATCGAAATGCTGAGCGCATTGACCACGGTCGATGGCGAGGCAATCGACCTCACGCTGACCACCAATGCGTCGCTGCTGGCCAGGAAGGCGCGCGCCCTGAAAGATGCCGGCCTGCGCCGCGTCACCGTGTCGCTGGATGCGCTCGACGAGACCATTTTCCAGCGGATGAATGATGTCGACTTCCCGGTTGCCGAAGTACTGAAGGGCCTCGATGCCGCGCATCGCGTCGGTCTGGGTCCGGTCAAGGTCAACATGGTGGTCAAGGGCGGCATGAACGACCAGGAGATCCTGCCGATGGCGCGGCATTTCAAAGGGTCCCCGTTCATCCTGCGCTTCATCGAATACATGGACGTCGGCGCCAGCAACGGATGGAAGATGGATGAGGTCGTGCCCTCGGCGGAAGTCATCCGCCGCATCCACGCCGAAATGCCGCTGGAAGAGATCGAGCCGAACTACACGGGCGAAACCGCGGAACGCTGGCGTTATGTCGACGACGGCAGCGAGATCGGCGTCATCTCGAGCGTCACCCGCGCCTTCTGCCGCGATTGCACGCGTGCGCGGCTTTCGACCGAAGGCAAGCTTTACACCTGCCTGTTCGCCACAAGCGGCCATGACCTGCGCGCGTTGATGCGCGCAGGGCGAAGCGACGAAGAAATCTCCACCGCGATTGCCCATATCTGGCGCCGTCGCGCCGACCGTTATTCCGAACTGCGGACAGCCAACACCGAGGGCCTGGACAAGGCCGCGCGCAAGGTCGAGATGTCCTACATCGGGGGATGAGCATGACGATCACCGGCCTCCTCCTTGCCGGCGGTCGTGGCATGCGCATGGGTGGCGTCGACAAAGGCTTGCAGGAATTCCGGGGAATGCCGATGACACGCCATGTGCTGGAACGGCTCGCGCGGCAGGTCGACAAGGTGGCGATCAACGCCAACCAGAATCTCGACGTCTATCGCAGCTTCGGCTATCCCGTTTTGCCGGACCATATGGGAGAGTTCCCCGGCCCGCTGGCCGGCCTCCACACGGGGCTGGTGGAGTGCGATACGGCTTACCTCGCCACCGCGCCTTGCGACTCCCCCTTTTTGCCTATGGACTTGGTCGCGCGCCTGAAGGATGCTCTCGACGGCAGCCGCGCGCATGTCGCATTTGCCGTTACCGGCCATGGCGAGGCAAGGCAGTCGCATCCGGTTTTCTGCCTCTTGAAGGCATCCGATGCCCTGCCCGGCCTGGTCCGTTATCTCGAACGCGGCGGACGGCGCATGGAGGCCTGGATGCGTGAGCAGGCGGCCGTGGAAGTGAATTTCCCGGACGACGATGCGTTCCGGAACATCAACACCCTTGAAGAATTGAAGAAGCTCGAAACGCCATGACCGATTCCCGTCTTTCCGACATCGCCGATCGAATCGCCGGCTACGACCCGGGTTCGCTCGAAGTCGGCCGGGCACAGGAAATCATCCGTGCCTATGTAAAGCCGATCGCGGGCGTGGAAGCGGCCAGCCTTACCGCCTCGCTGGGCCGCGTCCTGGCCGATGACATCATTTCACCGATCGACGTCCCGGCTCACGACAATTCCGCGATGGACGGTTACGCCTTCAACGGCACCGCCCTGGGGACACAGGCGCTTGAGCTGAAGATCGCCGGTTCGGCATTCGCCGGCCATCCGTATTCGGGCACGGTCGCCGCCGGCGAATGCGTGCGCATCATGACCGGCGCCGTGATGCCGGCGGGCTGCGACACGGTGGTGCCGCAAGAGCTCACGCAACTACCGGCGGAAGGTGTCGTATCCATTGCGCCGGGCTTGCTGAAGAGCGGCGACAACCGCCGCCGGCGGGGAGAAGACCTGGCGGCAGGCTCGCCCGCCCTGCGCAAGGGAAAAATCCTGCGGCCGGCGGACCTTGGCCTGCTCGCATCGCTTGGAATCGGCGAGGTTCAGGTGCAGCGGCGACTGCGGGTCGCCTTTTTCTCCACCGGGGACGAGCTTCGCTCGATCGGCGAACGGCTCGAAGACGGCTGCATCTACGATAGCAACCGCTACACTGTCTACGGCATGCTTACTCGACTGGGATGCGACGTGCTGGACATGGGCGTCGTGCGCGACGATCCGGTCTCCCTTGAAAACGCACTGCGCATCGCCTGTGAAAACGCCGACGCGATCGTCACGTCCGGCGGCGTATCGGCAGGCGATGCCGACTACACGACCGACATGATGGCGCGGCTCGGCGATGTGATTTTCTGGAAGCTCGCAATGCGTCCCGGCCGTCCCATGGCCTTTGGACAGGTTGCATCGGGAGGCAAGAGCGCCTACCTGTTCGGCCTGCCGGGCAATCCGGTGGCGGTGATGGTGAGCTTCTATTTCTTCGCGCGCGAGGCGCTGCTGCAAATGATGGGCGCGCATTACGAGCCCTTGCCGCAGCTCCGGGTGACATCCCAATCAGTCATCCGCAAGAAGCCCGGGCGCACCGAGTACCAGCGCGGCATCTTTTCCCTCGACGGGGAAGGAAAGCCGCAGGTGCGCGTCACCGGCTCGCAAGGCTCCGGCATCCTGCGCTCCATGTCCGAAGCCAACTGCATGATCGTGCTCGGACACGACCAGGGCAACGTCAATCCGGGTGATCTGGTCGATATCGTGCTGTTCGACGGGCTCTGCTGACGTCCGCCTATGGCTGGTCGGCGAGGTGAGAGAACGCCTCTTCCCGGCTCGCATACAGTGAAGACTCCGCAAGATGCCGCCGGAACGCGGTGCCGAAGTAGCTGCGCATGAATGCGCTGCTGGTGTAGCGTGTGACCCTGCTGTAGAAGCGCTCCGCCAGGTCATGCACCATGTCGACGTAGGAATCGAGCAGTTCCGGCGTAATCGAGAAATTGTCGTAGTTGACCACCGCCGGTACTTTTTTTCCCAGCGGCTTCAGGATGGATTCCGCATGGTCGCGGATCGCTTCGATGTCCGCCACGTTTTTTACCTCGAAACCCTCGAAGTTCACGAAGAACACATTGCGCTTGGCGTTGTAGGTCAGGCGCTGCTCCAGCGGCAGGTAAAGGATGTCGTTGCGCAACCCCATTGGCCCAGGCCGGAATATCCGTTCATCCATGAGCTTGAGATTCGGGCTGACTTCGGGACGGAAGCGCATCTGCGACAGGATGTCGCGCTCGAGGTCGATGCCGGGAGCAATCTCGACCACTTCCAGCCCTTCCAGGATCAGCCTGAATACGCAACGCTCGGTGATGTACAGCACCGTCTGCGCGCGCTGCATCGCGTATTCGCCGCTGAAAGTGCGGTGTTCCACCGCATCGACGAATTTCTGCGCCGCGCCTTCACGCTTGATCTGCAGTTTTCCGTTGGCCACCACGACTTCGAGATTGCCGGCCGTGAAGGTGCCGACGAAAACAACCTTCTTCGCATTCTGGCTGATGTTGATGAAACCGCCTGCGCCGGCCAGTCGAGGGCCGAACTTGCTGACGTTGAGGTTGCCGTGGCGGTCGGCCTGCGCCAGCCCCAGGAAGGCGACATCCAGCCCGCCGCCATCGTAGAAATCGAACTGGTAAGGCTGGTCGATGATCGCTGCTGCATTGGTCGCGGCGCCGAAATTGAGGCCGCCTGCAGGTATGCCGCCGATCACACCGGGTTCGGCGGTCAGCGTGACGAGATCAAGCACCTTTTCTTCGGCTGCCACGCTGGCGACGCCCTCGGGCATGCCGATGCCGAGGTTCACCACATTGTTCGGCTTGATCTCCAGCAGCGCCCGGCGTGCAATGATCTTGCGCTCGCTCATTTCCATCGGCTGGATGGACGACATCGGCACGCGCATCTCTCCTGCGAATGCCGGACTGTAGGATTCGATGAAGGTCTGCATCTGGTACTCGGGCCTCTCCGCCACCACCACGCAGTCGACGAGGATGCCGGGGATCTTCACCTGACGCGGATTGAGCGACTCGCTTTCCGCGATGCGCTCGACCTGCGCGATCACGATACCGCCCGAATTGTGCGCGGCCATGGCGATGGCGAGCGCTTCGAGCGTCAGTGCCTCCTTCTCCATCGTGATATTGCCTTCCGGGTCGGCCGTCGTCCCACGGATGATGCCGACGTTGATCGGCATGCCCTTGTAGAACAGGTATTCCTTGCCGCCGACCGTCATCAGTTCGACCAGGTCTTCGGTGGTTCTCTCATTGATCTTGCCGCCGCCGTGGCGCGGATCGACGAAGGTGCCGAGTCCGACATTCGACAAGAGTCCGGGTTTGCCGGCGGCGATGTCGCGGAACAGGTGGGTGATCACGCCCTGCGGCAGGTTATAGGCCTCGATCTTGTTGGCGATGGCAAGCTGCTGCAGTTTGGGCACAAGGCCCCAGTGGCCACCGATGACGCGCTTGACCAGCCCTTCATGTCCGAGATGGTTGAGGCCGCGGTCCTTGCCGTCGCCCTGTCCCGCCGCATAGATCAGCGTGAGGTTGGACGGCGATCCCTTGCCCAGCATTTCCTCCTCGCTCTCGAGGAAGCGCTTTTCCAAGGCCACAGCGATGTTCTCGGCGAAGCCGATGCCGACGAAGCCGCCTGTGGCGATGGTGTCGCCGTCGTGGATCAGGCGGACCGCCTCCGCCGCAGATACGATTTTGTGACGATGAGACGGGCGGGATCCGCCGGCCATCGGGTCAGGGATGCGAAGTACCATGATTGTCTCCGTGGGCAAGTCTTGCGCAGGCTACCTGGAGGCAATTATGCCTCATCGCATCGTGTCCGCCTTTTCAGCTCTGCGACGGCTGGCAAGACCATGCTCCGACTGCCGCGAGGACAATCCGTTGCATGGCCCGGCCGAGGGTATGGGAATGCAATGACCGGGATCAAACAGCTTTACGGACGCGACGGCAAGCGTACTGTTTTCCCGTTCAAATCAAATAGAAAAGTCGCAAGAGAGCGCAGCGGGCAAACGGATCACGCCGGCGCGGCTGGCGGGCTTTCGGCCCCGATCGGTCTGCGGGTGGCAAGCACCTTGTCGATGCGCTTGCCGTCAAGATCGACAATCTCGAAGGTCCACTCCTCCCAATCGCAGATGTCGGTCGTCTGCGGCAAGCGACCGAGCAGCAGCATGAGCATGCCGCTCAGCGTGTTGTAGCGCCCCCGCTCCTCTTCCGGCACGCCGCGCAAGCCGAGTCGATCCTTCAGTTCCGGCACCGGGATCAGGCCGTCGAGCAGCCACGAGCCGTCTTCGCGCTGGACCGCCCAGGCATCCTCGGCACGATGCGTCTTGAACTCGCCGGTGATCGCTTCCATTACGTCCTGCAGGGTCACGATGCCCTGCACCTCGCCGTACTCATCGATAATGAACGCCAGTTGCACGCCGGAGGTCTTGAAGTTCTCGAGCAGCTCCATGCCGGTCAGCGATTCCGGCACGAAGACTGCAGGTTGCAGGTGCTGCATCAGGTCGGGTTTTTCGCCGCGCAATGTCTGCGCAAGCAGTTGGCGCGCATTGGCCACGCCCAGTACCTCTCCCCATCCGCCTCGCAGGACCGGGAAGCGCGAATGGTCGCTCTCCTCGAAGCGCTTGAGGTTCTCCTCCAGCGGGTCGTTGACGTCGAAGTAAACGACGTCGCTGCGGGGTACCATCAGCGACGCGATCTGGCGGTCGTCGAGGCGGAATACATTGCGCACCATCTGGTGCTCATGCAGCTCGATCACGCCGGCGCTCGATCCTTCGGCCAGCATCAGGTTGATTTCTTCCTGCGTGACGCTCGGCTCGACGCGTTCGCTGACGCCGAAAGTGCGCAGGACGAGCTGGGTGGAGCCAGAAAGGAGCTTGACGAAGGGTTTGGTGATGGCTGCCAGCCACAGCATCGGGCGGGCGACGAGGCGGGCGATGGGCTCCGGGCTGATCTGGCCGATGCGCTTCGGCACCAGTTCGCCGAGGACGATGGTGAAGTAGGTGATGCTGACGACAACCAGGCCGGTGGCGAGATACTCGGCCACAGGGCTTTCGACGCCGACGCGATGAAGCCAGACGCCGAAAGGATGCGCCAGCGTCGCCTCACCGACGATACCGTTCAGCACGCCGATGGAAGTGATGCCGATCTGAACGGTCGAGAGGAAGCGGTTGGGATCTTCACCCAGCTTTATGGCAGCCGCAGCTGCGCTGTCCCCCTCCTCCGCAAGTTTTTGCAGTCGCACCCTGCGTGCAGTAACCAGCGCTATTTCCGACATGGCGAATACGCCATTCAGAAGGATCAGGCCAAACAGTATCGCAATTTCCATATTCTTTCGGTGTTTACGCCCCTGATATTGTCATTGAGACACGAACAATCGGGACACGTTATCACAAATACGTGACCTGTCCCTGAAATGCGATTCGGGCGTCCGCGCGTCTCGTGCACTTACTCGTCGCCGGCATCCGATCCCTCGGTTCCCAACAGCAATTGCGCCGTTTCCGAGGGCAGCGCCTCCACCGACTTGAGCTTGCGGCTCATCTGGCGAGTACGGGTTTCGGCCTGCTCGATGTTCTTCGCCGCGCGTTCCAGCGTCGCCCTCGTTGTGGCAAGCACATCGCCGAACTTGCCGAACTCGGTCTTGACCGCGCCCAGCACTTCCCACACCTCGGAAGAACGTTTTTCCAGCGCCAGCGTACGGAATCCCATCTGCAGGCTGTTGAGCAGCGCGGAGAGCGTCGACGGGCCGGCGATGGTGACACGGCATACGCGCTGCAACTCGTCGGCGAGTCCCGGACGGCGCATGACTTCGGCATACAGTCCTTCGGTGGGAAGGAAAAGGATCGCGAAGTCGGTGGTCAGCGGCGGAGACAGGTACTTCTCTGCGATAGTCTTTGCCTCGATGCGCACGGCACGTTCCAGCTCGCGGCCGGCGGCAGCGACACCGTCGCTGTCGGCATGCTCGGCCGCCTCGGCCAACCGCTCGTACTGCTCCTTCGGGAACTTGGCATCGATCGGCATCCATACCGGACGCTCGCCATCGCCATTGCCCGGAAGCTTGATCGCGAACTCGACCCGCTCACCGGTGCCCGGAACTGTCTCCACGTTCTTTGCATACTGGTCGGGTGTGAGCACTTGTTCCAGCAGCATCTCCAACTGCACTTCGCCCCATGTGCCGCGCGTTTTGACGTTGGTCAGCACGCGCTTGAGGTCACCCACGCCGACAGCGAGCTGCTGCATCTCGCCCAGACCCTGGTGTACTTTCTCTAGGCGGTCCGATACCAGCTTGAAGGATTCCCCGAGGCGCTGTTCGAGCGTGGCATGCAGTTTCTCGTCGACAGTGCGCCGCATTTCCTCCAGCCGTTTGCTGTTGTCTTCCTGCAGGTCCTTGATCTTCGCTTCCAGCGTGGCACGCACCTCGGCCATGCGCTGCGCATTCGATTCGGTCAGCGCAGCCAGCGTCTGGTTGAGCGTGTCGCCGAATCGCTTCAAGGCAACGGCCTGTTCCTCGCGCCCCGCTTGCGCCTGTGTCGTGATGACCTGACGCATCGACTCGAGCTGCTGGGCATTTGCCTCATTGAGTTTCGCGAGTTGCTGCGCGAAGGAATCAATCTGGTTGTTTTGAATAGTCGCCACGCTTGTCAGCTGCGCTACCAGTGCCTGCTGGAACTGGCCGAGACTGCCGCTCAGTTCCTGGCGCGTGCCTCGTGCACTGGACTGAACCTCGGCGCGCAACTCGCGCTCCACGCGCTCGCTCCCATGCTGCAACTGCCGCTGCAACTCGGACTGCAATTGCTGGAGCTGCGGGGAAGCATCTGATCCCTTGCTTCTCAGCAGGATAACGACCTGCAGGACAACAATTGCCGCGGCAAGCAGCAACGTGACCAGTTCGATGATGTTCATGCCCCTTCCACCAATCCTGGAGAAATTGTTCTATGCATCTGTAGAGCGAAGGATTCAGCCAGCCTGGTTCCGCATCCAGTCGGCCGTCTGGTAAAAAGATTCCATCAAGCGCTGCTGCAAATTTTCGGCAATGCCGACATCCTGCATCGCCCATGCCATGCAGCGCAGCCACTGGTTCCTTTCATTCGATGCGATCGCATAAGGCAGGTGCCGCGCACGCAAGCGTGGATGTCCGAATCGCTCGATGTACAAGTCAGGCCCGCCCATCCATCCGCAGAGGAACCAGAAGAGCTTGTCGCGCGAACCTTCCGTAGAGGAAGGATGCATGGCGCGTATGCCTGCGAACTCGGGCTCGAGTTCCATCAGGTCGTAGAAACGGTCGACGAGTTCGCGAAGTTTTTTCTCTCCGCCAACCAGTTCGAATGCGGTTTGTTGCGAGGTGTCATTGGTCGTCATGATGGGAATGATAGCGCATGCAATGTCCGCACGGAATCTGATTGCCGCCCTTCCATTTCTCTTCGACATTAATCGCTGTTCCGGGAGCAATTCACATGCATGCGCGTGAGCGTGACGCACAGAAAAAGCAGACGGTTTTTTTGCCAATTCACCACACGGTTGATGCCACACAACAGCAAGTTTGACTCGCTGCAATCCCTCGTTTGAGCCGACGCAAGCAAACAGTACTTAGCAAATTCTGCAGTTTTTTAATGATTACTATTGCCTAAAAGGTAATAACAAATTTGATCTGCGAAGCACATTTCGTGTCGCGATGCGGCACCGAAAAAGAATCCGGAGCAAGTGCAGGAGTTGTTGTTGTTACCCCCTGCGCCGCGTTCGCGCGACGCAGAAAGTCGGCAGCCCGGAAGCATACCGCAACCGGGCGACGACGGCTTGAACCTGGTGCATACGACGACACGCAGAGATGCCATGCGAGATTTGATCATTACAAATTCATCCCGGTTGGAATTCTCGATGCGCCTCATGGATGTACTGGCCCTCGAGTTGGCCGGCGGCCTTGCGAGTCTGATCCACTTCCAGATTCCATTGAGCGACACGCCGCCTATCCACACGGTACTGCTGCACTTCTGCAGCGCCCTCGCCTTCCTCCTCTTCCCGCAACTCGAACTGTATGGTTCGTGGCGCGGACGTTCTCTTGCCGACATGTTCTTGCGTCTTGCCGCATCGTGGGCGCTGGTTCTGCTGATCGGTCTGTTCTTCAGCTTCCTGATCCACCATGTCGGCAATGTGTCGCGGCTGTGGATGTTCTACTGGTATGCCAGCGGCGTCACGATTCTCGCGGTCTATCGCATCGGGGTGTACTACGGACTGCGCTACCTGCGCGCAAAGGGGCTCAACAACAAGCGCGTTGTTCTTGTCGGATACGGCAGCACCGGACAGGAAATGCACAAGCGCGCGCTACAACAGGACTGGACCGGTTATGACGTAAAAGCGATCTATGCCGAGGGCGCCGATGCTGCAAGGATCGTCGATCCGTCGGTGGCGCGCATCGGCAGCCTGCAGGAAATTCACGACTACGTGGTCAGGAATCACATCCACGAAATCTGGATTACCTTGCCCCTGATGGCTTCGCCGCGCCTGCAGGAACTGCAGTACCTGCTGCGCAATACGCTGGTCGATATCCGCTGGGTCCCCGACATCCTGGGACTGCAAATGCTGAGCAACAAGATGGGCAACTTCCTCGGCCTGCCGGTCGTGGATCTGAACCAGCCGATCTCCAGCGGACTGAACGGCATCATCAAGGACATCTTCGACAAGGCATTCGCGGTTGTCGCGCTGATTCTCCTGCTTCCGCTGTTCATTGTGATCGCAATCCTGATCAAGCGGTCGTCGCCCGGTCCGGTCTTCTTCAGGCAGCCGCGCCTCGGCCTCAACGGGCGGCAGTTCAATGTCTACAAATTCCGCACGATGAAGGTGCACCAAGAACATGACACGGTGACGCAGGCGACGCGCAACGATCCGCGCGTCACGCCGATCGGTGCGTTCCTGCGCCGCACCAGCCTGGATGAACTGCCACAGTTCATCAACGTGCTGCTGGGCGACATGTCGGTTGTCGGTCCACGCCCGCACGCGCTCCAACACAACGAGATGTACAAGGATCTGCTCGAGATGTACATGCTGCGGCATCGCGTGAAGCCCGGCATCACCGGCTGGGCACAGATACACGGCTACCGCGGCGAGACCGACACGGTCGACAAGATGGCCAAGCGCGTCCAGTTCGACCTGCATTACATCCAGAACTGGTCCCTGTGGATGGACGTGCGGATCATCCTCTGGACGGCGTTCAAGGGCTGGACTGGAACGAACGCGTACTGACATCTCCGAGGTGCGCGATGTGGCACGCAATGCGGCGCGCGACGCAGCACCGATGTCTGCCCTACCGCAAATCCGCCGCCACCCAAACGTGTTTGATTGAGGAGGTCAGCCGAATCAACCGGCTACATGCGCAAGGCCCGCTGGCATCGACATGAACCCGTCCTGGCGAACTTGCTTTCTTAACCGAAGAAACAGAAAAGAAAACCATGCGCAAGAAAATCACCAAAGCTGTATTCCCCGTTGCCGGACTCGGCACCCGCTTCTTGCCGGCCACGAAGGCAAGCCCCAAGGAAATGCTCTCGATCGTCGACAAACCGCTGATCCAGTATGCGGTGGAAGAAGCCATCGCCGCGGGCATTACCGAAATGATCTTCGTGACCGGTCGCAACAAGCGCGCGATCGAAGACCATTTCGACAAGGCATATGAGTTGGAAGCGGAACTGGAGGCACGCAACAAGCAAGAGCTGCTGGAAGTCATCCGCGGCATCAAGCCTGACAACGTCTCCTGTTTCTATGTCCGCCAGGCGGAGGCACTGGGACTCGGCCATGCGGTGCTGTGCGCGGAACGTCTGGTGAACGGCGAGCCGTTTGCCGTCATCCTCGCCGATGACCTGCTCGACGGGCAGACGCCGGTGATGCAGCAGATGACCGATTTGTATGAACGCCACGGCTGCAGCCTCATCGGTGTGGAAACGATTGCGCGCGAGCAGAGCCGTTCCTATGGCGTGATTGCCGGCAGCGCGCACGCTGAACGCCTGATAACGCTGCATGGGATCGTCGAAAAGCCGGCGCCCGAAAAAGCGCCCTCAACGCTCGGTGTGGTCGGCCGCTATGTTCTCAATCCGGCGATCTTCCAGCACCTGCGCGAACTGCGCCCCGGAGCAGGCGGCGAGTTGCAGCTGACGGATGCGATCGCGTCCCTGCTTGCCCATGAGACCGTACTTGCCTACCAGTTTGAGGGGATCCGCTACGACTGCGGCAGCAAGCTGGGTTACCTGCAGGCGACGGTGCAGTTTGCATTGCGCCATCCTGAAGTCAGGGAGGAGTTCCGCTCGTTCCTGCAGAACCTCCCCTTTAGCCATCCCTCGTCACCCCGGCAAGCTGCAGCGGTTCAGATGCTTGCCGCGGAAGCGATCGCCCTGGCGAGCTGAGGCATGAACATGAAGGACTTTTCTACCTTAAGGGACTCGGCTTCCCAACCGAGCCCGGCCGTCCCGGACAAGAACGCGCCGCGCAGGGTGGCACTCATTACCGGTGTGAGCGGACAGGATGGCGCCTACCTCGCCGAGTTCCTGCTTGCGAAAGGATACACCGTGCACGGGCTGAAGCGCCGCACCTCACGCTTCAATACCGAACGCATTGACCATCTCTACCAGGGGCCACAGGAAGAGGCGCGACGTTTCATCCTGTACCACGGCGACATGACCGACTCGGCGTCGATCATGCGCATCATCCAGGAAACGCAGCCCGACGAAATCTACAACCTCGCTGCGCAAAGCCATGTCGCCGTTTCGTTCGACGAACCCGAGTACACCGCCAACTCCGATGCGCTCGGACCTCTCCGCATCCTCGAAACGGTGCGCCGGCTCGGCCTGGAGAAAAAGACGCGCTTCTACCAGGCGTCGACCGCGGAGATGTTCGGCCAGACACGCACGTCGCCGCAGTCGGAGAACACGCCTTTCCGGCCATGCAGTCCCTATGCCATTGCCAAGCTGTACGGTTACTGGATCACGGTGAACTATCGCGAAGCCTATGGAATGTATGCGTGCAACGGCATCCTCTTCAACCATGAATCACCGCTGCGCGGCGAAACCTTTGTCACGCGGAAGATTACACGCGGAATCGCACGCATCGTTCTTGAGCAGCAGGACTGCCTCTACCTCGGCAACCTGGACGCCAGGCGCGACTGGGGGCATGCGCGCGATTACGTCGAAATGCAGTGGCGCATGCTGCAACAGGAGCAACCCGACGACTACGTGATCGCCACGGGCGTCGAGCGCAGCGTGCGCGACTTTGTCAACGCCGCAGCGGCCCAGCTTGGAATGACGCTGCAATGGAACGGCCGCGGCGTGGAGGAAACGGCAATAGTCGCCGACCCGGGCCCGCAGTCGAATGTGAGGGAAGGACAGGTGGTCGTCCGCGTCGACCCCCGTTATTTCCGCCCGACCGACATAGACAGCATGGTCGGCGACGCCGCAAAGGCGCGCGAAAAACTTGGCTGGCAACCCAAGGTGTCGTTCGACGAACTTGTGCGCGAGATGGTGCAGTGCGACCTGGAAGCGGCGACCAAGGACCAGTTCTATCACCAGCGCGATTGCGCGCCGCACATCTACCACTACTGAAGCACCGCCTCTATGGTTTCTGCGGCTTCTATGCACTCCGGCACATCAAGACAAAGGACGAACATGAAAACCAACCTGAACAAACGCATCTATGTCGCAGGCCACCGCGGGCTGGTCGGATCGGCCATCGTCCGTTCCCTGCGCAAGCGGGACTACAACAACATCGTCACGCGTACCCATGGCGAACTCGAGTTGACCGACCAGCAGCAGGTGCGGGACTTCTTCGCCACCGAGCAGATCGACGAGGTGTATCTGGCAGCCGCACGTGTGGGCGGCATCCATGCGAACAACACCTACCCCGCGGAGTTCATTTACGACAACCTGATGGTGCAGGCCAACGTCATCCACGAGGCATGGCGCGCGGGCATCAAGAAACTCTTGTTCCTGGGATCGTCCTGCATCTACCCCCGCCTGGCCGAACAGCCGATCCGCGAGGAGTACCTGATGGGCGGCGCGCTGGAGCCGACCAACGAGCCCTATGCGATTGCGAAGATCGCCGGCATCAAGATGTGCGAAAGCTACAACCGGCAGTACGGCACCGATTTCCGTAGCGTGATGCCGACGAACCTGTACGGTCCGGGCGACAACTATCATCCGGAAAACAGCCATGTCATTCCCGCGCTCATTCGCCGCTTCCACGAGGCAAAAGTGAGTGGCGCAAGCAAGGTGGTCATCTGGGGAACCGGCACACCTCGTCGCGAGTTCCTTTATGTCGATGACATGGCCGATGCCTGCGTGCACGTGATGAACCTCGACCGGTCCGTCTATGAAAAGCATACGACACCCATGTTGTCCCATATCAATGTGGGTACCGGCGAGGACGTCACAATACGGGAAGTTGCCGAAATCATAAGGAAGGCGGTCGGTTTCAAGGGCGACATCGAGTTCGATACGAGCAAGCCGGACGGCACGCCGCGCAAGCTGATGAACACCGCGAAGCTGACCTCACTGGGATGGCGGCCTGGCATGCGACTGGGCGAAGGCATCAAGGAAACCTATGAATGCTTCAAGGCGGAGTACCAATCCTGATTCCCTCCATCATTCCTGTCGAGTGAAACAGCCCGAGACCTGGGATCGGTTTCGCTGTCTCAAATGAGATGCACATATCTTTGCAACACATTGGGTTGCTTGAGTGCGGGTCCGGACGGTCAGTTTGGCAATGTCCGTTCTCCGACGTCCTCGCGAAAACAAGGCCGAAGGCCGCTGTTTCGAGGAACGGCCAGGCGGGGACCCATAAGCTTGGTTCTCGAGCCGACTCACTATGGGTCCCCGCCTTCGCGAGGACGACGAGGAAGGTGTACAGCAAGGTCAACCACTGACGCCCGCCCTCGAACGTATGTTGCATAGGCAAGGAGATACGCCGCCGCAAACATCCCCGCCCCCGCCTCACGATCCTGCTTATTTCTTCGAGCACAACCATGACACCTGCCCTGACACCTGCCGAGGTCTATACCAATCTGCTGGCTGCGCTGTTCCTGATTCCCATCGTCTTCGGCTTCGTCATCAAGGCGCCGCAACTCGTCGTCCTCGGCTTCATCGGCGTACTGTTTTCCTTCTCCGATTCCACCTGGGGACAGCTGACGACGGAGACGACAATCTATTCCCGCGGCTCCGGCATGTTTTATTTTTCGCTGTTGAACCTGGTCCTGCTCACCGCCGGGTTTGCCGCGCTGCTGAAACGCCTTGCCAATCCGCAGGGGCCGCAATTGGCGCCGCCGATGGCCAAGTATTTCGCGGCCTTCGTGTTCATGCTTGCCGGGCATGTGATCGTCGGTCTCATGGAAGGCATCGAACTCAATGTCATCCTTGGCTACAACGGCATCTTCAACGTGCTGAACATGATGGTGTTCATGTACCTGGCGGTCATGGCTTTCGACAACGAGAAGGATTCCCATCGGCTCCTGATGGCCATCATCGCGCTGGCCGCGGTGCGTGCTGTTTTCGGTGCAGTCCGCTACTTCCTGTTCGATGGCGACACCGCCAACCCCTACCGTAATTTTGAAGGGCTGAACATCAAGATCTTCTACTTCGACATCAGCGACAACTTCGTGGCCGCCCTCGGTGCGTTCTGCGCGGCATGGCTGTTGACGGCACCGGAGGTGAAGCTGTCGTGGCTCAAACGAGGCCTGCTCTTTGCGTTTCTGGTGCTGGAGATTGCCGCCGTCGCACTTTCGTTCCGCCGTTCTTCGCTGATCGGCCTGGGGCTGATGTTTGCCTTCCTTTTCCTTCGGTTGCCGGGCAAGAGAAAGTTCTTCTTTGCCATCGTGGCGGCTGCGCTGCTGGTGGTCGTTGCGACGATCTTCTACGAGCACCGGCTTCAGTTCAACAACAACGAGAGCATTCTTTCATCGCTGATCTATGACATTGCCCCCGACCGCGGCATCCGGAACAGCCGTTTCTACGAGCTCTATGCCGCCGCGCAGAGCATGGATGGCAACTGGCTTTTCGGACGAGGATCATGGGGTACGTTCAGCGGCGACCGCGACCGTCTTTCCTACCATGGTGACGACTTCAGCTTCGTGCATAGCGGCTTCGGCCACATGCTGCTCAAGTCGGGCATCGCAGGTTTCCTGCTGTTCTCGTTCCTGCTGGCTGCCTACGTCGCGTTTTACATGCGGCACCGGAACCATCTCTACGGACATGCACGTCTCGTCGCGGACGCGGGATTTGCCGGTTTCCTGTTTTGGGTGCCGACGCTGCTGATCGGCACGCCAATCATCGAATTCCGCACCATGCTGCTGCTGGGGCTGTGCCTTGCTATGCCGTTCATCGCGGTAGGCGTCCTCAATTACCAAGTGCGCCGCTACCAGTACGACACGAACTATGCTGTTGCGTAACTCGCTCTGGAACCTGAGCGGTTCCGCTGTCCCGATGGTGGTCGCCTTGGCGACCGTGCCGCTGCTCATTGGCGCGCTCGGCGTCGAAGGTTTCGGCATCGTCACCATGGTCGGTTCGGTGATCGGCTATTTCGGGGTGCTGGACATCAACCTCACGTCTGGCGCTATCAAGTATCTTGCGGAACACCATGCCGCCAATGACCGCCGCCGCTTTTCCGAAACCTTCTGGTTCGGCGCGATGTTCTACGGCGCGCTTGGTCTGCTGGGAGCAACCGCGATCTTTTTTGCATCGGAGCTGCTCGTCGGACGCTTCTTCCAAGTGTCGCCGGACATGCGCGAGGCGACCATCACCGCGTTCCAGCTCGGCGCCGTCGGCTTTGCACTGACGCAGACACAGGCCTACCTGCTCGTCGTGCCGCAATCCCTGCAACGCTACGACCGTTCCGCGCAGAGCGAAGCCTTCTTCGGAACCCTGGTCAATCTAGCATCTGTCGCCGCCGCGATGGCCGGAACCGGTGTTGTCGGAGTGATCATCGCGCGCCTGTGCGTTGCAGTCGCGAACCTGCTGTACCTCATCTGGATGATTCGCAGTTTCAAGCTGGGACTGGCGCCCTGCATGCCCGGAAAGGATGTACGCGCGGCTTTGACCTCGTTCAGCGCCTATGCTTACCTGAGCAAGATCGCGTCCACGCTGCACCAGCATGCGGACAAGCTCATCGTCGGCGCCGTCGCCGGCCCGGTCGCCCTCACCTTCTATACCGTGCCCGTGACTCTCGCCGGGCGCATCCTCGGGCTCACCTACCGGCTGTCCAGCGTCATCTATCCGCGCGCCTCGGCGCTCGCCGGGGCAGGACGAATCAACGAGCTTCGCCCCGTGTATCTCGGCGTCATGCGCTATGTCACGTACATCAACCTTGCTGCGCTCGGCGTCATCGTGCTGGCCGGTGACGAATTCCTGCGCCGCTGGGTGGGCGCGGAATTCGTGCAGCAAGGCTATCCGGTGCTGGTACTGATGACGCTGGCCCTGCTCGCCGATTCCCTGACGAACATTCCTTCGCTCGTCAACGACGCCCTCGGCCACCCCCGCGTCACCGGCCGCTTTGCGCTCGCGAATGGCCTGGGCGGCGTGGCAATGGTCTATATCGGCACGACCACTGGCGGCATCGTCGGTGCCGCGGCGGGCCATTTGTTGTCATCGCTCGTCCTTGGCGTCAGCTTCCTGCTGTTCGTGCATGGGCGGACCGTGCCGATCGCATTCGGCGAAACCTTGCGCAACGGATTCGGTCGCAGCCTGGCGGTCGGATTCCTCGTCATCTGCGTGCTGGTGCCGGTCAAATGGTTCGTGCCGGACGGACTGTTCGGAACGGTTGCGGTCGTTTCCGCCGCGCTGCTGTCGCTCGCCCTGGCCGGCGTGTTCTTCATCATCGGCGTCGATGAACGCGCAGCAATGCTGGCGGCGGCAAGACGCCTGCGCTCATGAGGAGTTAAGCCCGGACATTTCACCGGACCGGCCCTCAACTTGAAAGGAAACCTGATGTTTACACGGTTTGCAGCCTGCAACCGCCAGATCCAATTTGTACCGCCGGCCTACGCGGGTGCTGGCGCACGATTTGCGGCCATTTTGCGTCCCCGCTTCGCGCCAATAGGACCACTATTGGCTTGGCGCGGGAACGCAAACCGGCTCGCAACTCGCACGCCATCACTCCGCATTCCGGTGAAATATCCGGGCTAGCCATGCGCATACTCATCGTCAGCGAAGATATCCCCTACCCCAACATGGGCGGCCTTGCCAAGCATGCTCTCAACCTCGCACGGGCACTGGTCCGTGCCGGGCACGAAGTGGACCTGCTCGGAAGCGATGACCATCCGATTGATGTATGCGGTGCCGAAGGCAGGTTCGGCGGCCGGTTTTTCGGCGAACTCAACGGGCACCATGCGGGATGGAAGGAAATCAGCTTCGGCATGTTCATGCCGCCCAAGCGGCCGTCGATTGCGAAACATTTCGCGCGGATCATCATGCGCCACGCGCCCAACTATGACGTGATCCATTACCACGGCCATATTCCCAATGTCGCGCGCTATCTGCCGGCGGACATCAACTTCGTGCAGACGCGGCACGACCAGGGAGGCGATTGCTTCCGGCACACCCGTTTCCGCGACGGGACCGTATGCGAAACAACCGATCCGGCGGAATGCGCGAAATGCATCAATCCGAACCCGAATGCGGTACAGAGAACGGTGTCGAAAATTGCCGTCGTCCGCTTCCGCCGTGACGTCGCCGAAAGCTTCCGTGCGCACAAGACGGTCTTCGTCTCCGACATGCTGGCTCGGAATTTTGCGCGTTGCGCCGGATCGGGAAACTGGGGCATTACGGTGCACAACTTTGCCGACCGCACGGAGCTGGAAAAAATCCGGCATGCCGCCTCCCTGGCGCCCGCCCGCCCGGGCTTCCACGTCTTCATCGCGGCCAAGCTCTATCCGGCCAAAGGTGTCGAGCAGTTCCTCAGCGTGCTGACGCCACGCCTGCCGAAAGACATGCACGTCACGATCGCCGGCGACGGCCCCGACGAAAGGCGGATGCGCGCCCGCTTCGAATGCGACCGGATCGAGTTCCTGGGCTGGTGCGATCCCGACAAGACGCTCAAGCTCGCCTCCATCGCGAACGCCATCGTCGTGCCTTCCGTATGGGAGGAGCCTTGTGCGACGACCGTGCTCGAGGGCCTGTTCCTCGGCAAGCCGACCTTCGCGCTGCGTCGCGGCGGCACACCCGAACTCGCCGCCTACGCCGCCGAGCCCGGCCAGCTCCGCCTGCATGACGACATGAAGTCGCTCGTGACGGATCTCGTCACGTTCGATCCCCAGACCAGGTTCGGCTACGCGCCGGAAGGGCTCGGCTGCGCCGATCGCGCAGCACGCCAGCTTGTTGAGATCTACCGCTCGCCTCCCGGCAGCTCCCTTCGTTAGGAAATTCAGGATTCATAAGGTATTCGCCATGGCGCTTACATTTTCAGTCATCACCTGTACCTGGAACAGCGCGACCTACCTGCAGGAGTCGGTTGCCTCGGTGCTCGCGCAGGATCATCCGGACATCGAGTACATCTTCGTCGACGGCGGCTCGACCGACGGCACCCTGGAGCAGATCCGTGCGCTGCAGCGGCCGTACCGCTTGCTCGAGAACATCCGCGGCGGCGTCAGCCGGGCCATGAACGAGGGCCTGCGCGCAGCGCGCGGCGATGTCATCGCCTACCTGCACTCCGACGATTACTACCTGTATCCGGACATCCTCTCGCGCGTGGCGCGCCAGCTCGACGCTACTGGCCGCGGCTGGCTGTTCGGCCGCACCATGGCCCTGATCGACGGCAAACTGCATCCCGACAATTACATCGCGCCGCGCTTCAGCTATGCCAACCTGCTGCGGGGGAATTTCATCCCGCATCCCGCGACCTTCGTCCGGCGCGATCTGATGCTTCGTGCCGGCGGTTTCAATACCGGATTGAAATACGCAATGGACTATGACCTCTGGCTGAAGCTGGCAAAGATGTCCGAACCGGTGCAGCTCGATGAGCCGCTGGCCGCCTTCCGCGAGCACGAAGGCAGCCTGTCCAGCTCTTCCCGCACGCGCCTGGCCGCCATGACGGAAGACTTCCGGGTGCGGCTTGCGTATGCCGGACGCAATCCGATCGAGCTCCTGGGGCACTATGCCCGCTACTTCGTGCGCCGCCAGCGCGTCATCCATGCGAAAGGCCACGCATGAGGAAACCCGATATTTCCCTGATCCTCGCGACGGTCGGACGTACCGATGAACTCGGCCGTCTGTTCGACTCCCTTGCGGCGCAGACCTTCGTGCATTTCGAAGTGGTTGTCGTCGACCAGAATGGCGATGACCGCCTGCTGCCGCACTTGGAGCGCGCCCGGTATCTGGGCATCACCATCCGTCATCTCAAACAGAGCCCGCCCAATCTCGCCGCCGCCCGCAACACGGGGATCGAGGCAGCCCGCGGAAAATGGATCGGATTTCCCGACGACGATTGCTGGTACGCGCCTCGCCTTCTCGAACGCATCGCCGCGCGCTTCTCGCGCAGCGACAAGCCCAGCGGCGTCATCGTGCGCTGGGTCGAGCAGGACGAGCAGCCCGCCACGCCGGGCGAGCTTACCTGGGAGCGTTCGCGAGCCTTCCGCGACATCGCGGTCAGTTCGATCACTCTGTTCTGCCGCCGCGACCTGTTCAGGAAGATCGGCGGCTTTGACGGACGGCTTGGCGTCGGCCAGTGGTTCGGCGCCGGTGAGGAAACCGATCTTGCGTTCCGGGCCCTCAGGGCCGGCGCGCGCATTGCCTACGAGCCGCTCGGCGAAGTCCACCATGCGGTCAATGCGGAGAAGCCGCGTGCAGATGCAAAAACCCTCGCCGCAGCGCGGCACAGGGCACGCGGCACCGGTGCGCTCTACGCAAAGCATGGGCTCTCGCGCTGGGTCATCCTGCGCGGCCTGGCATCACCGCTGTTGCGTCCGATTCTGAAAGGATCGTTCGGTGCGGAGCTAGCGCTCGGATATGCCACCTTGCGCGGCCGCCTCGACGGATTCTTCGAGTGGCGGCGGAGACATTCAGCGTTGCCGATGCACACGCCGGGAACCTCCGCCCCGGTCAAGGAATTGCAGCAATGAATCGGATGCTGCGAATGCTGCGGCAAGAGCAGGATGCATCGATCGGCGGACAATAATTGTTACAAAAGCCTACGCCAGACTTTTCCTGTCTTTGATCTAGCACGGAATGCCGTAGCGCAAAGCATTCAAAATCTCTGCACCGGACTCGCACTCGCGCTGCGGTGGTTGCACTGCGGACTGAAAGGCGGGATCGGGCATGCAGGCACAGGCTGAACCGAAACGATGAACGAACGGACCAACAAGAAATATCCCGCGGAAGCTGTCCAGTCCGAACCAAGGAACGCCGACAGATCTCCCGGCGCAGTGCACGAGGATGCAGATACCCAATGCACCCGTCCTGTTGACGCGCTGCGTCTTGCTCGCGGCTCCGATCGGATTCCTCCATCACGCGCGAATCAAACCGGGCGGATATTGGCGCCGGTCACCGACCTTCGGCCGCGGACCGCCAGAATCAAAGGTAAGCCGATGTTACGCATTGCCCTCGTCACGAACCATCCGCCTCCTTTCAGGATCCCCATTTACAACGAGATGGCCCGGACGCCCGGCATCGATTTGAACGGCATATTCTGCAGCCCGCGCGAACCCAACCGGCAATGGGACCTGCCACCGATGCGCTTTCGGCATGTATTCCTGAAGGAGCGCTTCGTCCAGCGCGGTTCCAATTTCATCCACAACAACCCGGATGTCTTCCGGGCCTTGAAACAGATACAGCCGGACGTCGTGGTAACGACCGGCTTCAATCCGACGCACCTGTACGCCTTCGGGTATGCCCTTCTTCGTGGCATTCCGCACGTGCCGATGACCGACGGCACCGACCAGTCCGAGCAGGCATTGACCGGCCTGCACAAGATGATCCGGCGTATGGTGTACGCGCGGTCGCGTGCCTTCATCGCGGCCAGTCATGGCGGCTTGCGCCTGTACCGCGCCTACGGTATTGACGGCGTCCGCTGCTTCCAGTCTTGCCTGTGCACGGACAACGACGCCTTTTCGCTGCCGCACCTCCTGGCGCCGGAACGCAAGCGTTACGACCTGATCTTCTGCGGCCGTATCGTGCAGGACAAGAATCCGCTCTTCACGCTCGAAGTCGCCGCCGGCGCTGCACGACGGCTCGGACGCAGGGTCAGCCTGCTCTACGTCGGCACCGGGGAACAGGATGCCGAGGTGCGCGAGGAAGCGGCACGGCAGACGGAATGGGTGCATGTGACCTTCCACGGTCACGCGTCGCAGCTGGAGTTGCCGAATCTGTATGCATCCGCCCGCATCTTCATGTTCCCGACGGTGCACGATGCCTGGGGCGTGGTCGCGAACGAAGCATGCGCGTCCGGCCTGCCGATAATCGTCTCGCCCCATGCGGGGGTGGCCGGCGAGCTCGTGGTGGATGGCGAAAATGGATTCGTCTGCGAACTGGATGCGGCCATCTGGGCAGACCGCCTCGCCCTGCTCCTCACCAACGATGCCCTGTACGACCGGTTCTCGCGCCGCAGCCTTGCGATTGTCGGCAACTACACCTTTGCGCAGGCGGCAAACGGCATCATCGACGCATGCCGGTTTGCCGTGGGCGAACCCGACTCGGGCAAGCTGGATCCCGCCGGAAGGAAATGGGGATGAACATGGAACGCATTGAAGGCGGCAGAGACAATGGTGGCCAGCCATGAAAATCCTCGTTGCGCACAATGCCTATCAGCACCGCGGCGGCGAAGATGCGGTGGTCGAGGCCGAGGTCGAGCTCCTGCGCAGCTACGGCCATGACGTCGAAATCTATCGCCAGCACAATGATGCGCTGAACCACATGTCGCCTGCGAAAGCTGCCGTCTCCGCGATCTGGTCGCAGGACTCTGCAGCCGAGGTGGAAGCCTTGTGCCATCGCTTCCATCCCGACGTCATACACGTCCACAACACTTTTCCGCTGATCTCGCCTTCGCTCTACTGGGCCGCGGACGGACTCGACATCCCGGTGGTGCAGTCGCTGCACAATTTCCGCCTGCTGTGTCCGCAGGCGATCTTCCTGCGCGAAGGCCGTATCTGCGAAGACTGCATTGGAAAATTGCCATGGCGTTCTGTCACCCGCAAATGCTATCGGGAGTCCGCCGCGCAGTCGGCGGTCATCACGACCATGCTGGCCACGCACCGCGCGCTCGGCACCTTCCGCCAACGGGTCACGCGCTACATCGCGCTCAATCACTTCGCCCGCAGCAAGTACATCGAGGGCGGGCTTCCTGCCGACCGTTTCAGGATCAAGCCCAACTTCGTGCCATCCCCGGCAAGGCCGACTTGGGACGCCCGCAGCGGCGGCCTGTACGTCGGCCGCCTGTCGTCGGAAAAGGGTTTGCATGTCCTCGCGGAGATGGTGCGCATGCACGGCAACGCCCACGTCGAAGTAATCGGCAGCGGCCCGATGGAAGCGCTTGCGAGGGAAGCCTTCGGCGACGGCTATCTCGGCTACCGCACGCTTGACGACATCATGCAGCGCATGGGCCGTGCCCAATTCATGGTCCTGCCCAGCATCTGCTACGAGAACTCCCCGCGCACCATCGTCGAAGCGTTTTCTTGCGGCTTGCCGGTCATCACGAGCCGTCTCGGCGCCCTTGCCGAAATCGTGAGGGACGGCGTAACCGGTCTCCTCTTCCATCCCGGGGACTCGCAAGACCTCGCCGAAAAGATCGCCTGGGCGCAGGCACATCCCGAGCAGATGGTGCGCATGGGACAGGCAGCACGTGCGGAGTACGATGCGGAATACACACCCGAACGCAATTACGAAATGCTGATGGACATATATGACGACGCTATCACAACCATACGCAGAAACCGTCACGCCGCGTAAGGGCGAGGCGGTTCTCGAAGCCTTCATCGATGCCCTGACCTGGGACGAAGCGATTACCCAGATCACGCAATGGGGACGCGCGCATGAATCACGTTACGTGTGCATCTGCAATGTGCATTCGGTCGTCACTACGACGAATGACGTCGAGTTCAAGATCGCGGTGAACAATGCCGACATGGCCACGCCGGACGGCGCGCCGGTAGCCTGGGCATTGCGGCGCCTCGGTTTTCCCGGCCAGGAACGCATCAACGGCCCGGACCTGATGATGAAATATCTCGAGCATGCCGAGCACATCGGCCAGTCGGTGTACTTTTACGGAAGCACCGACAGCACGCTCGCGCGGCTGAAGGTGGCCCTGACCGGCCGCTTCCCCGGCTTGCGGATCGCCGGCATGCACTCCCCGCCCTTTCGACCGCTGACGCGTGAAGAAGACGAGGCCGACGTGCGCACGATCAATGGCTCGGGTGCGAACGTCGTCTTCGTCGGGCTGGGATGCCCGAAACAGGAGAAATGGATGGCCGACCACCGCGGCCGCATCAATGCGGTCATGGTCGGTGTCGGCGCCGCCTTCGATTACCATGCCGGCGTCATCAAACGCGCACCGCTCTGGTGGCAGCGCAACGGCCTGGAATGGTTGTACCGGCTCGGGTCGGAACCCCGCCGCCTGTTCAAGCGCTACATGATCACGAACACGCTCTTCGTGGTCGGCCTCCTGCGCCAGTTCGTCACATCCAGGCTGTCGGTCAACGAAGCATGAGCGCCGGCCTCGCAACCGGCAGCCGGCCGATCACCGGCGAACACCCGCTGCACGCCCCCGACCTCACCCTCATTCCGCCGCCGGCCCCAGAGCGCTACCGCAAGGATATCGACGGGTTGCGCGCGATCGCCGTACTTGCGGTCATCGCCTTCCACGCGAATTCCGCCCTCGTTCCCGGCGGATTCGCCGGGGTCGACGTGTTCTTCGTCATCTCAGGCTTCCTCATCTCCGGGCTGCTGTTCAATGCGCTGGAAAGCGGCACTTTCAGTTTCGCAGGGTTCTATACCCGGCGCATCAAGCGGATCTTCCCGGCATACATCGTGGTCTCGCTGGCGACGCTTGCGCTGTCCTCCTGGTTGCTGATACCGAACGACTACATTTTCTACACCACTTCGCTCGCCGCCTCCTGGGCTTTCGTATCGAACGTCTTTTTTTCGATGCTGAGCTGGGGATACTTCGGGCAGCGGACGGAGGAATTTCCGCTGCTTCATACGTGGTCGCTTTCGGTTGAGGAGCAGTTCTACTTCCTCTTTCCGGTGCTCCTGATCTTCCTCTTTCGCCGCTTCCGCAAGTACATGGTCGCGGTACTGGCCGTCCTCGGCATCGCACTTGCCGCAGTCTCCCAGTGGAAGACCGGCGAACTCAAGTCCTATTTCCTGCTGAGCTCGCGGGCGCATGAGCTGATCGTCGGAGCGCTGACGTTTTTCGCCTTGCGACGGCTCCCGGCGAAACCGGGACATTTTTCCACCCTGGTCGCTGCGCTTGGAATCCTGCTCGTGTTCGGCTCTTTCCTGTTCATCAACAAGGAGCTTCCATTCCCGGGCGTCAATTCGCTGTTTCCCTGCATCGGCACAGCGCTCGTGATCTATGGTTGCCGCAACGACAATGCCGTATCCCGTTTCCTGACAATGCGGCCCATGGTCGGGATCGGCTTGATCTCGTATTCCCTGTACTTGTGGCACTGGCCGATCTTCGCCTTCCTGAAGTATCGCCAGATCGAGCTGACGCTTCCGGTCGGCATCGCAGCCGTCGCCCTGGCGTTCATGCTCGCTTACCTTACGTGGAAGTTCATTGAAACGCCACCCAGGCACAACCCCTCGCTCGGGTTCCGCAAGACGTTTGTCGGCCTGTATGCGGCGCCGGCAGCGCTTTTCATGAGCGTCGGCCTGGTCTCCTACGTGACGGAAGGCCTGCCGCACCGTTTTTCGGACGGCATGCGCGAACTGATTTCCAGCTACTCTTTCGAACGGGACCTCACGCGTTCCTGCTCGGTGCGGGCCGAGGATTACAAGACCGTGACGCTGGACTACCTGATGGCGCATTGCGAGTTCGGCGCTCCTGGGCCACAGAAGGCGCAAAAGGCGCAGGTCTTCCTGATGGGGGATTCGCATGCGCACCATTTCAAGCCCTTCGTCGACCGCCTGGCACAGGACGCGGGCCTGAAGGCTGCCTACCACGTGCAGGGCGGCTGCTTCCCGACCGAGCTGCAGGTCACGGACAGGCATCCAGAGAAGGGGCCGGATATCTGCCAGCAGCGGAATGCGGACCTTCTGCAGCTGGTGGGGAATTTCGACTATGTCGTGCTCGCCGGTTTCTGGGCATCCGAACCGGAACGCGACCTGGAAAAGGAGTTGCGCCATGTCGTCGACACGATCGTGAAAGCCGGCGCAACACCGGTCATCTTCAAGGACAATCCTTTCCATGAACCCGATCTGTCGCGCTGCGTCCTCTACAAGGAACGCGGCTGGATGGATCCCGGCGCGAATTGCCATATTCCCCGTCAAATCGCGTTTGAAGCGCAAGCCGAGTACGACGCGATCATCGACCGCATGCAGGCGGCCTATCCGAAGACGATGGTCATCGACCCGAAACGCATCATGTGCGATGGCGCCGAATGCATCACTCACGCTGGAAATACGGCGCTATACAAAGACTCCAATCACATCAACACGCGCGCCTCGCAATTGCTTGGCGACTGGTATATCGCCAGGGTCGGCAATCCCCTTGCGCCAAAAGGAAGCGTTAGGGAGCCCTGACGGAAGTGTTCGGGGCTCAGGAGGCGTCTTGCGCGGACAGCGTCTGCTTGTAGCCGCCGCTTGACGGCATTGCGCCCGGCGTCCACAGCGTGCGTGCCGCCAGCTGTTCGTTGTTCAGCCGGTCCGGCATGGCGACACGGCGTGCAACATGCCCCAGGAAGGCATCGAGGTCGTGCCAGGCATTGAGCTCGTCAATCTGCTTCGAATGTCCCCACAGATGAAAGGTGCCGCCATGGCGGCACGCATGGTCGAACATTGCATACAGGCGTTTGATCCAGTTGTCGTTTGACATGGAGAGGCGCAAGCCGTCCAGCCGCCGGTGCCATGCGCCCGATCCGATGAAGTTGCGCACATAGACGGCGCGGTCGTGCGGATAGAACTGCAGCGTGGTCGGCATCTCGTACGGACGGCTCCCGGCATCGAAGCACAGGTTCATCGTCGTGCGCGCGTACACGAAGCCGCATGCCTTGACCAGGTTGACGTCGCGGCCGCTGTACCTGCCGCCGGGATAGCAGAAGCCATTGACGGGTGAGCCGAGCAGGTCTTCCAGCTGTTTCTTGCCGTCTGCGATCTGGTGGTAGGCCTGCCAGATGTCGATCTTCTTCAGGTAACGATGATCGCGCGTATGCGAGCCGACCTCGAAGCGCCGGCCGAGTTCACGGATCTGCACATCGTTGATCACCGCATCGCCCTCGCAATTCCTGATCGGAATGAAGAACGTGCCGTTCAGCCCATGCTTGTGCAAAAGCTCGGCGGTCTTCATGTCCGACGGATGACCGTCGTCAATCGAGCACGTAAAGACTGGGCCCATTGTTCACTCCACCTCAAATTCTTGCATCCGATTGATTTTCTGCGTCGCCTGTACCGTCCAAACGTTCTGACGTCAGGCCGCTTCGCGGACCTTTCCCTGTTCGCCGGACGCCAGCGCGAAACGGCAGGCGTCCACCACACCTTGTGCGGCATGGTCGAAGGTGTACTTCTTCACGAGCGCAAGGCTGCGCCGGGAAAAGCTTTCCCATTTCGCCTGGTCGGCAAGAAGCGTCGCCGCAAGTCCTGCCCAACGCTCCTCGTCAAGGGGACAGACATGGCCGTTCTCGCCGTCGATGACCAGTTCGCCGGCCACGCCGGCATAGGGCGACACGATTACCGGCAATCCGGCTGCGCACGCCTCGTTGGCCACCACGCCCCAGACGTCGGCGTGGGTGGGAAAGAGAAAGAGACGTGCGGACCGATACAGGCCGGGCAATTCCTTCTGCATGGCAAATCCATGAAAGTGCGCGTCGACCGCATCGCTCATCTGGCGCGCCACATCCTTGAGCCGATTCTCCTCACTGCCCGAACCCGCGTACAGGATCCGCACCTTCCGCCCGAGGTGCCGCGCGGTTGCCCTGGCCACTTCCAGTGCAAACATCGGCCCCTTCTCCGGCACGAGGCGTCCCGAAAAAATGAAGTCGAACTTCGGCCCGGACTCCGCTGTGTCCTCTGTGTCCAGATAGGCGTCGTTGTCGACGCACAGGTAGGACTTGAAACAGCGCTCCGCCGGGATGCCGTAGCTTTCAAAAAGCTTTTGTCCGCCCATGCTCGCCGACAGGAATGCCTGCGACCGCGCGTACACGATGCGGCGCACCAGCTTGTGCACCCTGCTCAGGCCCAGTTCCGACTGGTAAGTGCCGTCGGTCAGGGGCACATGGGGAATGCTCTTCATCCACGCATAGGCAAACGCATACAGCTGCGTCGGATTGAGGCCGTCATTCACGATGACATCCGGTGCAAAGCGCCGGAGCGCCAGGACCACATCCGGATTGTTGTGGATGTACCGTCCCTTGACGGTGGAGATACGCTCCCGCAGGAAACAATGGTCGAACTCGAACGGCGGCAGGTCCCATTTCCTGTTCGGCTCGCGTCGTGTGCAGAAAATGACCTGCAGCGTGATTCCAGACGTGCGTCCTATGCGCTGGAATACTGGAATACGGTATGGGGGCGGCTCATTCGTGACGATGGCGAGTCTTGTCATGGGCTAATCTTATTGTGTGCGATGAGGCGAAAGATGACGTAAATCATAGAAAGCCCGGAACATGCTCAAATCGAAGCCGGGTCGATCCCTGAAGGAAAGACGCTGTCGCGCGTTAGACATCACAAGGGCCGGAGGTGTAGGAGCAGATCGATATCCGCACTCGACATCCGGCCGGCACACAAGAAGTGTATAGGCCACGATACAGAGTCTTGCTGAGGCGCGTCATATTTCACTGCCGTAGAGATCAAAGATGCTTGAGCCGCACGCAGGACAGATGAAAACCGGATGCAATATGGCCAGCTGGAAAGCAGGCCTTCTCGGCTGTCCTTCCAGACGGATAAGTGCATACGCGGTCGGTGCACTACCTTGGCGCTCTCGTTCCTCGGTGCAATGAACAACGTTTTTATTGATAAACAGGCAAAGAAAGCGGGTGCCACGGCAGGGATTGAATGCATGACTGACAACTTTTACTTCGATGTCATAAAACGTTCATATTTGTCACGGAACCGAACACAACCCGCCGTTACCCATGGGGCAAACGGAATTGGCCGCCTCTTCTGGCGGTTATTGCAATGAGGACGCCTTGCCGGCCCGAATGTTCGGCAAACGTCCTCCCCAGGGAGAGCGAAGATGCCAGGTATCGACGAACAGGAACGGAACGGGAAAGAGTTTTCCCACTTGGCGGCGTTACGGGATCTTCTCGACCTGCCTTTCCATGCATTGAAGGATGGCCAGCTTCGTTTCACGCTCGGCGCGCAGCATGAGGCCGTTGTTCGCAGCGTCGACGACACATCCCTCTCCCTCCTGTGCGAACTCGGTAGCGTCGATCGATTGAACGCGGACGACTGGCAATCGCTCGCCGAAAGCACCGCTTCTGTTTACGACCCGGCCCATCCCGTCAGCCTCCTCTTGCTGGATGGTCGATTGGTGTTTGCATGGACCTGCAGTCTCGCCACAGGTGTCGATGCATGGAGCCGCCTTGCTGAAGATGCGCTGACCTGGGCCGTGGAATTGCAGGCGCGGTTGGAGCGCAAGCCGCTGCGTCGCTCGGCCTGAACGGCGGCAACGATACGAAAGAGCCGCGACCATGAAGATCAACGGACTACGCCATTTAAACTTCAATCTGGGCGTGTTCAGGGAGACGTCGCACGTCAGACACGAACAGAGCCAGGCGGAACAGCTGGAGCAGCTTCGGTCGGTAGCGACGCCCTCCACCATCCACAGCGCCACACGGAACGATGCCCTCGGGACACCAGCAAGGCGGCTTCGATTTGCACAAAGCATGCATGAACTCAGGTCGCAGATCGACCATGCACTCGCCATGCTCGAAGACCGCACGCTTGCCGAGCCGCGTCGGAGTGCATTGAGCCGGCTGGCGTCCGGTGCCAAGGGGAAAATGCGGGAAGGATTGGCATGGATGCTGTTCCGTCCCACCGAGCCTGAGCCCAACCTGGAAGGTGCGATGCGAACGCCCTTGTCCGCGCGGGAAACACGACGGCTTCGCAGCGGCCGCTCCGGTCAGCCGACCTCCGCGCCTCCAGCCGACAATACCGGCGCACAGTATCGAAAAGCCGCGCTCCTTCTGGAAGCGGCTGGCAAATTGCGGCATCGTGCGCAGCGCGACGAAGAACTCGTCCACGACGGCGCATCCAGCGCTCCTCCCGCCATTGCATATGCCGCCCGCGACAATCTGCAGGCAGCGCAAGAGCTGGAGCAGCGTGCCCAGGCGCAGGTCCAGGCACAAGAGGCCAACATGGCTCGTACGGCAGCATACGCCGTCGCTATCCGTGAGCTGAAAGGGTTTGCGGCTGACACAGGGGATGACGCATGCGACGAACTCCGTCAGCATCTGACTGCCTTTGTCGAACGCCCCGGAGTCCTGTTGGACGATATCCAGAACGCGCTCGACAGGGACACGGCATTCAGGCTGCTCTACCTGACGCTGGCGGTCACCCTGGCTCCGCCCGGAGAGGATGCCGATCCCGCCCGCGCCGCGGCGGTCCTCAAGGAGCTCACGCGCCCCCTGTTCGATCTCGCCGACCTGATGTCCGATGACGGACCGGCACCACTCGCCGGCAGGAACGATGCGGTAGTGGAAGATGCACGCCGCGTCGTACGCGAGCTCGCCGGACTGCGGCACGGGACCGAGATTCTGCGCCGCCTCCTGTGGTCGGGCCTGTCCGAAGCCGCCGCGCCGCGCGGATTGAGCAGGCATGAGCAGGCCATCAAGGTCTTCTTCCTGGCGGACAAGGCACTGGCCGAGAAAGGCAGCGCAGTCAACGCCAGCACGGAGCGCCTGCTCCAGGCGGCAAGGTGCGCAGCGCGCAAGGTGGTCGAGAACCCGGAGGCTGCCTTGACGGATGCGGAACACGTCGCCTATGCGGCAGTCCGGAACCGGTTCATCGAAAGCGGTAACGGCTCGACGCTGCATGAGGCGGCGGATCGATTGTCCACAGTCGCGGAGAAGTGGGTTCCGCTCGCGGCAGGAAGCACTGCAGGCAGTCACAGTCCCGACGGCGGCGAGTCGCCCTTCCGCCTGCGCAGGGCCCTTGGCGATCGCGTCAATACTCCATTGCACAGGAAAACCCTTGAACTGGCCTCTGGCGCGTCGACCGCTTACGGCATGGACCTGCCCAAGGCGATCGCTCAGATCGACGAGACCATCCTGAACGCCGCGGACGCATTGAAAGCGGCAGTGATAGCGCTGGCCCGCTCCAGCCCCGGCACCCTGCCCGAGCCATTGCTCCTGCATGTCGCAGCATGCGACGTCGCGCGCGAAGACATCGCCAGCCGTGGCATTCGTCCGGAACATGGAGCCGTCTGCGTGGACGACGATGCCTCGGGCCTCGAAAGAATCCGCCGGAAACTGCACAAGATCAATGAAGAAGAAGCGCTGGGGTTATCCGACGCAGTCATTTCCCGCTTATCGGCATCGCAGCCCGAGCTTCGCCCGGACATCCTTTCCGCACCACTGAAAGGCGAGAGCCTCTTTGCCGCCAAGGACATGCTTGTCGCCACAGCCGGGCCGGCCGGCACGATTCTCCATCCCGTTACGGAGCGGGCCCTTTCAGAGATTCGGCGCCTCGAACATCTCTTCGACCTGTCGGCTCCGGACATCCAGTCAGCCGAGGACATCTACCGCTATCTCACGGTGAAGATGGAACAGTTCCAGTTACGCGGCAGACTGCGGCTGATCAGCGGCGCCGTGACCGGGTTGAATATCCGACCGGTGTCGTATTCGGTCAAGGGACTGGACAGCCTGTCCTTCGCCTACCAGCTGGTCAGGACCAATGGACTCTCCGCGGTATCCATTTCCCCCAGGCTGCGCCTGGAGAAACAGGCCGGGGACAACGCGGTATTCGAACTGTCGATGTCCACGCTCGGGTTCGAAATTTTCATCGGCCAGGAAAAGCGCGTACACAGCACTGTCGGCAGCGGCGTGAGTGTCGGTGCCGGCAATGCGGTCGCAGTCGGCCAGGTGTTGCTGGACAAGATGCGCGCCAGGGAGCGCGTCGTGCAGGACGGCGTGAAGCTGATGATTCCGCGCAGCCCCACGAAGGAATACTCCGATGACGAAATGCGCCGTGAAGCCCGGGTTCTTCTCGACCTGACGTTGAGGATGTTTGTCGCCGGCGACGGAGGCGTGCACCGCATGAAAGCGGACCATTTCATGGACGGGTCGGATGTCGCCGGCGTGCCGAATGCACTCGCGGCGATCCTGAAACAATGCCCGCATGTGTCGATCGCCGTCGTCGACGAAATGCGTGAAAACAGGGTGCGGCGGGAATTCTCTGCCGGCCTCGGCGCACGCCTCACGCTTTCCGGCGCAGGACTCATGCCCAGCGGCGGCGCAAGAAAGATGCGCGCAACGCGCGCGGGTACGGTGGTCGAACAAAGCGGTGTCGTCAATATCGAACGGCTCAACCTGTTCGCAGGTCGGCAAACGTCGCTGATCCGCGGCGTCTCACCCTTCGGCACCATCGTCAGCGAGCCGAGCGCGTCGGTCCAGCAGGTATTCCGGTTGGGGACCGTCGGCATCGCCGGTCAATCGCAACGCAGGATTGCAGGCAACGATGCCCGTTTGCGGCTGGTCAGGGTGGACGGGAAAACGGATGCGGCCAATACCCGGTGCGAGATTGAGCACACCACTGCCGCTGCACTCGTGCAAAGTATCCGCTCCCGGTACGACGACTGGGTCCAGCTCGGCATGGAGAAGCTGTTCTCGACGCCCGAGTATGCCGTGCACAAGGATGCACCGCTCTCGGAAAAATGGCGCATGGTCAGCGAGCACCTTGCCGCCACACTGAAGGAGCTGGAAGGCCAGGAACAGGCTGCGGACGGCACCCGTGTCGTCCGGCATGTATTCAACGAAAGTCACCGGATAACCGACTCGGCTGCCGTCTCCTATGACGCCCTGTGCGATGAACAGGCGCTGACGGAAACCAGGATACGGAAGCTCGAGGATTGCCTTCACGGCCAGGATAGTTCCGGTGCGGCCACACCTTCCCAAAGAAGCACTCTGAAGCTCCAGGTCCGGGAAGCACAGCAATCCAGGGAAAACCTGCTTGAAGCCCAGCACGCCGTCCTGGTCGACGCGTCGTCATCGACACCTTGGGAGATCACGGCGGTCGAGCGCACGCTGGAATCGTCGCAGGTCGGCATCGATTTCTTCCTGAGAATGGGAGCAACGAATATCGCTGAAGGACAGCGTCCGGTGAAGAGCTGGCCGACCTGAACATCGCACTCTTTCCTGATGCGGCGGCGGAAAAAAAAGGGCCAGCGTTTCCGCTGACCCCAATCACCCCGCACATGGCGGAAGGCGCTCGAATCTGGCGGGCCCTGCCATCACGGCATGGCCCGCTTCATTCCTGATTATTTGAAACGCCAGGCGCGAATGTAGTTGACCTCGTAGGAGTTCTGCTTGCCTTGCGGGGTCGAGTCGTCAGGCGTGCCGGAGGCGCTGCCGTACCACAGGTCCAGCATCAGGTACATCGGGTCGCTGAAGGTCGTGTTCAGCACCAGCACTTCCTTGCCGTCGTAGTAGTAGGTCTGCTTGTTCGGTTCCCACTTCACTGCATACTTGTGGAAGCCTGCGGACAGGTCAGTGCCGGTGTCGTACTGGCGGGTGCCGACCAGCTCGCTCGGGCCCTTCCAGACGGTCGGTGCATAAGCGGTCGGGTGAGCGATACCGTTCGCATCGTTATAACCCCACGGCGCTGCGCCGCCCGCATATGCTTCCATCACGTCCATTTCCGGACGGCGGTCGCCGATATGGTTGAACAGCCAGAACGCAGGCCATGTGCCCTTACCCACCGGGAGCTTGGCTTCGATTTCGAAGTAGCCGTAGGTCTGGTAGTACTTGCCGTCAGTGTCGATCGTGCGGTTGAAGAAGTTGCCGTTCGCATCGCGCTGCGGCCAAATCTTCAGCTTGCCGTCTTCGACGGTGTAGTTCTTGGTCGGGTTGGAGTTTTCATACCAGATCTTGTCGTTCCACACGCTGGTGTTGAAACCGTTGTTGAATTCGTCGGCGAAGGTCAGCTCGTACGCGCTGGCGTTCTGGCCGAAAGGTGCAGGTGCCGTACCGCCTGCAGCAGGTTCCTGCGCAGGAGTCGAAGGTTGCTGTGCCGGTGCATCAGCGATCGATACTTCACACACCTTCGGCACGCCGACAGCCGGATCGCCGAAGACAGCATTGTTGCAATCGATGGAGCCGCTCGCGGTACGTGTAGTCCACTTGTCGCCCGCGCCGTAACGCACTTCCTTGGTGCCCGTGAAGGAGCAGGTGCCGTATTCAGCCGCGCATTGCGACCATGCGGATGCGGGGGCAACGGTCGACGCGCCACCCGTGCCGGATGTAGACGTAGACGTGGTACCTCCGGAAGATGCCGTGCCATTGCCTTGTGCAACAGACGCGTCGGCGCCCTGGTTATTGGAAGTCGCGCCAGCATCGGTGCCGCCGCCGCCACCGCCGCAAGCAGCAAGCAGAACTGCAGCTGCACAGGAGAGCGCGGTGATCGAGAAGCGTTGAACGGACAATGTTTGCATGGGTAGTCCCCTTTCTTCAAAAGTTGGGCCGATCATTCTCATCGGCAAGCTTTCGTCTGAGCATTGCGCCTCAGAAATGGTTCCGCAAAAAAACTACACTTCGGAAAAAATTTCTTGTGATCACTTGCGTAAGTGGCGAAGTTGGAATACGCAATTCGCAACACTTCCGGACAAGGAAATGCGAAAAAGAAAAGGGCCGGCGCAATGGCCGGCCCTTCCGAGGCGTAAAAACGTGTCGAGTGATTAATTGAACTGCCAGGCGCGCAGGTAGTTGACCTCGAACGAGTTCTGCTTGCCTTGCGGGGTCGAGTCGTCCGGCGTACCGGAGGCGCTACCGAACCACAGGTCCAGCATCAGGTACATCGGATCGCTGAAGGTCGTGTTCAGCGTCAGTACTTCCTTGCCGTCGAAGTAGTAGGTCTGCTTGTTCGGTTCCCACTTCACTGCATACTTGTGGAAGCCCGCGGACAGGTCCATGCCGGTGTCGAACTGGCGTGTGCCGACCAACTGGCCTTCCTTGTCGCCCTTCCACACAGTCGGTGCATAAGCCTGCGGATGCGCGACGCCCTTGCTGTCCTTGAAGCCCCATGGCGCTTCGCCGCCTGCGTATGCTTCCATCACGTCCATCTCCGGACGACGCTCATTGATGTGGTTGAACAGCCAGAATGCCGGCCAGGTCCCCTTGCCGACCGGGAGCTTGGCTTCGATCTCGAAGTAACCGTACTTCTGGTAGTACTTGCCGTCCGTGTCGAGGGTACGGTTGAAGAACTTGCCGTTTGCATCACGCTGCGGCCAGATCTTCAGCTTGCCTTCTTCGACGGCGTAGTTCTTGGTCGGATTGGACTTCTCATACCACATATGATCATTCCAAAGGCTGCTGTTAAAGCTGTCGAACTCTTCAGAGAAGGTCAGCTTGTATTTGCTCGCATCCTGGCCGAACGGCGTCTTTGCATCGGCCGAGGGCGCTGCTTGAACAGCCTGTGGAATGGTGGATGCCGGAGTTGCACCTGCACTCGCCGATGTTTCGCCAGTAGAGTTTGCGTGAACGGTTGCAGTATCAGTACCGCCACCGCCGCCGCCGCAGGCGATCAGAACAGTTGCAGAGGCACAACACAGTGCAGAGATTGCGAAGCGGTGGAAAGCAAGTTTAAACAAAATAGTTTCTCCTGTTTCGAATTGATGGTAGCCAATCATTCTTCATGGCAAGCGCTGCTAGGAGCTTACCGGTCGGAAAATGGTTCCGGGAAATTTCGATTTTCAGGGGAAATTTTCTGTTCTGTAGTGCAACGGATAATGAAAGCGTTGGCGCTTTCGCAGGAGAACGGCGGAAATTTAGCTGGTCGCTAATGACCAGAGAGAAAAAGATTCGGGAACCGGCCGGACATGAAAAAGCCGTGTTTCGCGAAGCGTCTTGATTCCCTGTCCCTTGCCAGTGTTGTCACATGTTTCGAGTTGATTTCCACGCTGGCATTTCTCCGCTTGCACTTGGGCATGTCCCCATGCCAACCGGATTCGCTGCAGATCCGTCAATTGCCAACGGACCAAATTGCAATCGAGACTTCAAGAAGTAAAAAAAAGGCCAGCGTTTCCGCTGGCCCCAATCACCCCGCAAATCGCGGAAGGCGCTCGAATCTTGCAAACCTCATCATGTCGACGAGGCCTGCTTCATTCCTGATTACTTGAATCTCCATGCACGGATGTAATTCACTTCAAATGAATTCGACTTGCCCTGCGGTGTCGAATTGTCAGGCGTGCCAGACGCGCTGCCGTACCACAGGTCCAGCATCAGGTACATCGGGTCGCTGAAGGTGGTGTTCAGCACCAGCACTTCGCGGCCGTCGAAGTAATACGTCTGCTTGTTCGGTTCCCACTTCACTGCATATTTGTGGAAACCGGCGGACAGGTCCATGCCGGTGTCGTACTGACGGGTGCCGACCAGTTCGTTCGGCCCCTTCCAGACGGTCGGTGCATAGGCCTGCGGATGCGCGATGCCATTGGCATCATTGAAACCCCAAGGTGCTGCGCCACCTGCGTACGCTTCCATCACGTCCATTTCCGGACGGCGGTCGCCAATGTGGTTGAACAGCCAGAATGCCGGCCAGGTGCCTTTGCCGACCGGGAGCTTGGCTTCGACTTCGAAGTAGCCGTAGGTCTGGTAGTACTTGCCATCGGTGTCGATCGTGCGGTTGAAGAACCTGCCCGATGCATCGCGCTGCGGCCAGATCTTCAGCTTGCCGTCTTCGACCGTATAGTTCTTGGTCGCGTTGGAGGATTCATACCAGATATGGTCGTTCCACACGCTGGTGTTGAAGCCATTGTTGAATTCATCAGCGAATGCCAGGACGTAGGCATTGGCATCCTGTCCATACGGGCTGACCGTCGTCGGTGAAGGCGACGGTGCCGGGGCGGGAGCCGGTGCGGGCGAAGGTGCAGGTGCCGGAGAAGGAGTCGGTGTGGTGGCCGTCGTGCCCGAGTACTCGCAGACCTTGTTGGCGCCGGGATAAGGATCGCCGAATACCGAATTGTTGCAGGCGATCGAGCCGGTCGCGGTACGGGTCGCCCAGCGGTCGTTCAGGCCATAACGCACCTGGCGTGTGCCGGTGAAGGTACACGTGCCGTATTCCTGCGCGCAGCGCGTCCAGGTGGCAGGCGCCGGCGACGGAGCGGGTGCCGGCGCTGGTGCGGGAGCAGGTGCCGGCGATGTAGTGGTGTTCTGGTAGTCGCACACTTTGTTGGCGCCGGGATAAGGATCGCCAAACACCGAGTTGTTGCATGCGATCGAACCGGTCGCCGTGCGTGTCGCCCAGCGGTCGCCAAGGCCGTAGCGAACGGTTTTCGTTCCCGAGAACGAACAGTTGCCGTACTCCGACGCGCACCGGGTCCAGGACGGAGCAGGTGCAGGCGCGGGTGCAGGTGCCGTAGTGGTTACAGCGTAATCGCACACCTTGTTGGCACCGGGATAAGGATCGCCGAACACCGAGTTGTTGCAGCCGATGGAACCGGTCGCCGTGCGTGTCGCCCAGCGGGTATCCAGCCCGTAGCGAACCTGGGTCGTGCCGGTGAACGTGCAGGTGCCGTACTCGGATGCGCAGCGCTTCCAGGTGATGGTCGGGGACGGGGACGGCGACGGAGCAGGTGCAGGTGCAGGTGCAGGTGCAGGTGCAGGAGCGGTTTCGGTATTCGCAACTTCACACACCTTGTTGGCGCCGGGATAAGGATCGCCGAACACCGAGTTGTTGCACGCGATCGATCCGGTTGCCGTACGCGTTGCCCAGCGGTCGCCCAGGCCGTAACGCACTTGCTTGGTACCGGAGAAGGTACATGTTCCATATTCAACCGCACAACGGGTCCAGCCGGTAACGACGGTGGTCTCCGGCATCATGACGCCGGCAGAAGTTTCAGTGGTACCAGCGGAATTGGCGGTTTCGGTTGAGCCGCCTCCGCAGGCGGCAAGAAGTACGGCAGCACACGCACTGGACAGCGCTGCCACGGAGAAGTGGTGGAGAGATGAGTTCGACACGGTAGCCTCTAAGGAAACGACTGCCGCCTCTGTTTACGGACGGCAAGAGTTTCTTAAGAGCATTTCCGGTCAGAAATGGTTCCACTCTAAGTAGGGATTTTTTGAAGGCGTTTTTTTATTTGCAGAAGGTAATGCAGGAGTGCCAAGCAAGGCTTGGTGAAGGCGACTGTGGACGACTCATGCTGCGTATTGCACCGCCGCTTCCTTTGCGGGAATGAAGCGCCCTTCACATCGGCAGTGCCCAGATCATCCGGCCTGCAAAATCGCTAAGCCGGATCGCGATGCCTGAATTGCCACGCCCTGATATAGTTCACCTCGAAGGAATTGCCCTTCCCCGTCGGTGTGCTGTCGTCCGGCTCACCGCTCGAGCTGCCGAACCACAGGTCGACGATGATGAACATCGGATCGGTCATGTTGGCCTCGACGGAATACGTCTCCTTTCCATCGAGGTAGAACGTGACCCTGCCCGGTTCCCACTTGGCTGCGTACTTGTGGAACTTGGCGGACAGGTCCTTGCCGGCGTCGTACTGGCGCGTGCCCGCCGACACGCCTTCGTCCAGCCAGACAGTGGCGCCGTAGGCAGTCGGGCGGGCTACACCAGAATCGTCGGTGTACCCCCAAGGGTCGATGCCTCCGGGGTAGGCTTCCATGATGTCGATCTCCGGCCGGCGCTTGCCCGGATGCGCGAACAGCCAGAACGCCGGCCATGTGCCCTTCCCCCTGAGCAGCTTCGCCTCCATCTCGAAGTAGCCGTACTTCTGCTCGAACTTGCCGTCGGTGTCCAGCGTCCGGTTGAAGAACTTCCCGGTTGCATCGCGCTGCGGCCAGATCTTGAGCACGCCTTTCTCGACGGTGAAGTTCTTCGTCGGATTGGGCGTTTCATACCAGATGTGATCGTTCCACACGGCGGGATTGAAGGTGTCGAATTCCTCCGAAAACGTGAGCACATAATCGGATGCCTTCTGTCCGAACGGCACCTTGGCAGGCGCACTGTCGGCCCGCTTGGCTTTGGCCGCCATCGCAAGCGTGCGCTCGTCGAAATACGATTCTTCCCCGCAGGCTGCGAAACCGGCGGCAGCAAAGGCGCCGAGCAATGCGAGATGGATGAGATGCTTTTTTTTCGGCATAAGTCTGTTCGTTCGATGTCTCGAGCGTGTTGGGGGCTTACGTCGAACCGTAGCCGTCCGGGTTCATGCTTTGCCAGCGCCAGTGGTCTGCGCACATTTCGGCGAGTCCCTTCTTCGCGCGCCAGTCGAGCACGTGCCAGGCGTTGGTTGGATCCGCATAGCACACGGCGATATCGCCCGGCCGCCGCCCCACGATCTGGTACGGCACCTTGTGTCCGCTGGCAGCTTCGAACGCCCGTACCATCTCAAGCACGCTGTAGCCGCGCCCGGTGCCGAGGTTCAGGGTAAAGCTCCGTCCCGAGCGGAACAATTCGGTGAGCGCGGCGAGATGTCCCCGGGCGAGATCCACCACATGGATGTAGTCACGCACCCCCGTCCCGTCCGGCGTCGGATAATCGTTGCCGAACACGGAGAGCTTGTCGCGGCGGCCGACAGCGACCTGTGCAATGAACGGCATCAGGTTGTTGGGAATGCCGCGCGGGTCCTCGCCGATCAGTCCGCTCGCATGCGCGCCTGCGGGGTTGAAGTAGCGTAGCGATCCGATCGCCCATGATTCATCCGATGCGCCGAGGTCCGCCAGGATCTCCTCGACCATCAGCTTGGAGCGGCCATAAGGATTGGTTGCGGACAAGCGGGCAGACTCGTTGATCGGCACGCTTTCCGGATCGCCGTAGACCGTCGCGGACGAGCTGAACAAGAATTTCTTCACGCCGGCTTCTCCCAGCGCCTGCAACAAGGTCACCGACCCGCCCACATTGCTCTCGTAATAGCCGAGCGGACGGGCGACCGATTCGCCGACCGCCTTGAGTCCGGCGAAATGGATCGTCGCGTCGATGCGATGCGTCCGCAGGATGGCTGTCAGCGCCGCATGATCGCGCACGTCCGCTTCATAGAATGGAATGACATGGCCGGTGATCCGCTCGACCCGCGCGAGCGATTCGATCGAACTGTTGCACAGGTTGTCGACCGCGACGACGGCGTAGCCGGTGCCGAGCAGTTCGACGCAGGTATGCGAACCGATGTAACCGGCGGCCCCGGTCACGAGTATGGTCTTGGGACTTGTCATGCAGCGATGCTCCGGTAAGGTGTGAAGGCATTTGTGCCGCGTCGAGCGGCCTCACACCGTCCCCTCGGCCGGTGCAAGCCGCTCCGCGGACGGCGGTGCGTTGCCGCCGTCCATGCAGGGATATGCTGGTCCGTTACCCGGCTGTCGTTAAGCCGCCTCCATCGCCAAAGGGTTGGCAGAGTTGCGGACTTCGCGCACGAGATGCTCCGACAGGCGGAATGCCAGCGCTGCAAGCGTGATGGTCGGGAAGTTCGCGCCGGCAGTCGGGAACACCGAACTCCCCGCCACGTACAGGTTGGACATGCCATGCACCCTGCAGTTACGGTCGACCACGCCGTACTTCGGCGAATCATGCATGCGCGTGGTGCCCATGTGGTGCCAGGTGCCCTCCAGGTCCGACGGCCATTTGCGGCCTTCGAGCGGCGCATCCAGTTCCACCTGCGCGACCCCGCTTCGGCGCATGTCGTCGGCAAGGATGGCCAGCGTACGGTCGAAGGTGCGCTTCACCTTCGACGTCAGGCGCCAGTCGACGCGGACCCGGTTCATGCCGAGCTGGTCTTTCTGCGACGGCGACAGCATCACGCGGCTGTTCGGATCCGGTTCCGGCTCCACGATCAGCTGGAACTTCACACCCTTGATCAGCCAGCGCGGCTGGAACAGGCGCGTATAGCCATATCCCAGCGTGTCGAGCGGATGCGAGACCATGGTGAGGAGGTCCTTGCCCAGGTTCCAGTCGTCCTGGTCCTTCTGCAGCATTGCCTGCTTGATGCGGAACAGCGCCTGTGCGCCTTCGCTGCCCTCGCCGGGGAAGATCGAATTGAACCAGACGCGCGCATTCAGGATGCCCTCTTCCTGCAGCACTTCGGGCGTCAGTGCGAACTGGTGAGCGACATGTGTGCCATGCGCCGACACCGCCGCGTTCATGTAGTGGTACTTCACGTCGGACAGCTTGTTGCGTGCCCACTCCGGAGTGAAGCGAATACTGCCGGTGATGAGGCGCGGATGATCCATGAAGAACCTGCCGACAAGGTCATTGCCGTTGCCGAGACCACCGGGTTGCACCTTGTTGGAAGCCAGCAGCAGGCGGGCATTCTCGATGCCGCCGGTCGCCAGCACGTAGTGTTTCGCTACCACCTCGATGTACTTGCCGGTCAGCGTGGCAACCTGGATACGCGTGACGTTCTGTGCCGGACGGTCAGTGTCGATGTTGGTTGCGTTGGCATAGAGGTAGACACGGATGCGTTTCGAGCGCTTCAGCGTCTCGCGGTAGAGTTTGCCGAAGCGGGCCGGCGGGCTGAACTGCGAAATCGTGTCGCGGATCTTTCCGGTGACGAGAGGCATGCGGCGAACGTCGGGCCGGCCGATCGATCGTACCCAGAACTCCGGATCGAAGTTGTTCGGTCCGAGCTTGAGCAGCGCGTGCGTGCGGTCGTAATACGGCAGCAGCTCGTTCAGCCCGAACGGCCATCCGCTGTAGTCGATCCAGTCGCGCTTTTCAAAATCCCACGCATCCAGCGGGCGGCACCAGCCACCCCAACAGTTGCTGCTGCCGCCGAGGAAGCGGCTGCGGCTGCCGTCAGCAAAGTTGTAGCGCCACTCGCCCACGTCCTCGCCGCGGTACAAGTCTCGCGTGCCGTCGTCCGGCGCGAAGCCTCCGCTTTCCAGGAGGCAGACATCTATCCCCTGTTTGTCCAGTTCCATGGCGAGCGTGATGCCGGCAACACCGCCACCGATGATGCAGACCGTTGATTGCACAACGGTTCCCTGTTCGACTCTTCGCGTATCGATAAACATTGTTCTTCTGCGTCCTACGTAGAGTGTGAAAAGTCTTCCCTGCTAACTTGTCGTTATGGCTGCGCAACCATGTGTAAAGAAGATAGTTGGCATTCGCCGCTGCCGTTTTGATGTGCGTTAGAAAGGCATCACAATACCCAGGTGCAATCGTTGCTTCCGCATTCAAAAAGACAGCACGGCGTCGGGTTTGCAGGCGAGGATCGCGCGCTTGAATTCCCCCTGGATGCGCTTCAATGCTTCGGCCGATTCGCCTTCGAAACGCATCACCACCACCGGCGTGGTGTTCGACGAGCGTGCCAGGCCGAAACCGTCCGCATACTCGACCCGCAAGCCGTCGATCGTCACGATCTGTTCCGCAT
>DASPMC010000078.1:0-18026 GCA_035627275.1 Noviherbaspirillum sp.
ATCCAGCTTGACCAAATACTGTTTCCCGGGCATCACTGATCCCTCCTCCTGAATCAGGAGTTAGATCGGCAATATCCCTGTAAATTCATCTGGATGATCTACTAGCTGTCGGCTGGTCTAACTTCGATGGATCGGACACGATGCTTCGCTGCCATCGTGCCCGAAACGGCGAACGTCTCCGTTGGCATCCATTGCCAACCATCCGCCACGCGGCGACTCGCCGTCACAATCCCAGTCAGGCAGCACATGACGGACACATGTCTTTCCCTCTGATTCGTATATATGCATCGCCGGTCGATGCGTATGGCCGTGGATCATGACAGACGCGTTCATCGTGTCGAAGAGGGAAACGATCGCGGCCGGATTTACATCCATGATTTCGTAGGACTTGTTGCGCTGTGCTTCGCGACTGCCGCTTCGCATGCCTTCGATGATTGCCTTCCGCTGCGCAAGCGGTTGCGCCAGGAACTTTGCTTGCCAGTCCGGCTGCCGCACCTGGGCGCGAAAGGCCATGTAGGCATGGTCGTCTATGCACTGCGCGTCGCCGTGAACCAGCACGACACGCTGGCCTGCAATCTCTTCCACATGCGGATCCGGCAGCAATGTCATTCCTGCCGCATGTGCGAATGTCTGGCCGACGAGAAAATCGCGGTTTCCCGCGATCCAGAACACTGCCACGCCAGCCTTGCTCACCTCCCTGATTGCGTCCGCGATATGCTGGTGGTAAGGCGTTTCAAGGTCATCGTCCCCGGCCCAGTATTCGAACAGGTCGCCGAGCAGGAAAAGTCGTTGCGTATCTTTTGCATGGTGCTGGAGAAAGTCGACGAAAGCCTGTGTCGTGCGCGGCAGCGAGGCGTGCAGATGGACGTCGGAAACAAAAAGCGCAACCGTTTCGGATTGCGCTTTTTGCGTATTGATGGACATCGGATTGTCCTGGTCGAGCATTCGGTGAACGGAAGAGGCTTAAACCACTTCCGCCTTTTCAATGACGACATTCTCGACCGGTACATCTGCGTGCATGCCGGTGCGGGTGGTCTTGACGGACTTGATCTTGTCGACGACGTCGGTGCCTTCGACAACCTTTCCGAATACGCAGTAGCCCCAGCCATCCTGGCCCGGGTAGTCGAGGAAGCTGTTGTTCTTCACGTTGATGAAGAATTGTGCGGAGGCCGAATGCGGCGCCGAGGTGCGGGCCATCGCGATGGTGTACGGCTCGTTCTTCAGGCCGTTCTTGGCCTCGTTCTCGATCGGCTCGTTGGTCGGCTTCTGCTTCATGCCCGGTTCGAAGCCGCCGCCCTGGATCATGAAGCCGTCAATAACGCGATGGAAGATGGTGCCGTTGTAATGGCCCGACTTTACATACTCGAGGAAGTTGGCGACGGTCTTCGGTGCCTTTTCCGCATCGAGTTCCAGCTTGATGTTGCCGTGGTTGGTGGTGAGGATGACAGCCATGATAGTCCTTGCTTGAGTGAGTTATTTGACGATCGATGCCGACTCGATCACGACCGGCTTCGTGGGTACATCGCGATGCATACCGCTGGAGGCGGTTTCAACTGCCTTGATCTTGTCGACGACATCGGTGCCTTTGACGACCTTGCCGAATACTGTGTAGCCCCAGCCGTCCTGGCCCGGGTAATCGAGGAAGCTGTTGTTCTTCACATTGATGAAGAATTGTGCGGTCGCGGAGTGCGGCGCGGAGGTACGTGCCATTGCGACGGTATAAGTCTCGTTCTTGAGTCCGTTTTTCGCTTCGTTTTCGATCGGTGCGCCGGTCGGCTTTTGCTTCATGTCCTTGTCGAAGCCGCCACCCTGGATCATGAAATTGTTGATCACCCGGTGGAAGACCGTGCCGTTATAGTGGCCGTTCTTAACATACTGCAAAAAGTTTTCAACAGACTTCGGCGCTTTCTCGGGATAGAGTTCCAGCACGATTTCGCCCATGTTCGTCTTGAGCGAGACCTGAGGCGCATCGGCAGCGCTCGCACCGTGGAAGACCGAACCCAGGAACAGTGCGGCCGCCGCGTGCATGAAGTGTCGACGGGTGTTGTGCATATCAGCTTCCTTTACTCTTTACAGGCGGTTGTCGATTGTGTATCTTCCGTTTCCCCTTGCCGGACGGCAGCGGGGACGGCGCTTGTCGCATTCTGCGCATCCGTATCGGCTTTGACTTGGCCCCGCAGGACGGCGGTTTCATCAATGCTATACTGAAGCGAAACCGTGCATTTTATCAAAATAAGCATGACAAAAGGGTTTCGGCAGCCCCGTTGCGTCGCGTCACTCGCAGCGTCCGGTAAGGCAATTGATCGCCTTGCGAGTCGGACCATTTCACGCCGAAACGGAAAAATCGCCCATGACTGCCCTCAAGATCTATAACACGCTGTCGCGTGAAAAGCAGACTTTTGTCCCCATGCAAGCCGGAAAGGTCCGCATGTACGTTTGCGGCATGACGGTGTATGACTACTGCCATCTCGGACATGCACGCGTGATGGTGGTGTTCGACATGGTGCAGCGGTGGTTGCGTGCGTCGGGTCTTGATGTGACCTACGTGCGCAACATTACCGACATTGACGACAAGATCATCAAGCGCGCAGTCGAAAACGGCGAATCGATTTCGCGGCTGACGCAACGCTTCATCGATGCGATGGACGAAGATGCCGCTGCCTTGGGCGTGCAGAAGCCCGACCACGAGCCGCGCGCTACCGAGTATGTGCCGCAGATGCTTGGCCTGATCGAGAAGCTTGAGCGCAATGGCCTCGCCTACAAGGCCGCTGACGGTGACGTGAATTATTCCGTGCGCGATTTCCCGAACTACGGGAAGCTCTCCGGCAAGTCGCTGGACGATTTGCGCGCAGGCGAGCGTGTCGAACTCAACACGGGCAAGCGCGATCCACTCGATTTCGTGTTGTGGAAGGCCGCGAAGGAATCCGAGCCGGATGAAGTCAAGTGGGATTCACAGTGGGGCAAGGGGCGTCCCGGTTGGCATATCGAATGCTCCGCGATGAGTTGCGAGTTGCTCGGCGAGCAGTTCGACATTCACGGCGGCGGCGAGGATCTGCAGTTCCCGCACCACGAGAACGAAATCGCACAGTCAGAGGGGGCGAGCGAGCACACCTTCGTCAACTACTGGATGCACAACGGCTTCATCCGCGTCGACAATGAGAAGATGTCGAAGTCGCTGGGCAACTTCTTCACCATCCGTGATGTGCTGAAGAAGTACGATCCGGAAGTAGTCCGCTTCTTCATTCTGCGCGCGCATTACCGCAGCCCGCTCAATTACTCCGATGTGCACCTGGACGATGCCAAGCACGCGCTCACCCGCCTTTATACGGCCCTGAAGGAAGTTGCGCCGGATAGCCATGCGCTGGACTGGAATGAGCCGCACGCGGTTCGTTTTGCCGAGGCGATGAACGACGACTTCAATACGCCGATTGCGATTTCGGTGCTGTTTGACCTTGCCAACGAAATCAACAAGACCAAGTCCGCCGCACTGGCGCGCCAACTGAAAACGCTGGCTGGCGTGATCGCCTTGCTGCAGCGCGCGCCGCAGGAGTTCCTGCAAGCCGGGCCGGCGGAGCAGGGCGCATTGGATGAAGCGCAGATTCTTGCGCAGATCGAAGCACGCGCCTCTGCCAAGAAAGCAAAGGATTTCGCGTCCGCGGATCGTATTCGCGCTGAGTTGCTCGCCAAAGGTGTTGTCCTCGAAGACAAGCCGGGTGGCGTAACCGAGTGGAGAAGGGCCTGATCGGCATGGCGTCCTCTCGTCAATCCGCTGCGGCGGTCAGCGTGCCTGCGTACTGGCACGATGCCAAGGAAGAGCTGATGAGGCGCGACCGCATCATGCGCAAGCTCATTCCGCAGTTCGGCGACCTTCACCTCATTGGACGCAACGAGGCGTTCGCTACGCTGGCCCGCTCCATCGTCGCACAGCAGATTTCCGTCAAGGCGGCAGAGTCGGTCTGGCAGCGCTTCCTCGAGGTGTGTCCGAAATGCACGCCAGTGCAAGTCCTGAAAGCGGGACCGGAGGCACTTTCTGCATGTGGCTTGTCAAAAAGGAAAGCTGAATACGTCCTGGACCTGGCAGAGCATTTCAAGGCCAGACGTGTTCATGTGGATAAATGGGCGGAGATGGACGACGAAGAGGTCATCTCCGAACTGATCCAGATTCGCGGAATTGGACGCTGGACAGCCGAGATGTTTTTGATATTTAATCTGCTCCGGCCGAATATATTGCCTTTGGACGACCTTGGCTTGCTCAAAGGCATCAGTGTCAATTATTTTTCCGGCGAACCGGTGTCCCGCAGCGATGCGCGTGAAGTGGCCGCGAATTGGGAGCCCTGGTGTACCGTCGCGACATGGTATCTTTGGCGCAGCCTCGATTCCGCGCCGGTCGTATACTGAATTCCATCTCGTGTTGATGAAGGAGGCACGATGAGCAAAACAACGTTTCTCGGTTTCGAGCAACCCATTGCCGAACTAGAGGGAAAAATCGAAGAACTGCGTTTCGTGCAAGACGATTCCGCAGTCGACATCTCCGAAGAGATCGAGCGTCTTTCCAAGAAAAGCCAGCAGCTGACCAAGGATATCTACGCCAAGCTGACGCCTTGGCAGGTATCGCAGATTGCGCGTCATCCGCAGCGCCCCTACACGATGGATTACGTGAACGAGATCTTCACGGATTTCCACGAACTGCATGGCGACCGCACTTACGCGGACGATTTGTCGATCGTCGGTGGTCTTGCACGCTTCAACGGGCAGCCTTGCATGATCATCGGCCATCAGAAAGGCCGCGACACCAAGGAACGCGCAATGCGCAACTTCGGCATGCCGAAGCCGGAAGGCTATCGTAAAGCGATGCGCCTGATGAAGCTTGCGGAGAAATTTGGCCTGCCGATTTTCACCTTCGTCGATACGCCAGGCGCGTTTCCCGGCATCGACGCGGAAGAGCGCGGCCAGTCGGAAGCGATCGGCCACAACCTGTATGTGATGGCTGAATTGAAAGTACCCCTGATCGCTACCATCATTGGTGAAGGTGGTTCGGGCGGCGCGCTCGCAATTGCGGTCGGCGACGTGGTGCTGATGCTGCAGTACGCGACGTACTCAGTGATTTCGCCCGAAGGCTGCGCGTCCATCCTCTGGAAGACTTCCGAGCGTGCGGCGGACGCGGCAGATGCGCTTGGCCTGACCGCGCATCGCCTGAAGGCGATGAATCTGATCGACAAGATCGTCAACGAACCCTTGGGCGGAGCCCATCGCGACACGAAGCAGATGGCTGCGCTGCTGAAGCGTGCGCTGGCCGATTCGCTGCGCCAGCTGCAAGGCATGAAACCGAAGGAGTTGATCGCTGCCCGTCATGAAAAGCTCATGGGCTACGGCAAGTTCAAGGAAATCAATACGTCGGAATGATGTCGTGACAAACAGGCAGGCAGCGTCCGTCAAGGATGCTTTCGAACGCGCGCTTGGAGCAATCCTCGCGCGCGTTTCTGCTTCCAGGGGGCGAGTTGCAATTGCATACAGCGGCGGCCTGGATTCCGCCGCATTGCTGCATTTGGCCGCTGCCTTCTGCCGCGCACATCGCATTGAGCTGTTCGCCTTTCACATTCATCATGGCATCAGCCGGAATGCCGACATGTGGTTGGCGCATTGCGAAAGCGAATGTGGGACTCTTGGAATTCGTTTCGAGGCGCGCAGGGTGAACGTCGGCGCGGCGGAACGAGATGGTGTCGAGCAGGCAGCGCGAAAGCAGCGCTACGCGGCCCTAGGTGAATTGTGCCGTCTTCATGGGGTGTCGTTGCTTCTCACCGCCCATCATCAGGACGACCAGGCTGAAACGGTCTTGTTGCAGTTGCTGCGCGGGGCCGGGCCTGCGGGGTTGTCGGGAATGGCGCCGGTGAATCCTGCACCTGATCTGCTTGGCGGCGACCTGCCGCTCCTTGTGCGGCCACTTCTGGAACTGACGCGATCGGAGCTGGAGCAATTCGTCTCTCGACATGCCATCCGGTACATCGAGGACGAATCGAATCGCGACGTGCGGTATTCGCGCAATGCGCTGCGACACAAGATTGCGCCGGGTCTCGCAATGCATTTCCCCGGTTACCAGCAGTGCATCGCGCGTACCGCGGCGCACGCCCAATCCGCACAGCGCTTGCTGGACGAACTCGCTGCGCAGGATTTGCGCGAGTGCGGCGGCGTCGATTGCGTCGATGTCGCGAGATTGACGAGGTTGAGTGAGGATCGTCAGGACAACCTGTTGCGCCACTGGTTTGCCTGCCATGGCGTGCGCATGCCTTCGACGGCATGGCTTGCCGAAATGCGGTCGCAACTGCTTCACGCACGCGAGGACGCGCAGGTGCGCGTCGTTCATCCGGATTGCGAGGTTCGACGCCATCGCAATCGGGTGTTCATTATTCCTCGCCGCGGCGAGGCCGAGTGCCCTGTCGCTCCCAAAGCCTTTCGATGGAATGGAGAAGCGCGTATCCATTTTCCTGAGTTCGACGGCAGCTTGCATTTCGAGCCTGCGGACATCGGTGTGCCGTCCAATTGGCTCGAGAGGCAAGCAATGGAAATCAGGCTCCGGCAGGGTGGTGAAAAGCTCAAGGCAGCGCCTGACCGGCCGACGCGCAGTCTGAAGCACCACTACCAGGCGCTCGATATTCCCGTGTGGGAGAGGCAACGTCTGCCCATCGTATTCGCGGCAGGGCGGCTTGTGTTTGCGGCTGGCGTAGGAATCAACTGGAAAGACTTGCCTGTCGCGTCAGGTCCGTTCTTGCGGCTGCGTTGGGAGAGCAACAGTTGACACTTCGCAATAGATTTATCGGTTTTTAGCCGGCAAAGACTGCATTTCTCCGGCCGCCCACTTGCCTTCCTGCGTTGCAGCATGTAAAGTAAGGGGTTGATTTTTATCAAAAATTTCTTCATTTCTCTGCGCATTTTCAAACCCGTATGGCTTTAATCGTCCACAAATACGGCGGCACTTCCATGGGCTCGACCGAGCGCATCAAGAACGTCGCCAAGCGCGTCGCCAAGTGGCATGACGCCGGTCACCAGATCGTCGTGGTGCCCTCTGCAATGTCCGGCGAAACCAACCGCCTCATCGCCCTGGCCAAGGAAATCATGCCGCAGCCGGATCCGCGCGAACTCGACATGCTCGCCTCGACTGGCGAACAGGTTTCCGTCGCACTGCTGTCCATGGCGCTGCAGACGATCGGCAAGCAGGCCGTGTCCTATGCAGGCTGGCAGGTGCCGATCAAGACCGACTCCGCGTACACCAAGGCGCGCATCCAGTCGATCGACGATGCCCGCGTGCGCAAGGATCTTGCTGAAGGGAAGATCGTCATCATCACGGGTTTCCAGGGCGTGGACGACCTCGGAAATATCACGACCCTCGGCCGTGGTGGATCCGATACGTCCGCGGTAGCGGTTGCCGCGGCACTGAAGGCTGCCGAATGTCTGATCTACACCGACGTCGACGGCGTGTACACGACCGACCCGCGCGTGGTATCCGAGGCGCGCCGCCTCAAGACGGTCACCTTCGAAGAGATGCTCGAACTCGCATCGCTCGGTTCGAAGGTTCTGCAGATCCGTTCGGTGGAATTCGCCGGCAACTACAAGGTGCCGACACGCGTCCTGTCGTCCCTGACCGACCCGCTCATGCCGTTGGAAGAAGAAGCCAATTCCGGCACCCTGATTTCGTTTGAGGAAGATACACACATGGAACAAGCCGTCATTTCCGGTATCGCGTTCAACCGCGATGAAGCGAAGATTACCGTGCTGGGTGTGCCCGACAAGCCGGGCATCGCTTACCAGATTCTGGGCCCGGTTGCCGACGCGAACATTGAAGTGGACATGATCATCCAGAACCAGTCGGTCGACGGCAAGACGGACTTCACCTTCACCGTGCCGCGCGGCGAATACGTGAAGGCGATGGATGTGCTCAACAAGAGCGTCAAGGAACATATTGGTGCAGCCAGCATCGTTGGCGACTCCAAGGTGTCGAAGGTGTCGGTGGTTGGCGTTGGCATGCGCAGCCACGTCGGTATCGCGTCGCAGATGTTCCGCACGCTGTCGGAAGAGGGCATCAACATCCAGATGATTTCCACTTCCGAAATCAAGATTTCCGTGCTGATCGACGAGAAATACATGGAGCTGGCGGTGCGCGCGCTGCACAAGGCATTCGACCTTGAAAAAGCTTGATGACCGTCCAGCAACGCACATTGTTTCATTGACCAAGTGCGCATGAGCAGCTATCATGCGTGACTTTACTGAAGCGGGGCATTAGCGCCGCTTGACGTGTGGAGACGTGGCCGAGAGGTCGAAGGCACTTCCCTGCTAAGGAAGCATATGGGCTTAAACCTGTATCGAGGGTTCGAATCCCTCCGTCTCCGCCAGAATTGAAAAAGCCCCGCAAGGGGCTTTTTTGTTTTCGGCGCAGAATACTCATTCTGTCTCTCGTGAATCCGTCGTATTTGCAGTAGAGACGTTTTCCTCGTACGCGCACAGGCCGGTATCTATCATTCATGGAGAGGTTCGCCTTGTGCTGCTACAGTGCGCCATCCATCTTCCGTTGCGGATCCGGTTGCAGCCGAGCCATGATGTGCTGGCCTGCAAGCAAGGCAATTCCATCTCAGCCCTGTTCGCTGATGACGCCTGCGTGCATTGACGTGTGACGCGCCGAGAGTCTCGTGCTTTCAAAGGCTCCAGTTCCTGATGCGTCCATTGGATAAACGGGCCCATGGGCCTGCTTAATCGCTGATGACCGGTTCGAAGTGAGGGTAGCGAGCGGATCGATTCCGGTTTTCCCTTGTCCGATGCCCAGGACGCTCTTACTTATGGCTTTGTAAAAATTAATAAATATGCAATACGGGAGGGATTTGGCGAAACTTTTCCTGTTGTTGCCCTAAATCCGTGCATTGGTTGGCCGATATAGGTGGAGGAAGGGGCGGAAGGGCATCAAAAAAATTTAAAAATTTTTTGCTGGAACCCTAAAGTTTCCCAAAACGCTGCCGATAAACAACATATCAGCATTATTGGTACTTGAAGCAACCTGGCAAAAGCCAATTATTGCAAACAAGAACGCTTATAAGAAAAGCAATTTATATATAAATTTCCCTCCGGCAACGGGGCAATGAAGGCTGACTATGATCAGCCTGGAACCTAGAGCCCAAGCCACTTCCCGTGCATTTTCAATTGCGCGGGCCTATCGCTGCCCGGTGCTTGTAGGACAAACACCTACAGGCGGCGTTCGCGCGTGTCTGTCGCAAAATACGGCGGAACTCCTATTTTCTTAAAGTAATTTCAAACCCAGAATGAATCTTACTGGGAGGCAAAACTGCGTCCGGTATCATTGATCAAGGGGTTGGAAATGAACACGAGCGACATGATGGCCGAAATCCGCGATGCCAATCTGAGTTACCTGATGCTTGCGCAGCAGATGATCCGTTCCGACAAAGCCAGTGCCATTTTCCGACTCGGTATCAGCACCGAAATCGCCGACATGCTGGAAGGGTTGAACAATGCCCAGATCCTTAAGCTCGCCGGTACGAATATGATGCTTGCCCGTTTCCGCTTCGATGACGGCGCGATCCTGGGGATGTTGACGAATTACAACAAGGATCGTGGGCTAGCTCACAACCATGCTGCAATTCTGATGGCCGGCCAGCAGATCGAGGAAATTTCCTGACAGAATACTGAGATTAGGTAATACACTATCTGCAGTAGAGGGGACGCGAGGTCAGCATGGCTAAGAAAAGCGTAGTGTCGGAAGCGCAGGAAATCCAGCTTGCCATTGAGCTTATCAATCTCGGCGCACGCCTGCAGTTGCTGGAATCCGAAACAAACCTCTCCCGCGAGCGCCTGCTCAAGCTGTACAAGGAACTGAAGGGCGTATCGCCGCCAAAGGGCATGCTGCCGTTCTCGACGGACTGGTTCATTACCTGGCAGCCCAACATCCATTCTTCGCTCTTCATCAATATCCACAAGTATCTAGTCGAGCACGCCCAGGTCTCGGGGATCGAGGCGGTGATGAAGGCATACAAGCTGTATCTCGAACAGGTCGAGCCGGATCCGAGCGGCGAACCTGTGCTGTCCCTGACACGCGCATGGACGCTGGTGCGCTTCTTCGAAAGCAAGATGCTGGAAACGGCAACCTGCTCCAAGTGCGGAGGCGATTTTGTCGTGCACCGCCTGGACCTGCACCAGGATTACGTCTGCGGTCTTTGTCACATGCCGTCCCGCGCTGGCAAGACCAAGAAGCTGAAGGAAGAGGCGGCAGCCGCATCCACGTCCACTTCCGCGCAGGCTTGAGCCGGCGCTTCCTGTCTTTCAAGGCTGATCATGCATAGCCACCGCTCCAGCGGGGGCGCGTCGTTTCGCAAGAATTTCCTTCGTTTGCCTGCTGTTCGCGCATTGCTTGCGCAAGCGGTTGCGTTTGCCATCGTTCTTGCACTGGCATTCGCACTGCCGATACTGGCGGGCGTCGAACTGTCGATTGCGTTTGCGGCCCTGATCCAAGGTGGGCTCGCTGCCTTCCTGGCGCGTGCGCAAAGGTTGGCACCTTGGTGGATGCCAATCCAGTTCCTCTTTCCGGTCGCACTTCTCGTGCTGGGCGCTGCCCATCTGCCGCCGTCGATTTACCTGGGGGGGTTTCTCGTTCTCCTTTGTCTGTATTGGTCGACCTTCCGTACGCAAGTGCCGTACTACCCCTCGTCTGGCGCGGCTTGGCGGACTGTAGAGGCATTGCTGCCAACCGGGAGGTCGCTACGCGTCATTGATATCGGAAGCGGATTTGGCGGTCTGGTCATGTATCTGGCAAAGGTACGCCCGGAGAGTGAAATCATCGGCATTGAGGTGGCGCCGCTTCCATGGGCATTTAGCCAACTGAGGGCGCGTTTGCGTGGCAGTGTGGCGCACTTTGTCCGCGGCGACTATGAAGCACTCGATTTCGGCGAGTACGACGTCGTGTTCGCCTATCTCTCGCCGGCTGCAATGCCACGACTTTGGATCAAAGCTGGTGCAGAAATGCGACAGGGGGCGTTATTGCTCAGCCATGAATTCATCATTCCGGAAGTCGACCCGGATATCGTCGTGCGCCCGCCAGAGGGTGGTCCGGCCATCTATGGCTGGCATATCAGGTGAGGGTGTACGCATATGGCTGCTCAAGTTTTGCGCCTGCAGGTCGTAACAGACATGAAGGCCGCGATCGGGCCTTGCGATATGTATTGGTTGTGAACCGTAGTACGAATTGGCACAATGTTGGGCTATGGAAAGCCTCAATATAACGACCGGAGCTTGAGCCCTTGTTAGTCATTGTCGGATATATCATTGTTGTAGGTTCGGTGTTCGGCGGCTTTGTGCTGTCAGGCGGACACTTGGCGGCCTTGTTCCAGCCGCTCGAATTGCTCATGATCGGCGGTGCCGCGGTCGGCGCGTTCTTCGTCGGGAACAACACCAAGGCGATCAAGGCTACGCTCAAGGCACTGCCGACGGTCCTGAAGGGTTCCAAGTACACCAAGGCCTTGTACATGGAGCTGATGACGCTGCTGTTCGAGATCCTCAGCAAGGTCCGCAAGGAAGGCCTGATGTCCATCGAAGGGGACATCGAAAAGCCGGAAGAAAGCCCGATCTTCAGCAAGTACCCGGGCATCCTGGCCGACCACCACATCGTCGAATTCATGACCGACTATTTGCGCCTCATGGTGTCGGGGAACATGGATGCGTTCCAGATCGAGAACCTGATGGATAACGAGATCGAGACGCACCACACTGAAGGCGAGGTTCCCGTACATTGCGTGGCGAAGCTGGGCGACGGCATGCCGGCGTTCGGCATCGTCGCGGCGGTGATGGGCGTGGTGCATACCATGGAATCGGTTGGCCTGCCGCCGGCGGAGCTGGGCATCCTTATTGCACACGCGCTGGTCGGTACCTTCCTCGGCATTCTGCTCGCATACGGCTTTGTGGGGCCGCTGTCCAGCTTGCTCGAGCAGAAGCTCCACGAATCCACCAAGATGTTCCAGTGTGTCAAAGTGACATTGCTTGCGAGCCTGAACGGATACGCACCGGCGCTTGCCGTCGAGTTCGGCCGCAAGGTATTGTTCTCGACAGAGCGCCCGTCGTTCAGCGAACTGGAAGAACACATCAAGCAATCCAAGTCGAAATAGATAGAAATACTTAACCTGAAGCGGAAAGCATCATGGCCGACGAAGGGCTGCGCCCCATAATCGTAAAGCGCGTCAACAAGGGCGGTGGCGGCCATCATGGCGGCGCCTGGAAGATCGCGTACGCCGACTTCGTGACGGCGATGATGGCGTTTTTCCTGCTGATGTGGCTGATGGGCTCGACGGCCAAGGGCGACCTTCAAGGTATCGCCGAATACTTCAAGACGCCGCTCAAGGTTGCCATGTCGGGAGGCTCCGGCGCGGGCGACAGCTCGAGCGTGGTTCAGGGCGGCGGCAAGGATCTCACTCGCAAAGATGGCCAGGTCAAGAAGGGCGACGATCCGGAAATCAAGAAGACCTACAACCTCCAGGCCGCGCACCTGCAGCAGGCCGAGAAGGAGCTGGAGAAGGCCGAGTTGGCCCGGCTGCGGGCGCTCAAGTCCAAGATCGAGGAAGTGATCGAGTCCAGGCCCACGCTGAAGCAGTTCAAGAAACAGCTCTTGATCGACATTACAACAGAGGGCTTGCGTATACAGATAGTAGACGAGCAAAATCGACCTATGTTCGCTTTGGCGAAAGCAGAACTGCAGCCCTATACGAAGGAAATCCTGTTCGAGATCGGCCGGGCGCTCAATGATGTGCCGAACCGGATCAGCCTGTCGGGGCACACCGATGCAACGCCGTACATGAGCGGAGAGAAGGGGTACAGCAACTGGGAATTGTCCGCCGACCGAGCCAACGCGTCGCGCCGCGCGTTGATTGCCGGTGGAATGGATGAAACGAAGGTGCTGCGCGTGGTAGGCTTGTCGTCAGCCGTGCTGTTCGACAAGCAGGATCCCTTCAATCCGGTCAATCGGCGCATTAGCATTATTGTAATGAACAAGAAGACGGAAGAATCCGCAGCCAGGGACGGCGGGACCGTGGAGGTCTCGAATGAAACGCAAGCCAAGCAGGAGCTGGCCGGCGCCGCCGCACGGTAGTATGTATGTGTCGCATGCAGCTGTAACAACAAGCGGTGTGGGGACGGGACAATGACAAGTGAGAAATTGTTGGGTTCGCAGGTCAAGCACCTGCTGTCCAACCTGTCGGATCATGGGACGCAGCACCTGACGGAAGTCGAAACCGATCTGGTGCAGACGAGCTTCCTGCTCGGAGAGGCTATCGAGAAGCTGGGGGCAAGTTTCATGGCGATCCATGAAGCCATCACCGCGCAGCAGGAGGCGATCGACCTGCTGCTCTCCGGTGCCAAACCTACTCCCGAAATCGCCGAAAAGATCAAGGCCAAGCACAGCGAGATCGGCCAGCACGTCAGCGCGGCAGTCACCGGGCTGCAATTCCAGGATATGACCAGTCAATTGATCGGCCGCACCGTCAGGCGAGTGACCGGCCTGCGCGACGTCCTTGGCGGAATCGGTTCCGGCAGTGCCACCATTTCCGAAAGCAATGCAGAAGAGATCATCTCCACGCTCAACAGCATCAACAAGGTGCTGGAAGAGCAGAGCGTGAAGCTAGAAAGCGCACTGTGGAAGGCAGTCTGCCAGACGCATATGGAGAGCGGCGACATCGAGCTGTTCTGACGACATCAGAAAACGGAAACGTGAACATACGGGCACACAGCCCGGATAGGAAGAAAGCGGAGTTAAAGCAATGGCAAAAACGATATTGGCAGTGGACGACTCGGGCTCACTACGTCAGATGGTGGTGTTCAGCCTTAGGGCGGCCGGCTACCAGGTCACCGAAGCAGTGGATGGGCAGGACGGACTGGAAAAGGCGAAAGGCCAGGTCTTCGACCTCGTTCTGACCGACCAGAACATGCCCCGCATGGACGGATTGACGCTGATCCGTTCGCTGCGCGGCTTGCCGACTTACCAGAAGGTGCCCATTCTCATGCTCACTACCGAATCGAGCGACGAGATGAAAAACAAGGGACGCGCAGCGGGCGCAAACGGTTGGCTGGTGAAGCCGTTCGATCCCCAGCGCCTGACCGAAGTCGTGCGAAAGGTCATTGGCTGATACCAGCTTGCGCAGAGGCCAAAAGAATAAGTAAATGCGAAGATGACGGAGTCCCATAATGACCATTGACATGAGCCAGTTCTTCCAGGTGTTCTTCGATGAAACCGAAGAACTCCTCGCAGAAATGGAAAAGCTGCTCCTGGCGATCGATGTGTCGGCGCCCGACGAAGAAGAATTGAACGCGATCTTTCGCGCGGCACATTCCATCAAGGGCGGCGCAGGCACCTTCGGACTGACGGACCTGACCGATGTCACGCATGTGCTCGAGTCGCTGCTGGACAAGATCCGCAAGGGAGAAATGGCTCTGTCGGCGGAGCACGTTGATGCCTTCCTTGTCGCCAAGGATGTGCTCAAGATGCAACTCGATGGCCACCGCCTGCAGACGCCGGTGGATCAGGAAGCCGTCGTCGATGCTCGCATGCTGCTGCAGTCTCTTTCGCAGGGTGACATGCCCCAGGCCATGCCGGCGGCGTCGCTGGACGTTGCGCCCAAGGTGGAGGCACCGGCACCGGTCCCGATCGCGGGCTCGGCACGACGTTTTCGCATCGAATTGCCGAAGGTGACGGACCGCGACGTCGAGGCGCTGATGGCGGAACTCGGCCTGCTTGGTCAGATCAGCAAGGAGGCCTTGGCTGACGGCCGCACTGCGTTCACTCTGGACTGTACCGGGGACTCCGAGGAAATTGTCGCCATTTGCTCCTTCATCCTCGATCCGAAGGATCTTCAGATTACCGAGCAGGCGCCGGCGCGTCAGATGACGGCGGCAGAGGCGAAGGCGGCTCAGGAGGAAGCGCAAGGCTACGGTTTCTTCGACCCGATCGAACCGACGGCGGAGCAGTCCGCCGCGGAGAAGGCTGCGAAGGAAGCGGCGCAAGGCTACGGCTTCTTCGACAACTTCGAAACACATGAAATGAAGGAAACCAAGGCGGCAGGCCTGGCGCAGGTGCCTGCGCAGCAAGCGCCGGTTCCTTCCGCGCACGAGCCGAGCACGCCGCATCCTGTGGAGAAGAAGGCCGCGCCGAAGCGCGAGGCAGCAGGTGGCGCGCACAATTCCGAAACAACGTCGATTCGCGTCGGCATCGAGAAGGTCGACCAGCTCATCAATCTCGTTGGCGAACTCGTCATCACCCAGGCCATGATCGAACAGCGTACGAATACGCTCGACCCTATGATCCACGAGCGCCTGCTTAACAGCGTCAGCCAGTTGACCCGCAACACGCGCGACTTGCAGGAAGCCGTGATGTCCATTCGCATGATTCCGATGGACTATGTCTTCTCGCGCTTCCCGCGCATGGTGCGCGACCTGGCGAGCAAGCTAGGCAAGCGCATCGAGTTTGTTACGCATGGCGCCGCGACGGAACTCGACAAGGGCCTGATCGAACGAATCGTCGATCCGCTCACCCATTTGGTCCGCAACAGCATCGACCACGGCATCGAAATGCCCGAGGTCCGCAAGGCGGCGGGCAAGAGCGAGACCGGCCGCCTGTCCCTTTCGGCGGGACACCAGGGCGGCAACATCGTCATCGAGGTGACCGACGATGGTGGCGGCCTCAATCGTGAGAAGATTCTTGCCAAGGCAAAATCGCAAGGCTTGCCGGTTTCGGATTCGATGCCCGATGGCGACGTGTGGCAGCTGATTTTTGCACCGGGTTTTTCCACCGCAGAGGTTGTGACCGATGTGTCGGGCCGCGGCGTCGGTATGGACGTGGTCAAACGGAACATTACCGCCATGGGCGGCAACGTTGACATCCGTTCGGCCAAGGGCTTCGGCACCACCATTTCGATCTCGCTGCCGCTGACCCTGGCCATCCTTGACGGCATGTCGATCAAGGTCGGCGAGGAAATCTATATCCTGCCGCTGGGTTATGTGGTCGAGTCCCTGCAGCCGGACCCGGCCGACGTCAAGGAAATTACCGGTCAGGGCCGCGTAGTGAAAGTGCGGGGCGAATACCTGCCGCTCATCCCCCTGTACAAGATGTTCGGGATCGAACCGCGTTTCACCGATCCTTCGCAGGGCATCGTCGTCATCCTCGAATCCGACGGCAAGAAGGCAGCCCTGTTCATCGACGACCTGGTTGGACAGCAGCAGGTCGTCGTCAAGAACCTCGAATCGAATTACCGCAAGGTTGCCGGTATTTCCGGAGCCACCATTCTCGGCGACGGCGGCGTCTCCCTGATTATCGACGTCGCCGCATTGTTGCGTTCAAGTCGGCAGCTCTCTGCCGATGAGTCCATTTTTTCCTGACAAGGACAACTACCATGACACAAAACGTTCAATCGATCGCACCGGTCAACGGAGAAAAGACTGACCGCGATATCGCCGGCCAGGAATACCTTGCCTTTACCCTGGGCAAGGAGGAATACGGCATCGACATCCTGAAAGTACAAGAAATCCGCGGGTACGAAACCGTCACCCGCATTGCGAATGCACCCGACTTCATCAAAGGCGTGGTGAACCTGCGCGGCATTATCGTGCCGATCGTGGATATGCGAATCAAGTTCAATCTCGGCGAGCCGACCTACGACCAGTTCACCGTCGTCATTATCCTGAACGTGGCAGGACGGGTGGTAGGCATGGTGGTCGACAGCGTGTCAGACGTGACGACGCTGTCGCCGGAGCAGATCAAGCCCGCGCCGGAGATGGGCACAGCGCTGAACACCGATTACCTGATCGGCCTGGGAACCATCGATCAGCGCATGCTGATCCTGGTGGACATCGACAAGCTGATGTCCAGTGCAGAAATGGGACTGATCGACAAGATCGCCGCATAAGAACAAAAAGCAGTCGCGAACTGCAGCATGGATGCCGCGGAGACGGCAAAAAACCAGAAGAAATCGAAGGCCCGCTGACAACGTATCGGTGGGCCTCTCCATACACTGAGGGTAGGGACGATGTTTACTAATTTGACCATCAAGTCACGGCTGGTGTTCGTGATCAGCTTCCTTTCGTTGCTGCTTGTCGGAAGCGGCGTTATCGCGATTGTCAGTCTGAGCTCCGCAAATACTTCCTTGAGGACGATCTATGACGATCGCCTCATTCCCATCGGGCAGTTGAACACGATTGTCCGTCTCATCGGCGACAGCAGGATGGCCGTTGCCGAATCCATGAACGGCGACCCGGCAGTCGTCAACAAGCGCATGGACGAAGTCGACAAGCGCACTGGCGACATCGCCCGGACCTGGGACGAGTACATGAAACAGGCGCTGACGGACGTAGAAAGGACGCAGGCGAAGAAGGCGATGGAAAGCCGCATGAAGTTCGTCGAGGAAGGCCTGAAGCCGACAGTCGCTGCATTGCGCGCGGCCAACGTCCAGCAAGCAATGGAACTGATGCAGGGGCCGATGAGCCAGACTTACGCGGTGTTCCAGACCGATATCGACGCACTCATCCACACGCAGGAAGATGTCGCGAAGAAGGAATACGAAAAGACGCAGAGCATGTACGTCATGGTGCGCAATGTATCGATCTTCGCCATGATCTTCGGCGTGACGCTCTCGGGCTTGATCGGGCTGTGGCTCATCCGTGCCATTTCAATTCCGCTGGGTGAGGCGGTTCGCATTGCGCGAAGCGTGGCCGAGGGCGATTTGTCGCAGAACATCGAGATCAACTCGCGCGACGAGACCGGTCAGTTGCTGGCAGCACTGAAGCTGATGAACGACAGCCTGGCGCGTACCGTGGGCCAGGTGCGTGCCGGTACTGAAACCATCGGCGTTGCATCGCGCGAGATCGCGCAGGGCAATGCGGACCTGTCGTCGCGCACCGAATCGCAGGCGAGCTCGCTGGAAGAGACGGCGTCCTCGATGGAGGAGCTGACTTCGACGGTGAAGCAGAACGCCGAGAACGCACGCCAGGCCAACCAGCTG
>DASPMC010000079.1:0-8699 GCA_035627275.1 Noviherbaspirillum sp.
CCGCCGGCGCAGATGCTGACGGGACAAAGCATCGTGACCGACATTCCCGCCGGCTTGCCGTCCGATCTGCTGGAGCGCCGCCCCGACATCCGGGCAGCGGAACAGCGGCTGCGCGCATCGAACGCCAATATCGGCGCTGCGCGTGCCGCATTTTTTCCCCGCATTTCGCTGACGGCCTCCGCCGGCACTGCAAGCGGCGAGCTGTCCGGCCTGTTCGAATCCGGTTCGCAGAGCTGGTCCTTCATGCCGCAACTGGTGCTGCCGATCTTCGATGCCGGCCGCAACAGCGCGAACCTCACCCTGGCGGAAGTGCGCAACAACGTCGCCGTCGCCGAATACGAGAAAGCGATCCAGGTCGCATTCCGTGAAGTCGCAGATGCGCTCGCGGGCCGCGCCGCCATCGACGAGCAGGTCGACGCACAGCGCGCGGTGCTCGAAGCCCAGTCGGAGCGCCTGAAGCTTGCCGATCAGCGTTACCGGACCGGTATTGCCAGTTCGCTGGACGTGCTGGATGCGGAGCGCGAAGTGTTCTCGGCGGAACAGGCGCTGGTACAGGCGCGCTTGTTGAGACTGACGAATGCGATCGATTTGTATCGTGCGCTGGGCGGGGGACTGATCCAGGTGTCCGGTAAATGAAAGATGATAGTGCAAGGCATAAAACACCGTCGACGTAGATCCCGGGAGCTGTTGCGCTAAAGCACACTAAATTTCAATGATTTGAGAGACGGGTTGAAAGCGCGAAGGAATTGGCGTCTACTTTGTTTCTTGGCGAGAAGTTCGATTTGAGGTGTGGAAAGAATGTTTTGCAGGATTGCAGGATCCGAGGGTGGCAGGCAGGACAATGGCGCCCGCTGCCCGACATCCTGACACTGTCTCTCCATAATTGACGGCATAAAAAATTCATCAGTTTTAGTGCGCAAACCCTGCATATGCATGGCGGGATCACCGATCAATGCAGTTTATTGTGACGGGCAAGAAAAATGACTCGTAGCTGGGAGAAAGTCAGGGGGGCATTTATTGCATCTCTCGATGCGCAGACGGCCATCCGTCTCAAATCAACCGTATCTGCAGCAGTCGACTATTCGCTGTACATTCTCACCCTTGTCGGTTTTGCTTCTGCCGGTTCCATTCCCTATTCAGCCGTATGGACTCTGGCCTGTGTCGCAGTCGTCATCAATATCGTTTTCATCGGTAGTCAATGGAGCGGACTGACCCGGCATTTAAAGGATCCGTCCATTACCTGGCCCCAAACCTGCAGCGCTTGCGGCATCAATTTCCTGGGCTTGGTCATTGCACCGCAGATCGCGCCAGTGTATCTCGTCAATTTGTTTGTTCCACTGTGTTACGGGGGGCTCTACTTCAGCCGCCGCGAATTCCTGGCCCTCTGGTTTCTGCTGTCTCTCACACTTGGCGTCATCATGCTGAGTGTCGAGATACCTCCCGAGTCCTTCTCGATACCGTCCTGGAACAACGAGGCGCAGTTTCTATTATGGATCGCCGTTACTCTTGCGATTGGACGTTTTCTGGCCATTAATGCAGAAGTCTCTCGCCTGCGCGAACGTTTGCATCGAAAGAACAAGGAACTGACCACGGCCACAAATCAGTTGGCCGAACTGGCCTGCCACGATGATCTGACCGGCCTGGTCAATCGACGTGAATACATGCGCTTGCTTGATACCGAGTTCCATCGATGCAATCGTACCGGCGAATGCTTTTCCGTCGCGATTATTGACGCCGACCACTTCAAGGCGGTGAATGACAATCTCGGCCATCTGATTGGTGATGCAGTGTTAAGCGAACTGGCCAGGCTGCTCAATACCCATTGCAGGGCCGAGGAGACGATTGCGCGCTACGGCGGGGAGGAATTCGCGCTTTTGCTGATCGCTTGCGACAATCGGGCTACCGAAAGCGCCTTGGAGCGCTTGCGAAGGGCAATCGAGAACCACGACTGGGGGCGCATAGCACCCGGACTCCATGTCACCATTTCTGCCGGGGCCGCTGTCTGGAGAAGGGACGAAACTATCGCACAATTACTGAACCGTGCAGATTCAGCGTTGTATGCGGCAAAAGGCGCGGGACGCAACCGGGTACGAGTGGCGGATTGTTGAGCAACAACTATCTTGACGTGCACCGATTGATACAGACTACAAGTCAATAGGAAACGCCGCGCATAACAGCGAAACAATCACAAAGTTGAATCGTGCAAAACATCGGTCGAGCCGTCCCTTGCACATTCGCGGGCGTTACAAGGATCGGAAGATGTCCCGATAGACAGCTCGCATCTGTGCCAGGCGATTTTCGGCCTGTCTGACAGAACCGTAGAAGTGATCCTCGAACAGGCGTGTCATTTCACTCGCTTCCTTTCGCACAGGCAGAACGCTGGTCGAGACCTCCGCCAGATACTCCCGAGCGGTCATCGTTGGGCCTCGCGGCGCATCGTGCAGCGCAAGCAGGCGCTCCATTGCGTGAAAATACGCCTGTGCACCGGGCCTGCCTTTCCCATGCAACCCGAGCACGCCCAGGCGTAGATAGTCAAAACGCGTAATCACCCACGCCACCGCCTTGATCTCCCTGGCGAAACGCCAAAGCCCATAGGCAAGCAGGAGCAGAATCAAGGCAAGCAAGTTGAAGGCGATGGACCGGTAGTTTTCCTTCATCCAATCCTTGAGCGACTGCATCTGTTGCTGGAGACCCTGCATCAAGGGCTGCAGGTGAACCTCGGTCCATTCCTTAGCGTCAGCCAGTTCAAGGATCATATTCGCCTGCCATAGCGGCATTCCCTGACGTCCTGCCGCCGCACGCATTTGTCCGGAAGACGGCCAGCCACCTGGTGCGCTCACCCCCTGATTCCCGTCAGAGGCCCCTGCACTGCTTCCAGGCGATACGGACGTGTCCTGGTTCGCCTGCCCGGATTCCCCTTTGACGTTTCCGATGTTCGTCAACTGCCCATACTCCCATTGCCAATTGGGGCGGACTGGTTGCGGTGTCAACAAGTACAAGACAGTTGCCACAAGCAAGATGACAGACGTTGCGGACAAGGTTGCGGCAAGTTGCCCTCCGCTGGCAGGTGTGCCGAGACTGTGCGCATTGATGTCATCGATGCGACTGTTTACCTGTTCTGCCACGAGCGTAAAGACTGCAGCGACAATAAACGGGACCATATAGAAAAGCATCGTCCAGTCCGCGCGGTAGTGCGACGCGGCAAACATGACCTCGGCGGTGGAAACAAGCAGACTGAGGTAGAGATGCCGGCGAGATACCGTCACACAGTTGATGCTCATCTGAAGCGCCGCGAGCATGGCCAGCCCCGCCCGGGGAAAGCCCCATGTCGGAATGAAAACGACCAGGAAGAGAAGAAAGGCCAGGCCGCACGTAACACCCTGTGCCCATTTTCCGAATGTCCTGACCTGCCCTTGCTGTGCACGACCGATAGCAAGCGTGATGGCAAATCCGGCAGCCCACCATGCGATCTCCGCACCGAACGTCCCATATCCGATATCGAGGTATGCATTGCAGGTGATCGCAAGAAGCTGGGAAGCGTACAAACCGATATACGCCGGCCCGTAGAGAATTGATGCACTCATGAATCGAACAGCCTCGACAGATCATCTCCCATGGAGACACTCAGATAGCAACCCGCAATATCCAGCAAAGCGCCTTGAATATCGTCGGCATCGACCTTGCGCCGCTCTTTCGGAATCCCCCTTGCTCCGTCAATGAACGAAGGCCGGTCGAAATGCACTATGAGCAAATTCGCTCCGCTTTCCTGCAATTGCCTCAATGTGTCGACTGTGGCGTTAATCCGATCCTTCGGCTCAGACAAAAACACCACGACGGTTTCGCCCTCCTCGCAACCGGATGCCGCCTGCTCGACCTCGGTGGCGTAATGCGACGTTGCACCGGCATCGATCACCGCCAGCTCGTCCAGCAATCGATGAAAATGACCTTGTCCAGTGCCATATTCCGCCGCGGAACCCGGGAAAGCCAAGCCGTGAATGCGTACAGGAAGGCCTTTAGCACAAGCATGGTTTGCAATCGAGGCCGCTATTCGAATTGCATACTCAAGCGTTGCATGCCTGCCTCTCCCGACATTGGAATCTGCGGCAAGATCGAGCGCGATGGTGATGCGTGCGGACGCGAGAGGTTCGAACTCCTTGACCATGAGTTCATTGAGACGTGCAGTCGTGGGCCAATGGATATGGCGCGGATTGTCACCGCGCAGGTATTCCCGCAAACCGGAGAATTCCGCGGTGCCACTCCCCTTTGGAAGCAGGCAGTCGCCGCGATGCATCTGGCTCTGCACTCCTTGCAATGGAAAACTGGCAACGGGAAAGACCTCGGGATATACGGTCAGGGTGCGCGTGCCACTGCCGCCACGCCGGGTTGACTCGACAATGCCAAGCGGGAAGCCGCTTCGCACTCCTGCAGGACCCAATGTATAAAAACCCCGCTTTTCCGCGACCAGAGTGACGTCGAATGTGCGGCGGCCACGACCGGGCAAATAGGCGATGACACCCAGGGATTGATCGCTGCGGATTCCGGAAACCTGATCGACATCCACGAATGGCAGGCGATCAATCACCTCCACCATGAATCGGGGCCCGCGTCCCTGATTGCGGATCTCGACGCGAAAGGTAATCCGTTCGCCTTCTGCCGCTCGTTGAGGCCCAGTGCGTATCACGGCGAGTCGTTGCACCAGCCATCTTGGCCAGACGACACCGGTGACCAAGGTCGCGCTCAGCAGTGCTGCCACGGCCCACACCAGCGGCTGTGCGCGATTGATCGCGGCAAGGTATGCCACCAGAATCAGTCCGGCAAGTACCATCGGCTTCACAAGCCGCCGCACATTGCCCAACTGTGCGAACTTGCCGGCCTTCATACGGGCGGCGTCAGGCGGTCAAGGATCTCGTCAAGAATATCTCCGGGGGATTTGCCCCCTGCCGCTGCGCGCGGACGGATGATCATGCGATGCTCGAGCACTGGCCGCGCCATTGTCTTCACATGATCCGGCGTTACATAGTCACGCCCACTCAGAAATGCCATGCCTTGAGCCCCACTGGCAAGCGCGAGCGTGCCGCGTGTACTTGCCCCGAGGCGAAGATCCGGATGCTCGCGTGTAGCATGCGTAATACGCGCAATATACTGCGCGACATCCGGGGCAAGATGAACCCTCTTTACTGCCTCGCGCGCCTCAAGAAGTTCGGCGGATCCAAGCACTGTCTGCAAGCCATCGATAGGATGTGACTGCGATTGCGCATAGAGAACGCGGACTTCTTCATCCAGCGTCGGATAGCCCAGTGAAAGTCGCACGAAAAAACGATCAAGCTGCGCTTCTGGCAGAACATGCGTCCCCGCCATGTCTAGGGGATTCTGAGTGGCCAGGACCATGAATACCGCAGGCATGTCATAGGTCTTGCCATCGACAGTGACGTGACACTCGGCCATACATTCGAGCAGTGCCGATTGTGCCCGGGGCGTGGCGCGGTTGATTTCATCGGCAAGCAGCAGACTGGTAAATACTGGCCCCGGCCGGAATTCGAACTCCCCGGTTTTCTGGTTGTAGATCGGCACCCCGGTCACGTCGGACGGCAGAAGATCGGGAGTACATTGAAGCCTCTTCATTTCAACGTCCATCGAACGAGCCAGCGCACGCGCAAGCATTGTCTTTCCCGTTCCAGGTACGTCTTCAAGCAAGACATGTCCCTTGCAAAGAAGGGCTATGACCGCGAGTTCAACCACCGGACGCTTGCCGACGACGACTTTCTCTACATTCTCTATCAACGAGCTGATCGACTGGCGTACGTTCGCGCCCGGCTTACGGCTCGGCGCAGACGAATTGACTGTACCTGACGGTTTGGACTGGATGGTTACCTGCATTGCGGCCCGAGGAATAGTGATGAGAAGTCAGCCGATCGTAAAACATCAGGAAGCCGACTGTCATCCCATGTCCATGAGAGAAACAGGCGGCTTGAAAAAAATTGAGCCATTAGAGTGGTTTGACAGCGCATTCAAGGGAGGTGAGGTCGGGTCGAGAAGCGCAGCTGTACGCGATGTACGGCGAGCATCGCAGGCCCGAGATCGCCCCCTTTAATGCGTTGGCAAACTGCTCTAGGCCGGATTAGATCGGGACCGGACATGCAGGAAGACCGTTGTCCAGAAGGGATGAGCTACCGCGTCGTTCGTTGCAACTGACGGGACAATTAAATCCGATCTAGGTTCGAACAAGCTGCTTCAGCAGAGTCATCGTTCGCACTGTCGCTCCCCGGTGCTGTTGCGCAAAAGCGAGGGCGTTCTTTCCCATTGCTGCACAGTCCGACGATGCATGTATCAGGAAAGAAGCTTTTGAAAGCATTGCGCCCGCATCGGCAACACGCACAGCGGCACCTGCGACAATCGCTTCATCCGTGACAACGCTGAAATTGAACGTATGGGGCCCGACCAGCACCGGTTTGCCGACTGCGCAGGCCTCGATCAGGTTCTGTCCGCCGAGCGGGAGCAGGCTGCCGCCAATGAAGGCGAGATCGCATGCCGAATAGTAGGCAAACATCTCGCCCATGGAATCGCCAAGAAGGATGCGGACATCGTGCGGAAGCGATGCCGTCCCCAGGGTCGAGCGACGGCACATCTTCAGACGGTGCGTCTCGATCATCTTCGCCACATCGTCGAAGCGCTGGGGATGACGCGGGACGATCACAATGAGCGCATCGTCCAACCCGCTCGAAGCTTCCAGCGCATCGAGGATCAGCGTTTCCTCGCCTTCGCGCGTGCTGGCGCATAACAGCACCGGTCGCGTTCCTATCTGTGCTCGCAATGCTTCGCCTTTGGCAATCGCACTGTCGGGCGGCGTCACATCGAACTTGATGCTCCCCGTCACATGCACGTTCTGCACACCGAACGTGCGCAAGCGCTCCGCATCCGCTTCCGTTTGCGCGGCCACGCAAGAAAATCCGCGTGCTGCATCTGCCATGAGCGCCGAGAGGCGTTGCGCCTTCGCGAGCGATTTCTCCGACAGGCGTGCATTGACTAGTGCAACCGGCACACGATGCGCCGCGCATTTCGCGATCAGGTTCGGCCACACTTCCGTCTCCATCAGGATACAGATGCTCGGCCGGAAGTGCTTCAGGAAGCGCCCGACCATGAAGCCGGTGTCGTAAGGGAGGTAGCACTGCACGAGGCGGTCGCCGAGGTTTTCGAAGAGCGATTTCCCTGTAGCCCTGCCCGTCGGCGTCATGTGGGTCAGCAGAACGGCATGGTCGGGATACTCGCGCAACAGGGCATCGACGAGCGGTTCGGCGGCGCGGGTTTCACCGACAGAGACCGCATGCACCCAAAGCATTTTCCTCGACGGACGGGTGGAATAGAAGCCGAAGCGTTCGGCCATGTGCTGCCGGTATCCCGGTTCCTTGCGACCTCGCCACCATAACCGTCCCAGTACGAGCGGTAGCGCCAGCCACCAGGCAAATGAGTAGAGAAGCCGGATCATGCAATCTGCGGCCGGGTGTCCGCCGGTCCCAGCAGCTCTTCAATTGCAGCTGCGACATCGCCGACGGAAGGCGGCGAGCCAAGGTCGCCGAGGTTGATGATGTTCGGCGACCAGTTGCCTTCCGTTTTCCAGCGCGGCGAATCGCAGTACAACTCGATGGTCGGCCTGTTGTAGGCGGCGGCGATATGGGTCAGGCCGGTATCGACGCCAATGGCCAGCGCCGCGCGTTGCGCCACCAATACGGCTTCCATCATGGGCAGCTTTGGTAGCACGCGCGCATTCGGCATCTGTGCGGCAAGCCGCTCCGCCGCCTGCTTTTCCGCTTCACTCCCCCATGGAAGCAGTGCCGGCATGCTCCGGTTCGCAAGCAAGCGCGCGACTTCGATCCAACGCTCGGGTGCCCACTGCTTTGACGGCCGCGCGGTTGCATGGAAGAACGCGGCATACGGCTGCGACGGCAGCCATGCAGGTTTCGGCAGTTCGGGGGCTTGAAGGCTGAAGTCGGCGGGGTGGTCAACAGTGTAGCCCAGTGCGGCAGCCGCAACGAGGCGCCCACGCTGGACCGCATGGGTGCGCAAACCGACCGGCACGCTCATGGTGTGGAAGATGCGCGATGCAGCTTCGTAGCCGGAGCCTTCCGTGCCGTTTGCCAGTCCGACGCGTTTTCCGCTAGGCGCCAGGCGCGCCATGCGCATCACCACGCCTGTCTTGAGCAAGCCTTGCGTGTCGAACACGATGTCATATTCCTCCGCACGCAATCGCTGGTAGAACGCCCGCATCTCCTCGCGCGTCGGTGCAGAGAACAGGCTCTTGCGCCAGCGTCGCAGCGCATAGGGAACCACATGGCGCACGCCGGTGTTCAGCTTCACCAGGTTAACGTACGCTTCCTCGACCACCCAGTCGATCTGCGCATCCGGCTGCGCGCGCAGGATGTCGGCGACCATCGGCATGTTGTGCACGACGTCGCCGAGCGAGGACACGCGTACGATCAGGACCTTCACCGGATGGCCTGTCTTGCGTCAGAACGGCAGCGCCGCGTCGGGCTTCACCGACAGGATTGCCTGTTTGAACTCGTCCTGGATGCGCTTCAATGCTTCGGCCGATTCGCCTTCGAAACGCATCACCACCACCGGCGTGGTGTTCGACGAGCGTGCCAGGCCGAAACCGTCCGCATACTCGACCCGCAAGCCGTCGATCGTCACGATCTGTTCCGCAT
>DASPMC010000080.1:0-13247 GCA_035627275.1 Noviherbaspirillum sp.
TTCCATGATCGATTCCTCCATCTCCAACATCCAGTTCTTTGGAGACCGAGGCGTCATGTTGAATTCCCCTCCCTGTTATCGCCCTCATGCAACAATGCGAAACGGAAATTCAGATTGGTTAAAACGGTGCCGCATCAATATTTTTGTTTTGGGAATAGATGTTGGATGTCGAATGGGTGTTTTTTATGGTGATCGGTTGCCTGCCCATTTCGCTATTGAGTGCAGTCACAAATGCGCCGAGATTGAGCTGATTTTTATTGACGATGGATCGATTTCCATAATCGAGCCGATAATCTTTCCATCCGCATAACTCCGCGAATTTTCGCAGGAAATCTTCGGCACAGTCGTTGGAAAATGGCATATTCGAGACATCGCTATGCTTCATCACCTGATCACTGCGAAGAGGCTGGACTGCTCCGGAAGACTTTTGTTGTTGCGTATTCCTCTTGTACGCTTCCTCAAGCCTTTGGAGGAGATTGGGAAAAAGCTTCTCATGATTCGAAGGCATCGCCTCCCGAAAGGAAAGAGGGAAAGACGGAGTGACAATGTGCATAGGAGAATATGCTCCTCCAAAAACCACGAAGGAGTCCGTGATATACGGGAATAATGCCTCCAGCGCCTCACATGCACCCTCATTCTTCAGGCACTGAAGAATGCGTTGAAGCACACTTCTTGTATCCGGGCCGCGTGTGGTGTTCGGATCGATCGGATTGTTCATGAGAAATTTCTGAATCTCCGTCCACCCCTCTTTCTTGCTTATTTGCGGGGTGAGGGTATACATTTGGTCGAGAATCTGATGCACTCTGCAGGCATTCTCCTGTAGCTTTTTCTTGTCGACGCTGATGCGGGGAATCGGATTGGCATCGATTTCTTTCAAAGTCGTTCTTTCGAACGATTTCAGGCTTATCTCTTCCAAGGAAATCTCATCGGATTTGAGATTCGACTTCTGGAGATTCATCTCACTGACGGGAATATTTTCCTCGATCTCGTTTCTTTTCGGTGACAGCAAATGGCTCACGTTGGGAATTTTCTCGCTGTTGCCTTTATTGGTGTCGAACAGTGAAGGGATGACGCTCTGTTCCATGACACGCGACTTTTTAATATCCGTTTCGCCTTGATTCGTCTCCCTGGTAGCGGTCTTTCCCATAACCGCGCTTCTTGTCGGAAACGACAAACGGCTCACGTCGGAAATTTTCTCGCTGTTGCCTTTATTGGTGTCGAGCGATGGAGAGTAGATTTTCTCTTCCAAGGCATTCGCTATATTGTTGGCGGATTGTCTTGGGCCACGCGTCATGCTGTGGTTTAGAGATTGATTAAGCGATAGACAGTCGATGCTCTGCTCCATGTGATTCAATCTTTTATTATCTTTCTCCCATTCGTTGTAGATCAGCATAAGGCCCGGCATACCTGCGATGTAATTCTTGATGATCGTTGGAAGTTGGTTATCCCGGTAATCTTCCTTCCAGCGCTCTCCCAAAAACGCATTGATATATTGGGTATTCATCGTGTTCAAAGCAATCTGCACTGACCCGCTGAAATCTTCCCAACTAGCGAAAACCGTCCGCAGCCACTGCTTACAGGCTTGGGCCAAGCTGCAATCGTGCATGTGCAGCTCGACCAGTTTCTCGAGCATAAAAATGACATCCTTCTTGGTAACTCTCAAATGATTCAATCGTTCAATATCAAAGGATTCGGTCTGATCGAGGGATTTACTCAGAAGCTGATTAATCTTTTCCGTCCGCTTGCTCTCATCCCGCGGAAAGGTGTTGTCGATGAAATCCACGAGCTGAGGAGCATGCTTAAAAGCCCACTTCCGCATTGTTTGTACGACGGGATTATCGATATTCACATTGCCCCCAGCATGCTCGAATAGCAGGCCGCACACGCTCCTTTGGCTGCCAGTTTCCAGGTACTTCAATTGATCCGTGAAATCTGGGGTCAGGAGATCATTGATGTTCTTACGGTCCTTCGCCCACGCAGTAATTGCGGATTTCATATCATTCTCTATCTGGTTCGGCCGATAGACATTATTTCCGGCAGTATTGGTTGCGTTGGTACTGATCATAGATATCCACTCCATTGCGAATCAAAGCATATAGCCAACATGGCAACCGGTGAGTGGCATAAATGGCGTACTTGTTCAATTTTGTGAATGGACAATCGATGTACCGAAGACGGAATGCATCGGCGCTGTTGACGCCGGTGCCGGCGACGGAATCCTGGCCGGTACCAGTGCCGCGATGAACGAGGGCCGCGCAAGAAAATGCGCGGCTTTTTCATTTGGGGGAAAGACAGCCGCCGTCAGGGATAGGGCGGTTAGCAAGCCAGGTCAAACATGCTATGCTCCTTTCTCCTTGCAAAAAACAGGGATCGGGTTTAGCAGCCTGAGCATGACACAGCAGACAAATCCGTCATACGGCTTTGTCTCGTCGCTATTGGTACGCGCTTTTTCTATGGCGGGCCGTAGTGGGGAAGCCTTCGGGCTTGCTGGGTGCTGTGTCCAGTCTGCTAACCCTGCTATGTGCCTGCCACCCGTTTAGCAGCGGATGCAGGCTTGTATTTCACTCACAGCGAGGCCTGCATGCCAACCATTCACTCCTCTTCAGCAATACCTTCAGATTCCTATCTCTGCCGCCTTGCCGCCCATAAACGGCCGACATGGTTCACTCCCCAAGGCGAAAAGCATCCGCAAGCCGAATTCGTCGGCCTGGCCTGCGACATCGCCGCCGGCACCGCGCTGGCGGTGGAAATGATCCATTCCTCCGCGCTGGAGCTGCAAGCCATGCAGGACGGCGACGAAGCCGCGCTTCCGGCATTGAACGCCGCCGATGCCGAGACCCTGCTGCGCTTCGTGGCCGCCGCGGCCCACGGATTGCGCAGGGCGGCGGAAGCGCAAATCGAGTGCATCAATGGAAATGCCTAGGCAAGCCGGCAAAGGTCTTTTGGAGAGCAGGCACGCGCGTACGGAGATCGTACGCGCGTAGGCACCCGAGGCGACGATCGGCGGAGGGCAGCGGCCGAGACGAATCGCGCGTGGAGAACGGCATTGGTTCTTGTTTTATCGTCCGGTTGCACTTGTCCTATTTCGACGTAGCTCATTCGTTTCGCTCCCGGCGGCACGGGTACCGCCGGGAAGCACGAGCCAACGGCCACGGCAATCATTACTTCGAGCAGCGAAAACCGAGGTTGCTCCAAGTGCCGTAGCTTTCATAGCCAAAAAGGGCAAACGGTCCCGTATTATTGCCGCCGGTCATGGGGTAGCCCTGCATCAAACTCTTGCTGGCAAAGATGCCAGGGGATAGAGTACGTCCATGCCCCGGGCATTGTTATTAAACGGCGCGCGATTAGGGCTATTTGCTTTGTCGCCAGATTCCCGTTTCCATTTCCGCCTAGCGCCGCGTCGAGATAGGTCCATTAATATTCCCCCTATCGTACAACGGTGCATCTGAATGCTGTCCACGAAAATGTATCAGTTGAAGAAATATACCAATAAGCAAATGCTCCCGAGTAGCTAGCCCCTCCCCCGCCTCGTGTAACCGCCTGGGGAGTAGAAAGAGAACCGGCGTAGCCATCATAGCCTAATCCGGTTCCAAGTCCTGCAGGATATGCAGGACTTGCGGAAGAACGTGTCATCATGCGTCCATCACTACCACCCGATAGATCGTCATAAATTAATTGCCACGTGTGTCCTCCTATATCGTAAATACTGTCACCCGTACTTAGCATCTTTTTCCCTGCGTCATTCGTCGCCTGGGCAGATGTCATCTCGCCAGTCCATCCTTGCTTCAGCGAGCCATTGTTGACAGCTCCTCCGGTCCAATTGGACGGGATGCCGATTTCATTGTGTACGATCGCCAGCCACTGTGTTTCCCGCATCAGCTTGGCGTTCTTTCCCGCCAGGTTTCCCTGATTGCACGGACCGCTCGCGCCGCTGAGCGTACTAAAGCTGTTGCCGCCCCAAGGCGTACCCGAGTAGCTTGACACTGCCACGTCGCCCGCGCCTCGAGAGGCAAGGTACTTCATGGCACAGAAAGAAGGAACCGTGATTGTCGACGTATTGTCTTGTGCCGACGGAATTTTCATCGACGGCACTCCCACCCAGCTTCCCGGCAAGTCCGAGCAATCCGGAGCAGGCCCGGCAATCGAAGGCGCAGCGTAATTCCGGCTGGCATAACCGGGTGAAACTACCCAATCGACAATGTCCAACGTCAGCGCTACCGAAGTGGTAAAGCCGTTGCTGTCGCTTACCACTACCGTGTAGTCAGTCGAGGATGTCGTATTCGGTAAGCTTTGCCCATTCGTGGTCAACTTCAATGCATTATTGATCGACTCGTCGCGTGTCACGGGCGGTGGCAAATCCGCACTGAATTTGTAAGCGAATGGCCCTGTGCCGCCAATCACTGAAAAGACTGTGGTGGGCGATAAGACCGAACCCTTGAGCCCAGTTACCTTGACGCTCGTCTTATCCGTACTCAAATTGTTCGAAACGCTGAAGCTGTTGGCTACCTGCCAGACGCCGCCCGAGCAGACATACAGGAAACGTGTGGTTGAGTTTGTGGCCAGCTGCCCATTGCTGGCACATGCAGGGAGTTGGCTGTAGGTAGGTGCCGTGATGATGCCGCCGCTGCCACCGGCGCCGGAGATCTGAACCCAGTTGCCCGGGCCGGCGTTGCCGGTCTTGTTGACATAGACCGCACCGGTATCGAGCGTGATGCGAGCCTGTCCCGGTTTGATGGCTGCGGCCGGCAATGCATCCAGGGCAGCGGTATTGGCGACCGGATCGCCGAAATAGGCGGTGCCGCCGATGCCTTGGCGGACCTGGCTGTCGCTCATGACGCGCATGCCGTCGTCGCCTTGCATCGTGCCGGCCTTGGCTTGCGCGCAGGTGGTCTGGAAGCTCTTGTCGAGTCCGGCGGAAATCACGGCGAGGATGGCGGAAGACACCGTGCCCGGATTGTCGCCGGCAAGGCGGCCGGCGCTGGCATTGGCGCTGCCGTTGTCCCACGGGCAGTAACGGAGTTTGCTGCCCCAGGCATCGGCCTTGGGTGCGCCGGACGCGGCGGGAATGTCATAGCCGTCGCCGCTGGCGGTGGTTCCGGCCGGAGGCTCCAGGAAATCGTCACTGTCGCCGTTGGCCGCTTCGGTGACGAGGATGGTTGCCGCTTGGGTCAGCAGGTTGCCGCTGTGGGTGCGCAACTGCGCCATCGCGTTGGTCTTGGTGATCGAGAAGTAGGTGTAGCCGAGCCCGCCGATCAGCGTGGCCGCGAGGGCCACGCCGGCGAGCATTTGCACGAAGACGAAACCGGCCCGGCGGCGATGATCTGCGCGCCCAATACCGCGCTGCTTGATGCTGCGCGCGCTTGCGGCAAAGCATCTTGGATCGTTATAATGCTGTGCGGCTGTGCGGCTGTGCGGCTGTGCGGCTGTGCGGCTCATATTTAGTCTCTAGTCCCATTTTAGTTCCTAGTCCCAGTCTAGTCTCTCCTTGTAATCCTTTCACAAATCTTCATTGCGGGCAGCAAATATTAGAGCTATTAGTAATATTGCCCGCGCACCTTTATCGACATCGATGGCCGAGCGCCGATCCCGGCGGTGCTCGATTTCGTGTTCAACTGTGTGAATCGGCTTCGGTGTGCCGAAGGCGGGACGCATCGGTGCTGCCGGCGGAGGAATCCTGACGGGTTTCGCCCTTTACATGGCTCACTTCATATTTTGTGCAGGCGGGGATATCAGCTTTTCTTTTCCGGAGAGAAGAATTGTTGCCGCAGCTTCTTTAGTTTTTCTTTAGGTATCCGCTTTTTCATCGACCAGCCCGCCATATTTATTCAAGAAATATTCTTTCATGGCCGCTTTCGGAATCACCTTCTCGCGACGAGCTTCGACTGGCAGGTCGCCGCGAGCATCCAGCCACGGTTTGTCCGAGTGAGTCATATGTTCGAGAGTCTCGGCTGAGAATTCGTCATACACATCAAGAACCTGCTTCAAGATTTCAGTCGTCTCTGAATCAATTTTCAAAGCCGGACGGAGAGTAGGGATCGCTTCCCATCCGAACTTCTTGAATTCATGGAAGACTTCGGGAACCGCAGGACCATGCGCGCATGCTTGAATGTTTTCGTTGAATAAGTCTCTTTCGAGGGCGAGTTGCGCCCACGCCTCCGCGTAATAAAGAAGCTTCTGTACTTTCAAGGGGCTCATCGATTCGCCCGATTCGCGATCTATTGCGTTCACGAACCACTTTGCGATCTCAAGCGCGGGGTAGGCCATGGTTATTTATCCATTTATCAGGATTCCTATCTCTGCCGCCTTGCCGCCCACAAACGGCCGACATGGTTCACTTCCCAAGGCGAAAGGCATCCGCAGGCCGAATTCGTCGGCCTGGCCTGCGACATCGCCGCCGGCACCGCGCTGGCGGTGGAAATGATCCATTCCTCCGGGCTGGAGCTGCAAGCCATGCAGGACGGCGACGAAGCCGCGCTACCCGCATTGAACGCCGCCGATGCCGAGACCCTGCTGCGCTTCGTGGCCGCCGCGGCCCACGGATTGCGCAGGGCGGCGGAAGCGCAAATCGAGTGCATCAATGGAAATGCCTAGGCAAGCCGGCAAAGGTGTTTTGGAAGCCGGCACGCGCGTGCGGGGATCGTACGCGCGTAGACAGTCGGGGCGGCGATCGGCGGAGGGGGCGGTGTGGCACCCCGCCGGTGGTCATGAAAGAGACCTCCGAGCCCTTCTTCGCAATGGAGCGATCGAGGGCATTTGGCTAGGCCCGTCGATCTCGTCCGGTGTCGCCGAGAAGCACGGCGGCCGGATCGTGATGCGCTCGCTCCCACTACTGGAGGGGCTCGGAGTGCAATCGAGTATTGGGCTACGCCATATTTTCGGCTTCTTGCCTTGCTTCCTCCGATTCATCTACTATCCGGCGGCTTTTTCCACTGTCGAATATCAAGACGAGCAATGATTCGGCCATACTACTTGGCGCAGCGGAATGAAACGGCCGTCATGTTATTAGTGCCAGGATCGACGGAAGATAGCGTGAACGGTCCGTTGTTATAGGCGTAGGCGTAGACGTGGCCGCCTCGCACTGGAGCCCAGAAATTCGCATTCATAGGCGCCGGGTATGTACCCATTCCTCTATAGCCCGCAAGAAATGGCGCCGCTACCAACGCCTCAGCGAAGTTCCCATTGGGAAAAGCGCCGCCGCTTGTACCACCCAGCGCGGTGTCCAGGTAAGTGTATTCAGAAGCGTTGCCCCCAATATCATAGATCGTGGCGCCGGTGGTCAATATCTTTTCTCGCTTCTTGCCGACATTGTCCGACGTCGCCGGCAAATTCAAGCCGTAGTTGGCCGAGACCGTCGTTGAAGCGCCGGAGCCATTGGACAAACCCGCGAACATGCGGTTTGAGCCACCTTGCACACCGATCATGCCGTCCTCCCAGTTGATCCCATTCATTACCATGTTGTGTGCGATCGCAAGCCACTGCGAGTCATATATCAGATGGCCTCCACCAGATATCGGGGTCCCCGTCGCATCTCTCACCGTGGCGCATTGATTAACAGCACCACCGAAACTAATCTGGTCCCATGGTGCAGAAGTGGAGAGATAGGTCGGCGTTGCGGTATGGGCGAATCCGCCGGAATTCACCGCCTTGAACTGCTGCACGCAGAATGCCGCCACCGTCGCGTAGCACTTGCTTTGTCCATTGTCCCAGCCGAAACCCGAGATGCCGTGACTCCCTACCTTGGCCGTGCACGCCGCTTGCGTGGTCGCATCTGGATAGGGGATGTTCATAGCCGGAACGCCGGCCCAGCCGGCAGGGCAGGAAGCCGGCGGAGGACCGGCGACGGACGGAGTGTAGTAGTTGCGAAGCGCATAGCCGTCGCTATTGGCGATGACGTTCAGATTCAGGCTCACGTTCTTGCTGAAACCGACGCTGTCGGTCACGGTGACCGTGTAGCTGTTGCTGGAGGTGGCGTTGGGCAGGTTGCTGCCGCCCGAGGTGAGCTTGAAGACGCTGTTGGTAGACGTGTCGGCCACGACCGGCGACAACAGGCTGCCGCCGTTGAGGCTGTAGCTGTAGGGCGCGGTGCCGCCGGAGACGGTGAAGGCGGTCGTGGTAGCGAGCGGCATGCCTTTCATTCCGCTCACCGTGGTCGAGGCGGTGGACACGTTCAGGTCGCTGGAAGTTGCCAGGCTGGTGGCAAGCAGCCAGGTGCCGCCCGTGCACGCATACAGGAAGCGATTGTTCGTCGTGAGGGCCAGTTGCCCGTCGGTGGAGCAGGCGGGCAGCGCGGCATAGCTGGCCGCCGTCGTGACGCCACCGCCGCCACCGCCGCCGCCCGCCAGCGCGGTCCAGTTCGCCAGGCCGGCATTGCCGGTCTTGTTGACATAGGTGGTGCCGGTGGCCTTGACCACGCGCAGCTGGCCGGGCTTGATGGCGGCGGCCTGGAGATTGCCGAGGGCGGTGATGTCTTCGACCGGATCGCCGAGATAGGCGGTGCCGCCGATGCCCTGGCGGACCTGGCTGTCGCTCATGACGCGCATGCCGTCGTCGCCTTGCACGGTGCCGGCCTTGGCTTGCGCGCAGGTGGTCTGGAAGCTCTTGTCGGGCCCGGCGGAGATCACGGCCAGGATGGCGGAGGAGGAGGAGCCGGGAGTATCGCCGGCAAGGCGGCCGGCGCTGGCGTTGGCGCTGCCGTTGTCCCACGGGCAGTAGCGGAGCTTGCCGCCCCAGGAATCCGCCTTGGGCGCGCCCGAGGCCGCGGGCACCTCGTAGCCGTCGCCGCTGGCGGTGGCGCCGGCTTGCGGCTCGAGGAAATCGTCGGCGTCGATATTGGCCGCTTCGGTGACGAGGATGGCCGCCGCCTGGGTCAGCAGGTTGCCGCTGTGGGTGCGCAACTGCGCCGTCGCGTTGGCCTTGGTGATCGAGAAGTAGGTGTAGCCGAGCCCGCCGATCAGCGTGGCCGCGAGGGCCACGCCGGCGAGCATTTGCACGAAGACGAAACCGGCCCTGCGCGGCCGTACGATCGATATATTGGTATGCATGATTCGTCGGGGTCTTGGAACCGGATTCAGTTTTTTCCGTGCAATCCTCCCATAAGCATTCCTGCGGGGCAGTAAGTATTAGGCTTCATTAATGTTTTCGATCGGCAGCACGATCATCCCGGAAGGCCGGGCGCGTTCCTCGCGCGGCTGCCCGCCGCCGAAATCCGGCAGCTCGGGGGGAGCGTTCCGCTGCCGGCGGCCAAGCGGTATTTCGGCGTTCAGCAGCCGGTTGACTTGCCGCGACAAGTCGGCCAGGCTCGGGGTGCACTGCGGGCCGTGCATGAGACTGGCGCGTTGCGCGGCGCAGTCGTGGCGCAACACCAGATACTGGATCTCCTTATCGATCGCTTCCTTGGTCCTTTGCGAAGCGCCCCCCAGGTGTTTGCGCGCCTGCGCCAGGCCATAGGCGCCCAGCAGCCGCAAGCCGACGATCGATTGGTTTTCGTCGTTGGCCAGGTTGTGATATCCCAATCCGTCCACGCTCGATAGGCGCGTCAGCAGCACGCCCAGGCAGTAATACGCGATTCCCGCGTCGACGTTCAGGAAACCCTGAAGCGCTTTGACGCCTTCGTCCACCTGGTTGGCATGGGGCGGCCGGTTGGTCTGGGCCAGGCATTCGAACAGCGGTGTGCCTTTGGCATTTTCGTTGGAGATGGCGACGATCAAGGTGTTGATCTGCTCTTCGAGCTTGGTGTCGCCGAGGTTTTCGCGCAGGGATTTCTTCTCGGCGGTGCCGGCCTGGAAATCCGCATTCGGCGAGACGACGTAGCCAACGGCGCTTCTCAGCAAGCGCTCCTGCGGCTCGGACAATGCCGAACCTTGCGTGTTCGCCATCTTCAGGACCAGTTCTTCCAGGCGCTTCGCCACTATCGAACCGGTCCCGGCGAATTTGGCCGTCATCGGTTCCCAAAGATATTTCGGGAGAGCCAGATTCCATACGTCCTCGGGCTGGAGGGGATTTTGCTTATCGCTCCGGCCGAGATGGAACCTGGTCCTGTTCTGAGGTTCGATGCTGCGCGGATTGAGCAGCGACAGCGCTTCCACGCGCAGGAAGAGCGGGGCGCTGTCGTTGGCGTTTCCTTCGAAGCCGACGAACATGACGTGGCAAGGATCGTCGTCGCCGCTGTGGGGTACGGCTCTCAATGCCGATGCGAAGCGCGGATCGCCGCGCCAGTCGTTGATGAGGGCGTCGATGTTGTTCCCGGAGCGGTAGGGCAGGGTCGCGAGAACATAGCTTGCGAAGAGGCCGGGAGGATAGTGTTTCATCGCGGCGTCGCAGGCTTCCAGCGCTTTGGCGATATTGGCGGCCTCGGCGCTCGCTTCGTCTTCTATCTTGATTTTCCAGTCGAGGAATTCCCAGAACACGTCGAATGCGTTATGGACATGGTGGATGGGGAATTTTTCCTTGAACCACTCCTGCGCGACCGTCCGATAATCCAGTGCCAATAGCTCCTTTTCGAGCTTGTCGATGGCCTTGGGCGAATAAGACTGGCCGATGAGGGCCTTGTGGAGAGTGTCTTTGATCCGGTTGTTTCGATATTCGGGAAGCGACAATCTTCCACAGGCCAAATGAAGCAGTTCCTGCCGATAGCTGCCGCGCGATATCGGGAAGTTGTGCCTGGACAGTATTTTTTCCAGGCGCGCTTGTATCCTCGGGCGTATTTCTTGGTCGTAGCTTCCGCTCCGCAGCGTTTGCTGCATGCGCTTTTCTTCGAGAGCACTGCCGCGGCTCTTGAAGAATTTCAAGCGCTGCTGAAATTGCGTTTCCACGCGCGCATCCAATTGCTGGTGCGTCGGAGGAAGCACGCAAAGCGCATGGTAGATGCCGGACGCCAATGTATTCCTGTTGTTTTCTCCTTCGGCCTGGAGAAAATGCTTCATGTTCCTGCGGAAGAAATCGAGCATCGGGCGTTGCGCCTTGTCAAAGATCGATGCATGGAATGCGAACGGGCGGTCCATCTGATCGATGGGAAATCCTTCCTGGTCGAAGAATCGCGCGATGTCTTCCATCCAGTATTTGCTGTCCGGCAGTTTGCCTGCCTCGATCAATCGAGCGATCAGTTTTGCCAAGGCCGGGCGATATTCGGAACGGATGTCGTTCCATTGATCGCGGCAAAAGAGGAAAAAGATTTCGGCGTCTTGCGTTCTCCAGTGTTGCGGATCCGATTTGGAAGCCAGCAAGGCTTGCATCAGTTCCGGATCGGTCGCCGGTGGTTGTCGGGAATCCTCCAAAACAGAGCGAACGACGCTTCCGTCGACGTGCGACCGCGCGTAGTGCAGCGCTTCCGCGCCGGCTTCATTCCATAGGGGTAGGTCCGGATATCTTTCCCGAAGCCCGTCTTGGGCCGCCTTGAGCACCGGCGCATGCCATAGCAGCGGATAGCCGAGCATCATGTCTTCCAGGAGATAAGACGCATGCTTTCCGAGCGCTCCCTGGGAGACGGCGTTCAGCAGCGCTTGCTTCAGGTTGGCATAGTCTTCCCGGTCCACCAGGCGGCGCTCATCGGTGGGGGAGCGATGGAACGCCGTGCGTATCAGCATTTCCAGGCCGCTGGGGCGCAGGTTCCCCGGCCGCAGCTCGCAAGGCGCATTCCTGGGCCTTGCGAGCCCGTCGAGCAAGGCCTGGTGGAATTTGTCCGGATTCCGGAAGGCGGCAGGATCTTCCGCGAAGCGCTGCCATGCCAGCGGCTGTATGGCTTCCGATGAGAGGCTGCCGAGAAGGCGCAGGGCTTGGTCCTGCGCAAGCGCGCCTTCTTTCAGCAATAGGACGATGTCTTCCTCGGCGACGCCACAGCCGTGATCGAGCCAGCCCTTGACCTGGTCTAGCGCATGGTTGAGCAGTTCGGTCAGCTTGTCGCGGGTTTTTTCGGGCGATTCGCTGCTGCAGAGCCATTTATGGCGATGCGTGCGGAGCAGGTCGTGCAGTTCGGCCTGGATTTCCGGAGTGATGCAATTGGCGTACTTCTCGAACTCGCGCGGCAGGTCCCAGATCGTGGCCTTGCCCATGAGGAAATGCGCGATCAGTTCGTGGCCGCCCGGCACGGTTCCCCGGCTCTCGTCCGAACGGCCCTCGAGATAATCCAGGGCGTGGGAGAGGAAGCACCGCAATGGCGTGCTGTTCATCCAGGCGGCGGTGCGTGCGTTTTCCAGCCTGCTCTTCAGGCCGATGGTGTTGTGGTTCTCGCGGTTGTCTGCGGGGCGATAGCGGCAGTGGAGTAGTGAGGATGGGGAGGAAATCATCTTGAGCGTTCGGATGGCGATTCGGTTGCGCGCCATCTTCCCATGATGATTGTCTTGCGGCTTTAAACATTAGGCGCTGCTAATTCTTTGCGCGGCACAGGGGGCGGTTGCGGCGCCGGCGCGGCAGCCGAGGCCGGTTTCAAGCCGGATGCCTGGCTCGCGCCAGTTCTTCCGGGCTGAGGACTTTCGGGGCCGCCACCGGCGCGCCGCGTTCCGCATCGAAAAACGGCGTGCGCTTATAGCTGCCATTGATACGGGCGCGCGCGATCATCGCGAAAATGCCGAAAATCGCCGCCGTGGTGCGCAGCGGCGACGATGGCGGCGTGCCCTTCGCGCTTTTCGTGCTCTTCGTGCTCACGTACATACGGACCGGGCCGAAGGATTCCTCGAGCGGTTTGCCGGAGGTCTCCAGGCAGTTGTGGATGAGCCCGACGAAGGACAGCTTGAAATCGGATGCGGTGTTGCCGATCGGCGTATTGCAGCAGCGCGCATACCAGCGCAGAAGGCCTTTGTCGGTGAGGCGGATGCAAGCCAACGCTTCCTTGCCTTCGGTGAAGACGACGTGGGCGGGCTGGGTTTGCACGATGTCGGTGCCGCCCATGGCGTCCAGCACCTCGTTGTCCTTGCCTAGATAGCGCGCGAACGCCTGGCAGTCCTTGCAGTAGCACACGGCGCGGTTGATGTGGCCGGCCAGGCTGACATGGCCTTTCAAGGTGCCGCATTGGCAGCGTAGCGGGTGATTCATGAGTGCGTTCTCCGGAAACAGCTCAGTCCAATCTTGCCGCGATCGCTCTGTACCGCAAGCTGGCGATGCAAGCAGATGTGAGTAAGCGCCCGGGGATCCCGCCTTGAATCGACTGGTTGAGATCGGCGAGCATCGTGTCCACCCTGAACTTAAGTGGACACGTGCACACGATGGAAGCGAATTCTGAAGTAAAACCGACCCGGCGCCGTCGCCATAGCGCC
>DASPMC010000081.1:0-2791 GCA_035627275.1 Noviherbaspirillum sp.
GTTTCGATTTTCTGGTTGCGTCGTCTTGCGGGCTGATACGGTGGCACGCCGAGTGGAACGACGGGGTACGAGATCTGAAAATTCAACCTACTCCCCCGCAAGCAAGCGCAATCCGAAAATCAAAACGTGACGGACTACTAGCGGGTGTCTTTCGGAGTTTTCGTAAGACCGATGCCTGCGGCGCGCGGTTCCGGCCGGGAGCTCCTTCGCCGGCCTTGAAGCGGCCCGATCCGGCGCTTCGCGAGGGATGGCGATACGTTTGCCGCAATACAACAAACGTCACTCGCGCGACAATTTTTCCATTGTCAAATGGAAAACTTCTTTGATGTAGAGCAAGGGCCTGCGCTATAGTTACTCCTTGGAAAAGCTGTAAAAAGTTGTAACGACAATCCGCCCAAAAAAACGCAGTCTATCCCCGGCAATTTTCACAACATGAAATATCAACTCTCGCGTCTGGTTGCCGGTGCGGCGTTCGCCGTCGCGGCATTTCCCGCATTCGCCGCCGACGAACAGGATCCCATCGGCCGCTTTGAAATCACCCGGTTTGCTGTTGAAGGAAACACGCTGCTGCCGGTGCAGGACATCGAAAAGCTGCTGGCGCCCTACGCCGGCAAGGAGCGCAACTTCGGACATGTGCAAATGGCGCTCGAAGCGCTCGAGGCGGCCTATCATGCGCGCGGCTACAACGTGGTGCAGATTGCGTTGCCCGAGCAGGAGCTCAACCAGGGTGTGGTCAAGCTGCAGGTTGTCGAAACGAAGATCGGCAAGATGCGGGTGGAAGGAAATACTGTCTTCAGCGAAGACAACATCCGCCGCAGCGTGCCCGGACTGGTGGCAGGGCAGACGCCCAACCTCGGCCGGGTATCGTCCAGCCTGAAGCTCGCCAACGAAAATCCGTCGAAGAAAACCACGCTGCAGCTGCAAAGCGGCGACAACGACGACGAAGTCAATGCCATCCTGAAAGTAGACGACGAAAAGGCCTGGCGAATCGGCGCCAACGTCGACAACAGCGGCAGCCCGAACACCGGCAAGACCCAGCTCTCCATGCAGTTCCAGCATGCCAACATCCTGGACCGCGACCATGTGATGAGCCTGCAGTACACCACCACACTGGAGAACCCGAGCCAGGTAAGCGTGTATGGCGTCGGTTACCACATTCCCTTGTACGCGCTGGGTGACTCGATCGACCTCTTCGCCAGCTATTCGGACGTGGATTCCGGCTCGGTGCTCGCCGGCATCTTCAACCTGCAGGTGAGCGGACGCGGCACAGTGTTCGGCGGACGCTACAACCAGCTCATGCGCCGCGTCGGCGACTATGAGTCCCGCTTCACCTATGGTCTGGATTACAAGGAATTCCAGAACGACGTCGCGCTGCAGGGCGTCCAGCTGGGCAATGACGTCACCGTCCATCCGCTCAGCGTCGCCTATACCGGCATTCTGGGAATGGCAGACAGCGAGCTCAGCTTCACCGTCACCGGCATGCGCAACCTTCCCGGCGGCGACAAGGGCAAGAGCGCCGACTTCAACCGGGTGCGCGCCGGTGCGCCGGCCGGATACAGCCTTGTCCGCGTCAATGCCGGCTACAGCCATGCCTTGCCCGCCGATTTCCAGTTGCGTCTCGCCGTTGCCGGCCAGTACACCAGCGATGCGCTGATCCCCGGCGAACAGTTCGGTGCGGGCGGCGCCACCACCGTCCGAGGTTTCGACGAGCGCGATGTTTCGAATGACAAGGGCCACCTGCTGAGCGCCGAAGTCTATTCGCCGAACCTGTGCTCGACGCTCGAGACCGTCGCCGCACAATGCCGCGCCCTCGTGTTTTACGACACGGCGAGCGTGCGACGCAACGATGCACTGCCGGGCGAGATCGCGAAGGCATCGATCGGCAGCGTCGGCCTCGGCATGCGCGTCGCCGTCGACAAGTACATGACGCTGCAGATGGACTACGGCCACGTGATCGACGGCGGCATCAGCCAGCAGAAGGGCGACAAGAAATTGCATTTCAGGCTGGGCCTGATGTATTGATGACTGGAAGCAGGAAATGGGAATGAATATCAGCGACGCCGCGCGCGAGGTGCGCGCCGCGGGGACTCAGGCGAAGTTGCGGCGGCGGATGCTGCCGGTGCTGCTGGCCGGTTGTTTCGGCACGGCAGTAGCCAACCCGCTGGGTCCGCAAGTGGTCAACGGCCAAGCCGGTTTTACCAGCCAGGGCAACCTGCTGTCGATCACCAACACCCCGGGCGCCATCATCAACTGGCAAAGCTTCTCGATCAATCCGGGCGAGATCACCCGCTTCATCCAGCAGAACCCCAACAGCGCAGTGCTCAACCGGATCGTCGGGCAAGACCCGTCGCACATCCTCGGGGCGCTGCAATCGAACGGCCGGGTGTTCCTGATCAACCCCAACGGCATCCTGTTCGGGCAGGGGGCGCAGGTCGACGTCAACGGCCTGGTGGCATCGACGCTCAATATCAGCAATGAAGACTTCCTCAAGGGAAAACTCGATTTCAAGGCCGGCGACAAGGCAGGCAACCTGAAGCACCAGGGCGCCATCACCACGCCGTCCGGCGGTCAGGTGGTTCTGATTGCGCCGAATGTGGAGAACAGCGGCATCATCACCTCGCCCAAGGGCGACGTGATGCTGGCAGCGGGGCACAGCGTGCAGCTGGTGGATACGCTCAACCCGGACCTGCGGGTGGTGGTCAGTGCGCCGGAGCACGAAGCGCTGAACCTGGGGCAGATCATCACGCAGGGCGGCAAGACCGGGATTTACGGCGCGCTGGTCAAGCAGCGC
>DASPMC010000082.1:0-31584 GCA_035627275.1 Noviherbaspirillum sp.
CCGCAGGCGACCGGTTTCCGGGGCTGCCCGGAGGGTTCGAACGAGAAGGGACGCATTGCGTTGTTGCGACGCTTGCGCAGGCGCCCAGCCTGAGCGGCGCGCCGCGCCTAGCACTGCATCCCTTCTCGTTCGAACGCGCATGCCAAAAAGATACTGAGCAGGCTCTTAGACGCAACACAATTCTTTTGCGTCCGAAAGCGTGCAATCCGCGTCACTGGTTCTATACTCATCGCAGGGAAGATTCCCCGGATTTCGCGCGCCGCCGGAGGTGAACGTGACGCATACCACGCCATTCAAATGGACGTCGGCCTCCCGCACGCATGCGGGACTGGTCCGCAAGATCAATGAGGACTCCGTGCTCGATCTTGCCGACATGGGCATCTGGGCGGTGGCCGACGGGATGGGCGGACACACGCTGGGCGATTTCGCGAGCAATGCGATCGTCACCGCGCTCACCGACATCCCGCCTCCCCCCTCGCTCGAACAGTTCGCCATCGAAACCGAAGCACGGCTGCAATCCGTGAACCGCTTCCTTCGCAACGAGGCCGCGAACCGTGGGGCGCAAATCATCGGCAGTACCGTTGTCGTCCTGCTGGCCTGCGGCCGGCGCTGTGCTTACCTGTGGGCCGGCGACAGCCGGATTTATCTCTGCAGAAACGGCCACCTGATGCAGCTTACCCGCGACCACAGCCAGGTCGAAGAGCTGCTTGCCTGCGGCAGTCTCACCGCCGAGGCGGCCATCCATCATCCCGCCCGCAACCTGATCACGCGCGCCGTCGGCGCTGCCGATACGCTGGACGTGGACGGCGAGATGATCGAAGTCGCCGACGGCGACGTATTCCTCCTCTGCAGCGATGGCGTGAGCAATGAAGTCACCGAACAGGAGATCCGCTCGGCGCTTGTCACCGGCAATTGTCCGCAGGCAGCGCACGAGCTGGTCGAGATCGCATTGGCGCGCGGCGGCCGCGACAATATCTCCGCGGTTGTGACACGCGCGGACGACATGCACATCACGGAACAGACGGTGCTTAATCCTGCACTCTAAATCGACGAATAGCGATTCAGATCAACTCCCTCGCTTCTTACGCGACCATCATGTGCGGTGGACCATGCGCCTTCGCGCGCAGCCCGGCGCGCACGGTTCGATGTGTCGTTGGATTTCCAACTGACGAACAAGTGCCGGCGACAGACTGTTGGGAAAATCCCGACTGCCATCTGCCGGCAGGACCGGCTTGCCGTGACTATTGCATTCGCCAGACCCGCGCATCGCTGCATTCGTCGCTCATCATGCATCGATCGCACCCGATTGTCCGCCTTCCGCGGCCGCTGCGCTTTCCCCTCCGGGGCTGGCATCAAAGGTGCTAGTAACGACCCAGCTGAAAGTGGATGTCCACACAGACTCGGTAGATTTCTATGGTGAACGATTTCAATCAGAAGACCGAATTGCGAACCCGGAGGATGCCGTTCAGGCCTTCGCCGGAAAACGATTCGGACCACAGCGCGAATGTTCTCCCGGTCGGTACGCACCTGGGGGAGTTTGAAATTCTCGACCTCATCGGCGAAGGCGGCTTCGGCATTGTGTACCTCGCCTACGATCATTCGCTGGAGCGCCAGGTCGCACTGAAGGAGTACATGCCCTCCGGGCTGGCGAAGCGCACGACGCAGCTGGCGGTGACCGTCCGCTCGCAGCACAACGTCGAAACCTTCACCGCCGGCCTCAAGAGTTTTATCAACGAAGCCAAGATGCTGGCGCAATTCGATTCGCAATCGCTGGTGAAAGTGCACCGCTTCTGGGAAGGCAACGGCACGGCCTACATGGTGATGCCGTTCTATGAAGGCATCACGCTCAAGCAGGCGCTGAAGCAGCGCCGCATCACGCCGTCGGAAGCCTGGATCCGTGTCCTGTTGAGCGACCTGTTCGATGCGATCGAGATCATTCACCGCGGGCAATGCCTGCATCGCGACATCGCTCCCGACAACATCCTGCTGCTCAAGGACGGCCGCCCGCTCTTGCTCGACTTCGGTGCCGCCCGCCGCGTGATCGGCGACCTTACCCAGTGTCTGACGGCAATCCTGAAGCCGGGCTATGCGCCGATCGAACAGTATGCCGACATCGCCGGGCTGCGCCAGGGACCGTGGACCGACATTTACGCGCTGGCCGCCGTCGTCTACTACCTCATCTCGGGCAAGGCGCCGCCACCGGCGGTCGCCCGCATGGTGCATGACGAAATGGTGCCCGCGCGCGAGGTGGGCAAGGGACGCTACAACGCCGCCTTTCTCGCTGCACTGGACAAGGCGCTGTCGGTCAAGCCGGAACAGCGCTTCCGCTCGATTGCGGAATTGCGCCACGCGCTCGACATCATGGAAGCCTCGCCGCGCTCGCTGCCGGAAGAAGAGTCGTTCACGACGACGATGGTGCGAATCCCCGACGACGACGACACGGTCCGCACGCGCATGGCGGTCGACATGATGCACGACGTCAGGACACGCATCGCGCCGCCGCCGCCGACGCAGCACAGCGTGCGGCACAAATCGCAGATGCATCAGCCGATGAACAAGCCGGCCAAGGAGAGCCCCTTGCGCGCCCTCGAGGGAAAACGCGAATGGGTCGTTCTCGGCGTCCTGCTTGCCGCCGGCGTCGCGTCGGGCGTTTACCTCGGCACCGGATCGTCGTGGAAGGACTCGCCTTCCAGCCTGACATCGGGCGGCGGCACGACCATTGAGTCCTCCAGTGCGAGCGGTGCCCAGGACCAGGACGCGGAAGACAAGAGCAACACGGCGTCAACCTATCCGGCGACGGGGACGCCGCAGTCCGCGCCATCGTCAGCTCCCATTGCGAAGGAAAAACCTGCCCCGTCTCAACCTTCTACATCCGTCGCCAGGTTGCCGTCTCCGGCAGAAACGGCTTCCGTGCCGCCGGCAGGCGAGACAACATCGCAAAAAGCCTTGCGCGACCAGGAAGCAGCCTCAACTGCACGGGAAGACGAACTGTGGCGGCAAGCCAGCATTTCCGACAAACCGAGCGCGTACGAAAAATATCTGCGCGAGTTCCCGAAGGGCCGCTATGCGCCGATCGCGAGACTGAGACTGGAAAGCAAACCGGCGAAAGGAAATGCGCCTTCGACGGAAGAGGACTTGTGGACGGCCAGCACAGCAGTCAACACCCAGACTGCCTATGAAACCTATCTCAGGAAATATCCGAAGGGACGGTACGCGGCGCTAGCCAAGGACAGGATCGCCGGTTTCAAGGAGCCTTCGCGGGTGGAACGCGAGGAACCGGTTCCGGCAGTGCCGCCAGTAGCGGTCGTAACGCGGCCGCAGACATCTGCACCGGCGCCGGCTCCAACAACGACATCAACTGAATCAACGTCGATGTCGTCGGGCGGCTCCGGAACCACAGTATCTTCACAGTCTTCCCAGCCGACGGCCACCGCGCCATCGCCGGCACCTGCTGTGGCATCACCGGCTCCGGCACCGGCCGCATCGGAGCAGAAAACGGCCGCAACGGAAAACAAGCCGGCCGAGGCATCTGACAAAGTGGTAATCGTGAAACAGCCGGATAAGGCCGGTGACACCGCCGCCAAGCAGCCTGCCGCCGAGCCGCGCACGAGCTCCACGCCGACGTCCACCGATCCGTTTGGGACTCGCGGACACAAGCCTTTGGTCCTTGCGGACCAGACCATGACCGGCAACTTCAGCGTCGATCCGAAGACCGGCGTCGTTTCCGGCACAGGCAAGATCGTCTGGAATAACGGCAACCAGTTCGAGGGCACGCTCGTACGCGGCATGAAGGAAGGCAAAGGCAAATTTGTCTGGAACAACGGCCAGCGCTACAACGGTGAATGGGCGCGCGATATGCCCAACGGCCGCGGCACCATTACCTTTGCCGACGGCAGCCGCTATGAGGGGGATGTCAAGGACGGCGTGCCCCACGGCCGCGGCTCGACCCGCTTCAAGAGCGGCGACGTCTATGAAGGTGCGTGGGTACGCGGGAAGAGCCACGGCCAGGGCCGGTATACCTGGTCCAACGGCAGTTACTGGGAAGGCGAGTTCCGCGACGACAAGAGGACCGATAACGGCAAGATGGTCTTCGCGGAGAATGCCGGAGGCGGTGCGGCGAAGTCCGGCGATACCGCGACGTCCTCGGGCGGCGATACACGGAGCGCGGAACGCCGGGGGGCGGGCAAGGAATCGGCGGACAGCTATTGATTTGGGAACCGGGGGCGTTCGATGCGCCCCCAATGGGCAATCCGGTTATTTTGGAGCGGGGCCGGTCGGTACCGTTTTGCTCAGCGACTGGACGGGTACCCATTCGGAAAAGACGCCTTTCGTGATGCCGTTCTTCGGCACGCATTCGTCATTACCCGACTCGACGATTTCGCTCCTGCCGCCGGAGCACATGGCACTGTACTCCCCCGATACGCGCGCCCAGCCTCCCTTGACTTCCTGTGCTTCCACCTTGTCCTTGTAGCGCAGGAAGCCGACAGTCCCACAGGTCTGCGCCGGGCAAGTCCGCCGGTCCACATTGGCTACAGCGACCCAGTACACCTCGGCCGCGGCGGGCATGACGGTCGCCGCCAGGATCAGTGCCGCCAGGAGGCGGCGCGCGTGGATTGGTTGCATGTTGTCTCCCCTTCGTTGTTCGTCTTCTTGCAGCGGCTGGCCGGACAAAGTGGCCTTGCTGCGCCGATGTTGTTCTTGTTATTGCCGTGCAGAATAGTCAATCGGCATGGGGAAGAAAAATGCCGATTAGTCATGGCGCCATGCAAAAACGGCATAACCGGGTTATACAGGCCAACGGCGGCGACTGCGCCGGGATCAGGTCCGCGCAGGCTCTTTTGCGCTCGCTTCGATGTCCGCGTCGAGCATCATATCGACGGGCATCCAAGGCTTTGCAGCCGTCTTCATTTCCCGGATCCGCATAAAGATCCATGCCGCTGCGGCGAAGGCCGCAATGATGCCAAGGGTGGCGACGAACATCGCTTTTTGTCCGGGAGAATCGTCGCTGCCGGCGCCTGCCGCTTTGGCAAGGGACGGCTCGAGTTTGAGTGCTGGCTTGAACGACGCATCCGTGTCGAGGATGGCTCTGTTCCCGGCGGCCGGCGAGTTGGCCTGCGCTCCGCCAGCGTCGGGATTGGAGAGCAATGCGGCCAGCTTCAATCCCGCAATCAGGATAGGCCGGGCAGGTACCGGCTCTGGCTTCGGCTCATTTCGGACAACCGGTTCCCCGTTTCTTTCCATGGGCGCGCGTTGCTGAACCGGCTTCTCAGGTGCCTCCCGCGTGGCCGCCCCGACTTTTACCGGCTCGGCCGGCGGAATGGCGAGGGGCGCCTGCGCCGCCAGCGAATCCGGAACCAGATCAAGCAACACCGCGAAATCCCGCCGCTCGCCGGAACCGCACACATTCTCGACTCGCACCGTCGCCGCGGGTTCGTCGACCGTGCTTCCACCGGCGAGCAGCAGCACCGAGCTCCTGGAGGAATGTTGCAGCGTGACTTTCAGGTTGCTGACCACTTCCTGGTTCAGGTTCAGGAGGGCAGCCTTGAAGCAGCGCGCATCGCTCTCGCGGGCGTCATCGCCAGCGAGCGGCACGCTTGCCTTCAGCTGCCGCCCTAGCCAGGAGTGGACACGGATATCCCCGAATTCCGCAGCATTGCTCCGGGATGTACAGAAAGCGGCGAATACCAGTGCAGCCAGACCGGCGCGGCGGAGGTATGGCGTCGTCATGGGGTTTGTCTTCTGCAGCATCAGCGTATTCGGTTGAGGTAATGCCACCGCCACGATGGCAAATGTCGACAGATCTTACACTCGGAGTGCCCTGCGCAAACATCCTTCTGCTAAATCACTGATCCGATGCGTTTTTTTTCATTGGCTTGAATAATGCTTCGTTTCCATTCCGCTAACTTTTTCAAGGAAACGAATCGGCTTATGGAGAATCACGCACTCGCAGTACCCGGCGCGCTGGCCACGGAAAAAGATACATGGGCGTACAGGGTCAAGGGGATATTGAAAGACATGATTGGGATGCCAAAAAGGCGAGTGGAATTGATGCGCAAAGCCGTTCCGGCCCTTGCCGCGCTGCTGCTTTCCGCGGCCCATCTGCAGGCATCCGCCAGCATCATCACACCGATCAACACCCTGCCCACGCCGGCCGATCCGACCGGCTCGGTGAACGTATCGGCCTCCTACCAGTGGTACGACCTTGCCGTCGGCTTTGTCGCGCCCACCGCCGGGCACATCCGGCACATTGCGACGTCGCTTCTTGCCCATCCGTCGCTCGGTCCGTTTTATGTCGGCGTGGCCTCCAATGCGCTGATCGGCAGTCCGACCAATCCAAGCTACTTCGACACCCCATCGGCCTCCCTCGCGGAATTTTCAGTTTGCGCCGATGCAGCGCATCCCTCCATGCCTTGGGTGAACGCCTGCGACAACGGCTGGGGACCGGTCGACTTCCACCTGCTGGAAAACCAGGCGCTGTCGTTTGCAACGAATATCTTCCTCCCCAGCGGCGGGACCTACTGGATCTACACGCGTTTCCTCGCCGATGATGTTTTCGCAAGTTGGATGACAAACCTGTCCACGACGACCGCCCTCGTGGCCATGCGCACAGGCATCGACCCGTTCGATCCGGACCATACGACGTTCCTGCTGGCTGGCGGCCCGACCTTCGCGCCGGGACTGCGCATCGACTTCGAGCCCGGTTCGGTACCAGAACCCCATGTCATGGGAATCCTGCTGCTCGGCCTCGCCGGCCTGGCCTTCCAGCGGCGACGCAAGGACGCGTAATGATGTTCAGGTGCACTGAACGGATGGCCCGTTCAGTGCACCTTGCTTTTTTCCTGGCCGTCCGCCGCCGGATGCCTGAAGTCCTTCGACCGGATGCCGTGTTTCTTCAGCAGCATCTGCAGGTGGGAACGGTTCATGTCGCAACGCCGCGCCAGTTCGGCGACGGTTCCGCCGACCTCTTTCAGCCCTCGCTCCAGGAACGCCCTTTCCGCCTCGTCGCTCGCCGCGCGCTTGGCGTCGCTCAGTGAAGTGAGGCTCACTGTCTCCACGCCCGCGCCGGTTACCTGCATTTCCCTTGCTGGCGCCTTGGGACGGATGTCCTCCGGTAGATGTACCACGTCCGCAACATCGCCGGCCAGGCAGGAAAGGCGATAAATCAGGTTGCGCAGTTCGCGGATATTGCCCGGATAGGAATAGTTCAGCATGAAGTCCCGCAACCGCGGCGTCATCTTCACCGGGGAGCGCTTCAAGGCCTCTGCCGCTTCATCGCCAAAGAAGGAAAACAGCAGAGGAATTTCATCCTTGCGGTCGCGCAAGGCCGGCAGCGTTACGTGAATGACGCTGAGACGATAGAACAGATCCTCGCGAAAAGTCCCTTCCTCGATGAGCTTGCGCAGGTTCTTGTTGGTGGCCGCGACAATGCGCGTGTCGACGTTGATGATCTCGTCCGAACCGACACGCTGGATCTCGTGCGCCTGCAGCACGCGCAGCAGCTTCACCTGGCCCTGCAGCGGCAGTTCGCCGATTTCGTCGAGGAAGATGGTGCCCTTGTGCGCGCTTTCGAACTTGCCCTTGCGGTCGTTCGCCGCGCCGGTGAAGGCGCCTTTCTTGTGGCCGAACAGTTCGGACTCCAGCAGGTTTTCCGGAATCGCACCGCAGTTGACGGAGATGTAGGGCTTGTCGGCGCGCGCTCCGTTGGCATGGATCACTTTCGCCATCAGCTCCTTGCCGGTGCCGCTTTCGCCGTCGATCAGCACCGGCAGGTCGGTGGGTGCGGCCTTTTCCGCGATTTCCAGCGCCTCGAGCAGCTTCGGGTTGTCGCCAAAGATGCCTTCGAAGATGAAGCTGCGGTCCATCAGGCCCTTGCGCCGTTCGCCGGGCACCCGTTCGATCGGCTCCACCGGCTCGACATCGGCGCTCGCCGCTCGCACGAAGCGCTCCTTGTGCGACAGCTGCATGACTTCTTCGCGCAAGGAATTCGACTGGCGCAGCAGCTTTTCGATCTCCGGCCGTTCCAGCCTCGATGACCAGCGCAGCGTGTTGCGCATGATCTCGATCTTTTCCAGCAATCCGGCGTAGGAGATGGTGGAACTGCCCAGTCGTTGGTCGAAAATCTTCATGCGGCGCTCAATTGCTTCTGCACCAGCTCGTAGTACATGCCCCTCCTGGCGACCAGTTCTTCGTGGCGTCCCTGTTCGACGATTGCTCCCTCGTACAGCACGAGGATCTTGTCGGCCCGCATGATGGTGCTGAGGCGGTGTGCGATGACGACGGCCGTGCGCCCTTTGAGGATCTCGTTCATGTTGCCCATGATGTTGCTCTCGGACTGGGTATCCAGCGCCGAAGTCGCTTCGTCGAACACCAGCAGGCGCGGGTCGTGGTAGAGCGCCCGCGCGATGCACAGGCGCTGGATCTGGCCACCCGACAGACCCATGCCGCGTTCGCCGACGACCTGTTCATAGCGCAACGGCAGCTTGCTGATGAAGGCGTGGGCATCGGCCATCTTCGCCACTTCCTCGATGCGGCGGCGATCCGGGCTTTCGTCGCCGCTGGCGATGTTTTCCGCAATCGTGCCCGAGAACAGCAGGTTGCTCTGCATCACGTAGCCGACCTGGGCGCGGTAGTAATCCTTGTCGATTACGCTCATGTCGTAACCGTCGACAATGATCTTGCCGTCGGACGGCGTGTAGAAACCGACCAGCAGCTTGGCGAGCGTTGTCTTGCCGGAGCCGCTACGGCCGACAATGGCCACCAGTTCGCCTGGCTTGATGTCGAGGCTGATGTTTTCCAGCACGTAAGCCGTGTCCTCGCCGCCATAGCGGAAGTACACGCCGTCGAGCTTGATTTCCCCCTGCAGGTCAGGCAGCACCACCCGCGACGGCAGGTCTTCCGGCTTCTGCTCCGGCTCCATGTCAAGCACATCGCCCAGGCGTTCCATCGCGACGCCGGCATCGTTGAGCAGGTTCCACAGGCCGACCAGTCCCATGAGCGGAGCCAGCACGCTGCCCATCAAGGCGTTGAAGGCTATCAGCTGGCCGACGGTCAGTTCGCGCGCGAGGACGAGGCTGGCGCCGACCCAGAGCACGGCGATGGTCGTGGCAGCGTTGAGGATCTGCCCGATCAGCGAAATCCAGATATTGAAGGACTGCGCACGGTACTGCACTTCCAGCGCCTTCACATATTTCCGTTCCCATTTCAGCCGTACAGGCCGCTCGATCCCCATTCCCTTCACGGTTTCCACGCCACCCAATGCTTCCATCAGGTAGGCTTGGGCATCGGTCGAAACCGCGAACACCTCACGGGCATATCCCTTGACCTTTGGCGTCACAAGCACGGTCAGCGCGATGATGGGGATCACGAAGGCAATCAGCACCATGGTGAGCTTGACGTTGTACAGGAACATGATGGTGAAGTAGATGAATATCATCAGCAGGTTCAGCACGGTCGTGATCGTCGACTCGGTCAGGAAGGCGCGAATCGTGTGGTTTTCCTGGAAGCGCGCCAGGATGTCGCCGGTCTTGCGCTTGGCAAAGAAGGAGAACGGCAGCGACATGGTGTGCTTGAAGAAATGCGACATCATCGCGAAGTCCAGGTTGCGCACCATGAACCCGGCCAGGAAGGAGCGTATCGTCACCATGATCTGCGTGAACAGGTTCGACACGATCAGGCCGGCGATCAGCAGGTGCAGCAGGTTGAAGTTCTGGTGCACGATCACGCCGTCGAGGATGTTCTGGATGATGAGCGGCGGCACCAGCCCCAGCACCTGGATCACGAAGGTCGCCAGGAACAGGTGCAGCAGGATCTTCTTGTACGGTTTTAGATAGCCGACGAAGCGGATCCACGGCGAGCGCGAAGCCGCCAGCTGTACCATGTCCTGTCCCGGTGTGAACACCAGGCAGGTACCGCTCCAGCCGCGCTCGAACTCCTCTACCGCCATCTTCTTGAACCCGATGGCGGGATCTGCGACCCAGACGTGCGTCTTGGACACGCCGTAGACGATGATGTAGTGGTATCCCTCCCAGTGGGCAATGAAGGGAAGCTGGAAGCCCAGCAGCGCTTCATAGGTACATTGCACGCCTCGAGTAGCGAAGCCCAGCGTATCGCCCACGCGCGCCAGGCTATCGAGCGTCGCTCCGGCCGTCGTGACGTTGGCCAGTTCACGCAGCTTGCCCAGTGTCATCGGAATGCCGTAGTGCTTGCAGATCATCGCCAGGCATGCCGCGCCGCAATCCATTTCCTCCGCCTGCTCAACCAGCGGGAAACGCCGGATGACTTTCTCGCCCAGTTCCGGCTTGGATTGCAGGTCCAGCAGCACCGGGCGCTTGCGGCGCTCTTCCAGTTTTTTCTGCCGCTGGAGTTCCCGCTCGACGATCCGGATGCGGTCTTCCAGCACTTCCCGCAGCTTGGGGTTGCGTTCGAGGATCAGGTGGATCGTCTTTTCGGGAATCACCAGCAGCGTGGTGTCGGCGACCGCCGTTACCGTCACCATCTGCTCCTGGCGCATCAGGCAGGCCTTCTCGCCGAAGATATCGCCCTGGCGCAAGGTGGCGAGCGGATACTCGGTGCCTTCCTCGGTGCGGACCAGCTTGACTTCACCGTGGCGGATGACATAGAGCCTGCGATCTTCCTTCGTGTCTTGCTTGAGGATTTCCTTGCCGGCTATGACGCGCTTGACGCCGACGCTGCGCACGAATTCTTCGAGTTCGCTCTTGTTGACCTTGCCGCGCAGGTCGAACAGGCGCGTCACAAAACCGCCGGCGGAACTGATGGCGACATAGCTGGCGACGAACTCGAGCGCCGCCGGATTGCGGGAAATGATCGGCTCGATCACCTTGCGCGGGATGAACAGCAACTCAGTCTTCAGGGAAGCGCGCACCGAGGATTCATGGCGGTAGTCGCGCAGCATGGCGATTTCGGCAATGACCTCGCGCTCCTTGCGCACGCCCATGCTGATTTCCTTGCCGTTCTCCTCGGTGAAGACGCGGACCGACCCCGACTTGACGATGAACAGTCCGCCCGCCGGGTCGCCTGCATTACAGACCGTATCGCCGAACGCAAAGAAGCGGGACTCTGCGTGCTCGGCGAGCCGCTCGATCTCGTCCCGTGTGAAAGGTGAAAGGATCTCGACGGACGCAAGGAAATCCGCCAGAGGCTGCTGCTGTTTCTGCGCTGCGTCCATGACAGGGAAACGTTACCTGGCGTTACCGCGCTTCGATGATATGTTCCTGTGCCCGGGCAAACAGCCACTCTTCGCGAAGCAGCCGGCGGATCTCGGCCGCGGTGTCCTCGTCCATCGACGCCGGGTGTTTGGCGTTGACCTTGAAGATCTCGAAGACCGTCCTGTCGGCCGATGGGAAAGGCCCCAGCAGGTCGCCTTCAGAAGCGTTGAACACCTTCGCTTCGATATCGGTCTTGAGCGAGCCGCGCATCACCTTGCCGATCAGGCCGCCCTGCTCGCGCGTGTCGGCAATGGAATGTTCGCGCGCCATTTCCTCGAAGCTGTCCGGGTCGTCGCGCAGGTAGGAAATCATTTCCTTGGCCTTGCCTTCCGCGTCAAGCACCATGTGGCTGACCTCGATGCTGTCGAAGCGCGGGGAATTGAGTTTGAAGTAGTGATCGACGGCCTTGTCGTTGCATACCTCGGCCATCATCTTTTCCTGGTACAGGCTGTCGGTGACGAATACCTCGAACTCGTCCAGGCTCACGCCGAGCGCATTCAGGTAGTTGTTCATGTCAGCCGCCCGGTGCAGGCCCTGTACGCGCCGGAAATTGTCGGCGCGTTCCTGGATTTCGTCCGGTGTGACCTTGATGCCATGTTTCTTTGCCGCACGCACCGTCAGCTTGTCCCTGACGATCTGTTCGATGAGTCCCTCGAACTGTCCCGTCAGCTTCAGTGTCCTCACAAAGTCCTCGATGCCGATGACTTCATCATCAATACGCACAATTGCCGTCATCGTCCTCTCCTTGCGATCTGGGCGCCGTCACCCAAGCCTTGTTCGATGCTTCCTGCATGGGCCGGGTTCGCAGCGCCCCGACATGAAATTGGAGCTTGCGCAAGGATTGTCGTCGTCGCTGCCTCCCGCCGGCGATCCGAACCACATCCTGCGCAATCAAGCGTTACAGAAACCTTAGGAGTTCATGCGCGCGGAGCATTTGCGCGTGCTCAAACCGGCGTCATTCCCATGCGCCTGCCGGGGTAGGTTCTTATGCAGATGTGGCTTGAGCGAAAGAAGGGAGGGCGACGACTCAGGGCGAATCGATGCAATACTGGTTCTTGCCGGATTTCTTTGCGTGGTACATGCGGCGGTCTGCCGTTTCCATCACGGCAGTTTCATCCCTGCAGTCGTCCTCGGGGAGCAGGCAAATGCCGATGCTGGCACCGATGCGCAGATCACCCTGCCCGTGCACATGCACGGCTGCAATGGAATCGATCAGGGATTGCGCCACGCGCTGCACTTCCTGCAGGTCGGACGCATCCGTGATGAGGATGCCGAACTCATCGCCGCCCAGGCGCGCGGCCTTGTCGGCGGCATCCACGCCGTCGTGCAAGCGGTTGGCCACGCACTTGAGTACTTCGTCGCCGGTGTTATGCCCGCACGTGTCGTTGATGCCCTTGAAGCCGTCCAGGTCCAGCAGCATGACGGCGCTGCGGGTGCCGTTGCGCGCGACGTCCTCGAGCAGTTTCTGCAGGCACTGGAAGAATCCGGCGCGATTCATGAGGCCTGTCAGGGAATCGGTGCGCGAGGCCGATTCGAACCGGGCCGCGCGCAGCTGCATTTCCCGCTTCGCCTGTGCGATCTGCTCGGACAACATCAATGTGTACCAGGGGAGGATGACGATGGACAGGACAATGCCTTCCGTCACGAGCTTGCCGGCCTGCCAGTAAGGCGATAGCGACAGGGCTGCACCCACTGACAGCCCGCCGATCAGGGACGAGAGCCGTGCATATGGCAGGCCGTTGCGCAGGCCGTTGCCGATGGCCATGAGCACAGGCGCCCAGAGCGTCGGTGCGAGCACGTCTCCGGCCTGGTACAGCGCAAAGGCAAATACGACCTGGTCCAGCACGATGGAGATCATGCGCCGCGAACGGTAGGTCAGCAAGGAAAGACCCACTACTCCTAGCCAGACGAGGCCGAAGGCAAAATAGGCGGCAATGCCAACGGCTGCGTTCCTGAGGTCGCCGATATGGCCGAACAGGTGTGCAAACAGCAGGTAGGCGACAAACATCAGGGTCAGCCCGAGGCGGAAGCAGGCATGCCCCATTTCGCTGCCCAGGTTATGCGGCAAGATTTTTGACTGAGTTGCCGTGACAGGAATGTCCATATCGCCCTATCTGAAAAGGGTTGAGCAGTAGGGTGGAAAATATTTCCCTAGCGCAACACATTATAAACAGACATTTAGGGTGCATATTAACTATTTGTAGAGCTTCTCCACTAAAGGTTTCTTGCTTGAATCGTCCTGTCCGTCGGGCGAGAAATTTTCCCTACGGGAACAAGTTTGCACGTTTCCGGTCTAGGGATTACCAAACGGCCCTTTTCACTGGACTGGAAGAACCCAATGATGCTTGACGAACAACACAGCGAAGAATTGCGTGCACTACGTAACCTGGAACGGACAGTACGCGCATATAGCCTTACGGCGCACATGATCCCTGCGTACCGCCGGCAGGAGATGCTTGCCACCGCCCTGCGCGAGGTGGTCAACGCCCGCAAGTCGGCCATCCGCAAGTCGAAGTGCGTTCCTTTTCGCTGAGTACGCCGTCGCGCATTTGCCCCGCGCCTGCCCGCATCAGATAAATAAGCAGCGCATACCGGCGGCCTCCCGCAATGGATGGCCGCCTTCGCCTGATCACTCCTCCTCCCCCTGCGCGGCCTGATCGACGCCCGCCCTCCCCTCCAGCCACAGCCGCTCCGAATATTTTTCTCGCCGGCACTATAAAAAAACGGCTGCTCCAACCGAAAACACACGTATGCCAGATATGTTCCGGCAGGTATCGTGCCTGGAAGATGCTCGGAACCTATGGTTCGAAGTTGCTAAATGTCAACATTTTCCGACTTTCGGGGTAACATATCGTCCTGTTCACTTGCAGTCCAAAGCCGCCATGAGCGCCCAGCCCCAAGCTTCCATTCTCTCGGTCGAACTCCTTTCAGACCGGACCCGCAAACCTTCGGCGTTGCTGCTGGCTTGCAGCGCCGAGGCGCCGGAATCCCTTGTAACACTCGCGCAGCATGAAGACTTGCGCACCCTGTGCGGGCGCTTTCCCTGCCTGGTGATTTCGGACAGCGTCCCGCCGGCCATTGCACAAGTCTTGCGGGAAAGCGGGTGCCGGGAAGTGGCTGCCGACTCGATATACCGCGCCGCCCAACTGACTGAGCAGCCACTGGCAGCGCAGGTAGAGTGGATCGCCGGGAACTGGTACATGGCGCCGCCGCCCAAACCGGTCGGCAACCAGGCGGCGTCCCGCACGCTGGCGCTGCAACTGGTGCAACTGGTGTCCGCCGATGCAGACACCCACGAAATCGAAGCCGTGCTGCGCCGCGACCCGGCGCTGTCCTACCATCTGCTGCGCCTGGTGAACTCGCTCGGAATGGGAATGAACAGGCAGATCACCAGTTTCTCGCAAGCCATCCTCATACTCGGCCGTGCACAATTGCGGCGCTGGCTCAACCTGATGCTGTTTTCCGCACGCTCCGGCGACGAGCGCTCCGCCATGCTGCTGGCGCGCGTGGCGGCCCGCGCCCGTTTGATGGAGCTGCTGGCGAAATCCGCCGGCCTGGACAAGTCCGGCCAGGAGTCGGCTTTCATGGCAGGCATGTTTTCCCTGCTCGGCATCCTGTTCGGCATGCCGCTGGAAGAAGTGCTGCGCCCGCTGAAAATCAGCGACGCCCTGCAAGCAGCCCTACTGACGCGCGAAGGTGAAGTCGGCGCGCTCCTCACGCTGGTGGAAACCGCGGAGCAGCCGGACGTTACCGCCCTCGCCGCCCGCCTGGCTGCGCTGTCGTTGCCAGCATCGGAATTCAACCTCCTCAATGTCCAGGCGCACACCTGGATGCTCGATGTCGTGCGTGAAAGCGCCGGAGGCGCGAATGCCTGACCGCAAAACCGTCGAGCAATGCCTCGCGCTCTGCCGCGAGGCCCGTTCGCTCGACGGCGCGGCGCAACTGCAGGCCTTGAGCGCGCTGGAGGCCGCTTTGGCCAGTCTCCAGAATCCCGCTGCGCCTGCTTCCGCACCCAAGCCCGATGCTCCCGTGATCACCATGGATCCGGCCGGTTACGTCACCGGCTGGAACGACGGCGCGGAGCGCCTGTTCGGCTACACGCCGGAGGAAGCGATCGGCCAGCACGTGCTCTTCCTGTATGCCGACGACGATGATGAAGTCGCGGAGCTCTTCCTCGAAGAAGGCACTTCGCTGATGGAAGTCCGGCGCCGCAAGAAGTCCGGCGAAATCTTCTGGGCCAGCCTTGCGTTGTCGATGACGGCCGACGAGGCAGGCAACCCGACGGGCATGATTGCGCAAATGTCCGAGATCACCGAGCGCCTGTCGGATGAAGACAAGTTGCGGCTGCATGCACGCATCATTGAAGACAGCGACCAGGGCATCCTGATCACCGACGCCGAAGAACGCATCGTTTCGGTCAACACCGCCTTTACCCGCATCACCGGCTACTCGGCCGCGGAGGCGATTGGCAAGACACCCGACCTGCTCCGTTCCGGCAAGCACACGGCGGACTTCCGGGCCCAGGTGCGCGGTGCAATGAAAGGCGCCGGTCCCTGGCACGGCGAGATCTTTGGCAAGCGCAAGAATGGCGAGGTTTTCCCGCAGTCCGTCACGATCAGCGTGGTACGCAACGACAAGGGCGAAACCACGCACGCATTTTCGATCTTCTCGGACATCAGCGTGTTCAAGGAAGCCGAGGCGCGCATGCAGCGGCTCGCCAACTACGACACCCTGACCGGCCTGCCGAACCGCGCGCTGCTGAACCAGCTCGTCGGCCAGGCACTGACCGCGGCCCGCCGCAACAAGGGACATGGTGCGCTGATGGTGATCGAACTGCAGCGTTTCCACTCCATTTACGACACGCTTGGCCATGAAGTCGGCGATTCCTTGCTGGGCGAAGTCAGCGGACGTTTCCGCAATGTGCTGCGCGACGAGGATGTGCTGGCGCGCATCGACGGGGACAAGTTCGCGGTGGCGCTGCTCGACATCCAAAAGCGCGAGCACGCGGGCATCGTCGCCAACAAGCTGCTGTCCACACTCGACGATCCGTTCGAGATCGAAGACCACAACCTGCGCATCGGCGCGAGCCTGGGTATTTCGATCTATCCCGAAGACGGCATGGACACCGCGGCGCTCCTGCGCTACGCGGACGCCGCGCGCGCCCGCGTGCACGACAACGGCGAGAACGGCTACATGTTCTACAGCCCGGAGATGAACCAGCGCGCCAAGGAACACCTCTGGTTCGAAAGCGAATTGCGGCGCGCGCTCTCCGGCAACCAGCTGCAGCTGCATTACCAGCCGAAAGTCAGCCTGCGCAGCGGCCGCATCGTCGGCGCCGAGGCGCTGCTGCGCTGGAAGCATCCGGAGCGCGGGATGGTCTCGCCCGGCATCTTCATTCCCGTTGCGGAAGAAACCGGACTCATCCTCGACCTCGGCACCTGGGTGCTGGAAGAAGCATGCCGGCAGATCCGCGAATGGCAGGATGCGCGCGTCGACGTGCCGCCGATCGCGGTGAACCTGTCATCGCGCCAGTTCGACCGCCACTTGCCGGACCGTATCCAGGACGTGCTCGAACGCTATGGCGTCGCGCCTGACCGGATCAAGCTCGAAATCACCGAAACCCTGCTAGTGCGCGGCCCGGAAGCCGTCATCCCGATCATGAACGAACTCGCCGCGCGCGGGCTGGCGCTCGCGCTGGACGATTTCGGGACGGGATATTCCAGCCTGGCCTACCTGAAGAAATTCCCGATCAGCACGCTCAAGATCGATCGTGCTTTCGTGATCGGCCTGCCGCACGAGGAAAACGACTGCGCGATCGCGCGCGCGATCGTCACCATGGGGCAGCAGCTACGGCAGGAAATCGTTGCTGAAGGTGTCGAGACGCCGGAGCAGATGGCCTTCCTGCGCGACCTCGGTTGCGACCAGCTGCAGGGTTACCTGTTCAGCCCGCCGGTCGGCGCGGACAACTTTGCGCAGATGGTGCGCGAAAACAAACGGCTCAATTTGTCGATCGCAATCGAGCAACGCGCAACAAGCTGAGCCCGCTTACTCCAGGAAACGCCCCACGTCGCGGGCAAAGGTCTTGATGTCGAAAGGCTTGGAAATCACACCGTTGAAACCGGCCTCGGCCAGTTCACCGCCTTCGTCACGCACCAGCCCCGTCACCGCCACGACCGGAATGCCGGCGGTCGCGGGGTCGGCGCGAAGCTGTCTTACGACCTCGAATCCGCTGAGCATCGGCATGCGTCCGTCGCAGAGGACCAAGTCCGGCATATCGCGCAGCGCAATGGCAAGTCCCGCCTCACCGTCCAGCGCGCCGGTCACCTCATGCCCGGCGGACTTCAGGAGAATCACCATCAGCCGCAAATTGGCGGGATCGTCTTCGATCACCAGCACACGCTTACCAGCCATGCGTCTTGCTCCATTGCGACAGCGTTCCCTCTTGCGTATCGAGCACGTGATATTCATCGTACGGCGCGACCGTCATGCAGGCGTGGTTGGGCAGTATCCTCACGCGAGAACCGACGGGGAATCGCTCGAACGGCAGCGCGCCTGAAGTGCAACGTATGAAACCATGCTCCTGGTGCACGTCGCCGACATACAAGCCGCCGACCAACTTGCCATCGATATCGCACACCAGTCCGTAACCGATGTGCGGATCATGTTCGTTGGCACTGATATCCTTGGACAAGGCCAGCGCGCCGGCATCGACCAGCAGGTGCCCGGCTTCGCGGTGATGGCCGATCACCGTGGCGAGCACGCTGACCGCAATGTCGTCTACCGAACAGACGCCGAGCCGCGCCTGCGACAGGTCGAAGAACACGTAGACGCCTGGCCGGATCTCGGTCACGCCATCCAGTGGAATGTCCGTCAGCGCCGTCGGCGTCGATCCGATGCTGACTGTTTTGCAAGGTATCCCTGCTTCGCGGATGCGTGTCGCGGCCAGGACCGCGGCATCGCGCTCGGCAATGGCGATCGCGCATCGCGCTTCCTCGCTCGCGGCATGGTACGAATGACCCGCGTGCGTAAGCACGCCATCGAGTACAAGACCTGGCGCCGCGTGCACGGCTTTTGCGATGTCGATCAGCGTCTCGCTGTCCGCGCGTACGCCGGCGCGGTGCCCACCGCAATCGATCTCGATCAGCACCGGCACCGGTTTGTCCCGGCCGCCGTCTCGTACTGCGATGGCACCGACGGCATCCACGGAATCGAGGATGACGCGCACGCTCGCCCCTCGTGCCATGAAGCGTTCGATGGCCGTCATCTTCGTCGGAACGATGCCTACGGCATAGGTAATGTCGCGGAAACCGGCATCGAGGAAATACGCGAGCTCTGCGAGGGTCGACACAGTGATACCCCCGAACTGTCCGGCAGTTGCCACTCGTGCCACATCTGCGCTCTTGGCGGTTTTCAAGTGCGGACGCAGCATCACGCCGGCATCGGCAACGCGGCGCGCCATACGCGCGCAGTTGGCTTGCAGGCGTTGCCTGTCCAGGATGATGGCCGGGGTCGGTAGTGTGGAAAGAAGGTCTTGGGAGGATGTCACGGTCGTGGCCTGCAATGCGAGAAATACACGGGCGGATGTTCCGCCTGGTTGATGGCGATGTTAACATGCCTTGCCGCGGTTATTCTCCAAAGCGCGGCCAACATTCAGACAACACCGCCGATGACGCTTTCCAACCCTGCAGTTCCTTGCCCTTTTTCCCGGTTGATGCCGGCATTGAATTTCCTGCCATTCCCGCAATCCATCAACACGCCGGGCGGAAGGGCTGAAGCATGCTGAACGGTCTGTGGCTGGGTTTCTTCGTCGTCGCCGCAATTTCCGCATTCGGACGCTGGCTGTTCGGGGGCGAAGCGAGCGCATTCGCCGCGATGGTGGAGAGCCTGTTTGCGATGGCGCGGCTGTCGGTGGACGTGATGATCCTCCTGTTCGGCACGCTGACGTTGTGGCTCGGTTTCTTGCGTATCGCAGAAAAGGCCGGGCTGGTCGAACTGCTCGCCCGCTTGCTGGCGCCGCTTTTCCGCCGGCTGATGCCCGGCGTCCCTGACGGGCATCCGGCCCTGGGATTGATCACCCTGAATTTCACGGCCAACGGTCTCGGCCTCGACAACGCCGCCACGCCTATCGGCCTGAAGGCCATGCGCGCACTGCAGGAGCTGAATCCCAAACCGGATACCGCGACCAACGCGCAAATCCTGTTCCTCGTCCTGAACACGTCGTCGCTGACGATGCTGCCCGTGTCCATCTTCATGTACCGGCTGCAGCAAGGCGCCAGCGACCCGACGCTGGTGTTCCTGCCTATCCTGATTGCGACCAGCATTGGAACGCTGATCGGATTCCTGGCAGTCGCCGCCGTGCAAAGGCTCAAGATCTGGGACCCGGTCGTACTCGCGTGGGTTGGCGGATTCGCGCTGCTTCTCGGCGGCTTCATGGCACTGCTTGCCGGCATGTCGGCAGCCGCACTGGCCGCCTTCTCATCCCTGCTCGGCAACCTCGTGCTGTTCGGGCTGATCCTGTTGTTCGTGCTGGTCGGAGCGTGGCGCCGGGTTCCTGTCTATGAAGCTTTCGTTGAAGGCGCCAAAGAGGGATTCGAGGTCACGAAAAACCTGCTGCCGTACCTGGTCGCCATGCTGTGCGCGGTCGGGGTGCTGCGTGCCTCCGGCGCGCTCGACGCGGCCCTGAACGGCGTCCGCTATGTGGTGGAGACCGTCGGTTGGGATACGCGCTTCGTCGACGCCTTGCCAACCGCGCTGGTCAAACCCTTCTCGGGAAGCGCGGCGCGCGCGATGCTGATCGAATTGATGAAAACGAGCGGCGTGGACAGCTTCCCCTCGCTGGTGGCGGCAACGGTGCAAGGCAGTACCGAAACCACGTTCTATGTACTGGCGGTATATTTCGGCGCGGTCGGCATCCAGAAAGCGCGGCATGCAGTCGGATGCGCGTTGCTTGCCGATGCGGCCGGCGTGCTGGCATCGATACTGGTCTGCTACTGGTTCTTCGGTTGATTACGCAATCAGCGGGACGGTCAGCGTCGCGCGCAGCAGCTTCTCGATCTCTGCGGCGGGAACGGGATCGCTGATGCAGGAACCCTGGATTTCATCGCAGGACGTCGTGCGCAGGAAGGCAAGGTGCTCGTCGCTTTCCACCCCTTCGGCGACGACCGACAGGTTCAGGGTGTGCGCGAGTTTGATGATCGCCTCAGCCAGCTTCCACGGGCTGACTTCATCGTTCTGGTTTTGCAGCAGGAAGGAACGGTCGAGCTTGAGGCAGTCGAGCGGGAAGCGACGCAGGTAAGCCAGCGAGGAATAGCCCGTCCCGAAATCATCGACCGACAGGCACAGTCCCAGCGATTTCAATTCCTTCAACAAGACGGCGGCTGTATCGGCATCTTCCATCAGCGCGGACTCCGTCAGTTCGAGTTCCAACTGGCGCGCACGCAGGCCGCTGCGCGACAGCGCGTGGACAACCGAGCTCAGGATCTTCTTGTTGCGCAACTGTCGCGCCGACAGGTTGACCGAAATCTTGAGCGGAAAGCCGTAGCGCGCCGTCCATGCTTGCACCTGCTCCGTCGCACGCTGCAGCACCCAATCCGTGATTTCGTCGATCATCCCGCTTTCCTCGGCCAGCGGAATGAAATCGGCCGGAGAAATGGCGCCCAGCTCGGGATGGGTCCAGCGCAGCAAGGCCTCGACGCCGGTCAGGCGCAGCGTTTTCAGGTCCACGCGGGGCTGGTAGTAGACGACAAATTCGTCCCGCTCCAGCGCGTGGCGCAGCGCGGCGTGGCGGATCATTCGGGTACGGGATGCGGCGCTCATGTCCGGCGTGTAGAAGCGGAAGCAGTTGCCGCCGGTCGCCTTCGCCCGGTACAGTGCGGTGTCGGCGTTCTGCAGCAGGACATCGCTGGTGTCGCCATCCTGCGGATACATGCTGATGCCGATCGAGCCGCTGGCCCGCACCTCGTGCCCCATGATCGTCGTCGGCTGGTCCAGCGTCTTGCAAAGCTTGTCTGCCAGCCGTACGGCGGAGCTGTCGCCGAACTTGCATTCGGCCAGCACGACGAATTCATCGCCGCCCAGGCGCCCCACCGTGTCGTCGGGCCGTATGCATCGTTTCAGGCGCAGGGCAATATCCTTGAGCAGCGAATCGCCCGCGGCGTGTCCGAGCGAATCGTTGACCTCCTTGAAATTGTCGAGGTCGATGAAAAACACGGCGAGCATTGCCTCGGGATCGCGGTCCTCGAGGCACTGGCGCAGGCGGCGCTGCAGTAGTTCTCGATTCGGCAGTTCGGTCAGGGTGTCGCGCGTGGCGAGGTGTTCGAGCGCATTCGCCGTCCTCACTTCATGGGTGACGTCGCGGCTTACGCCTCGGTATCCACGAAACACGCCGTCCTCGCTGAACGGTTCTCCCGAGATCCGCAGGAAGCGGACCGTACCCGGCGCTTCGATCGAACGGACCGGGTAGATCAGGTCATGGAAAGGTCGGCGCGCGGCGATGCTCTCGGCACAGGCAATGTAGCCCGATGCGCGCGGGTCGGAAACGTACTCGTCAAAGCGGGTGCCCAGCAACTGCGACGCGCGTGAGCCGAGCCGCTGGTAGATGCCTTCCGACAGAAATGTGAAGCGGATCCGGTCGTCGGTTTCCCAGTACCAGTCCGATGACAGGGTCGTGAGGCTGCGAAAGCGCTCTTCGCGCCGCGCTAGTTCGCGCCCGGCCTCAAGCTGGGCGGTGATGTCGCGCGCGACGGAAACGATGCCCATCTTGGCGCCGGTCTGCGGATCGCGAACGGTGCGGGTGCTCGCGCCCAGCCATACCCAATGCCCGTTCTTGTGGCGGAAGCGGATGTTGACGAGACCGGGCCGTACGCCCTTCGGCTGTGCTGCATCGCGGCTCAGGTCGTCAGGATGGATGTAGTCGTATAAATGTGTGCCGACCAGTTCTTGCGGCTCGAAACCGAGCGTGTCCTTGTGCGACGGCGACACGTACAGGTAGATGTTGTCGGCATCGCTGTAGGAAATGAGGTCGCGCGCATGTTCCGTTACCAGGCGGTGCTCGATTTCGCTGCGCATCAGGCGCGAACGCACCTCGTGCTTTTCCGATACGTCCACCAGGGTGCCGACATAGCCTGAAAGTTTGCCGTCGGATGAAAAACGCGGAGCGGCCGTTTCCGAAAGCCAGCGCGTGCCGCCGTCCGTGCATGCAATCCTGTATTCGACCTGGTATTGACGTCCGTTCGCACGCGCAGTGCGGATCGATTCGATGGCATGCAACGCGTCCTTGGGGTGGATATGCGCAAGCCAATCGTTGATATGCAGGCCGTATGCGGACGAGAACCATTGCATGGCCTCGGGATTGAGATAGGTGCATTGTCCCGATGCGTTCGATTCCCAGACGATCATCGTCGCCGCTTCGAGGAGGCGGCGCACGGACGAGTGCACCTCCGGCTTGCGGTCGGGCACGGCATTCATGCGCGGCACCCGCTATGTGCGGGTTCGAAGAGTGATGATGGGTAACACGAGGACATGGGCCGCTATGTTACCACTTTGACACGTTCAAAAGATGGTGCGCTGCAGCGGAACTATGAGCTGCCTTCAACGTCGTAATTGAAGATTGCCCAAAAGAATTCCCATCAGCTATTTCAGGGGAGAAATATGAAACCGCAACAGCATCATGGATTGAAGCGCGAGGAAATCCTGGAGCTAGCCCACCAGGCAAGGCTGATGATCGTCGACGGCGACATCTGCTATCTCAACGACATGGCGACGGACAAGGAACTGCTCAACTTCGCCCGCATGATCGAGGCCAGGTTCGGTCAACAAAAGCCGCCGGGCTAGCCTCGCCCGGAACCGGAACCTTCTGTAATCTCATCGATCTCGTTGAGCTCGATGAGTGCGACGACGAACACGCCGATCACCAGCGCCGCAGTCAGTACGGCCAATGCCAGAATCAGTGCTGCAATCATCGCTCCTCCTCCTCGCAGTGGAGACGAGCGTCTCCTCGAATTCATTTAAGCACCCGGCATCGGCAGGGACTTGCGCGAAATCAATGGGCGGTTGCATCCGGTCATTTTTTGCCTGTTGGAACAACAGTGGGTGTTGCAGCACGATGCCTGCGGGCACTATCGCTTCCATAGGAAAAATCTCCGAGATTTTCCCGGTTTCCGAGGCAACCAAAACCCATGAGCCCTGTCCTAACGGGTTCTGACTAGAAACGTTGCGCGACGCTGGACACTGCATCCGGGGACACGCGCTCTCATTGACCTTTCAAGAGGACGAACGAATGCCAAGATGTTCCAAGGTGTACGAAGCTTTCAACAACGCGTACGTCGGTGCGGTACTGATGGTGCTGCTGGCTTTTGCCAGCGTAGCCGCCGTCGTGTTCAAGCCGCTGGCACTACGCGACGCCAATCCGGTCGTGCACTCGCAGGATATTTCCGAAATCACCAAGCTGGCCGCCAACCCGGCCCGGCTCGAATATCTAATGGTGGCGCAGCCGCTGTCGGATTTCCCGCGTTATGTATTCAAGTACAAGGGCGCGCCCCAGATCCACGTGGTGAAGGTGCCGAACACTTCCCACAGCAACCTCGAACGTGAAGTGTTGCTCAAGAACGGCATCCCCTATTCCATTGCCAAGGCGGAATATCTGGAAGCCAACAAGGAAATCCTCGCGGACGAGGAAACCAAGAACAGCTTCTGGAACGATGCCGGTGGTTTTCTTGCACGCAATGGCATCGGCATTGCCCTGCTGGTGATGATGTTTGTCGGCCTGCGCAAGGGCCTGCCGGGCATGGGTATGGGCGGCGGCGCATCGGTTGTCAAGCCTGAGAACCTCAAGGGCAGTATGGACGACCTGATCGGGATGGAAGACATCAAGCAGGAAGTCGCGCACCTCGAGGAAATGATCCGCAACCGCGACCTGTACCGTTCGCACAACATCGACAAGCCTTTCAACGTGATGCTGACCGGCCCGGCCGGTACCGGCAAGACCAAGCTCGCGGGCTACCTGGCCAAGAAGCTGAACATTCCGCTCATCCAGGCATCCGGCTCGGGCCTAGAATCCGGCCTGGTCGGCGGCGGCTCCAAGGCACTGAACGCGATCTACAAGAAAGCCTGCTCGATGGAACGCTGCATCATCTTCCTGGATGAAGCGCAGAGCCTGTTCATGCCGCGCGGCCGCGGCGACAAGAAGTGGGACGATGACACCGCCAACACCCTGCTCTCCCTGCTCGACGGCATCAAGAGCGACAAGGGCGCCGGCGTGATCTGGGTCGTGGCATCCAACTTCAACGACGCGACTACCCAGATGGACGAGGCGATGCTGCGCCGCTTCGCAGTGAAGATCAACTTCCGCCTGCCGAACAAGGCGGAGCGCCGCGAACTGCTGAACGTCTTCCTCGCGAAGAAGGATCCGGAATGTGTGGATTGGGCCAACCTGAACCTCGATTACGCGGCCGAGATCACCGCCAACCTCAGCCCGGCGCTGCTGGAAACCGTGGTCGATCGTGCCAGCATGATCGCGATCCAGGAAAAGACGCTGATCACCACCGATGTCATGTTCCGCGCCTTCGAACGCTCGATGATCGGCCTGACCGATCGCGCGACCACCGCCGAGCAGGACAAGAAGCGCGAGCGCGTGGCGCTGCATGAACTGGGACACTTCTTCATGCAGATCGACCCGTACCTGCGTCAAGGAATGAGCTGGGATGAGGTGAAAGCCAAGTCGCCGCTGCTCAAGATCAGCACCGAGTCGGTGTCCAAGGTTGGCGCGCTGGGTTATGTGCTTTCCTCGAACGAGGACGTGTCGCTCCAGACCCTGGAGGAAATGGAGCAGGACGTGATCCAGCTCTACGGCGGCGTGGCGGCCGAGGAATTGTTCTACGGCGCGCGCGGCATTTCGACCGGCAGCCAGAACGACATCCAGAAGATCACCGCCAAGCTCGACCTGATGGTGAACCAGCTGTCGATGTATTCGCGCTCCAAGGTCGACTATACGCAATTCAAACGTGAAGGTGCGAGCGAAGAAGCGATGCGCCAGGTGGAAGCCAAGGCCGACGAGTTGTACACCCGCACTCTGGAAGCCATGAAGGCGTACAAGGATGTCATGTGGTCGCTGAAGGATACGCTGCTCGAGCGCTATGTCCTGTCCAAGGACGATGTCTTCGAACTGCTGTCCGACATGACGATTCCGCTGGAATCCAAAGCGGCCTGAACAAGACGCGGATGATGAAGAGCCCCGGGACCTGCCGGGGCTTTTTTGTCGCCCGCGATTCCCGGAAACGGGAAGAAAGGCATCCCGATATTGGGACAGGGGCACTGGGAAAAGGCCGATATGAAGCAGTTTCCAGAGCGAAGATACTGCTGGCGCGAAAGATGCTTTACCGGTAACTGTTGCTTTTTGCGGCAACCCGGCTGTCGTTCTTTCACCTGCATAGGACAAAACCAATGAAACCGTTTTCCGCCCTGATCGCGCTGGCTGCACTGGTTGCTGCCGTTTCCGTCCAGGCCGCGCCGTCGGGCCATCCTGCCGGCCATCCTTCTCCTGCCATGGCGGCCGACATGCTGAAGCCGCCGAAAAATACACCGGATGCGCAGCTGCCCCTGAAAGGCAAGGTACTGAGCACGATCGACGCCAGCGAATACACCTACATCGAGGTCTCGCAGGCCAAGGGCACGTTGTGGCTGGCCGCGCCCAAGGTAGCGCTCAAGAAGGACGCGGTGGTGCGCTTCGAGGATGGCGCGGTCATAAACAATTTCCACAGCAAGCTGCTGAACCGCACTTTCCAGAGCGTGATGTTCGTGAACCGGGTGGTGGTTACCAACGAGAAGCCGTAAAGCGTTGAAACGGGCGGTGCAGGCCGCCCATTGCAAGTTGGATTCAGGCTGCCTGCACCGCAGGCGCCATGTCGAAACGCGCCCGCAGGTCATGTGCCACCGGGAGCAATCCTTCAACAGACAGGTCCTCGAGCTGGACCTTGGGCGACGCATCGATCGCCGGATAATTGCGCAGGATGGACCTGCGGTAGGTCGGGTCGTAATGGTTGCGCATGAGCCGTTCGAACAGTTCGGGCACCGCACCCCGGCCGGCGAGTTCCTGCCATGCCGAAAACTCCTCGCCCCCGATCAGAGGGCGCAGGTAGGCCAGGCGTTCGATCAGGGAATTCGGGTCGTGCTCGAAATGCGCGTAGTCCTCGCGCAACAGCTGTACCCGCTGCGCCATCGGCGCGTCGACCGCGATGGTCAGTCCTTTCCTCATGCTGCCCAGAAGCGCGTCCGGCAGTTGTACTTGACCAATCTTCTTGCTCTCCGACTCGACCCAGACCGGGCGCGACGGGTCGAACTGCATCAACTGGCGCAGCAGCAGGCTGTCGAACATCTTCTGCGTCGGCTGCTTCTTGCCGGGCACGGCGCCGATGATGGAGCCGCGGTGGGTGGCGATGCCCTCCAAGTCGAGCACCTGGGCGCCCGCCTGGTGCAAGGCGCCCAGCAGGCGCGTCTTGCCGCATCCGGTGGGACCGGTGACCACGATGTACTGGAACTTGCCGGGGAACTCCGCCATCTGCTCGTTCACCCAGCGGCGGTAGGCTTTCCACCCGCCCTTCAGCTTTTCCACACGGTACCCGATGGTCTCGAGCACATCGAACCACACCTTGCTGCGCTTGCCGCCGCGGAAGCAGTACACCAGTATCCGGCTCTTGCCCGGATATCTGGACACGCATTGCTCGATATGGCGGGCAACGTTCATCAGGGAATAACGTGCGCCGAGCTGGTAGGCGGCGAGCGGGTCGGTGCGGTGTAGCGTGCCGACCTCCGCGAATTCGGCATTGTCGACGACAGGCAGGTTGATCGCGCCGGGAATGTGGTCTTCCTCGTATTCGCGCGGGCTACGGGCGTCGATGATCAGGTCGTAGGAATCGAAGTTTTGCATTCCGCCATTGTACCCGTCTAGAGCAGCCCGGAATCGGACATCCGGTCAGGGGCAAAGGCTTCTTTCAACGCGGAATACAGGCCGAACGCCTCCCGGACGTTTTCAATCAGGAAATGGTCGACCCAGGGCTTGACGAGGATCTTGTAGATTGCGCCTTTGTTGATCGCGTTGACCACGGCAGCGATCTCGGCCTCGCCAGTCAACAGGATGCGGATCGAATCGGGATGCAGGCTTTTCGTTTGCGCAAGGAAGTCGATGCCGCTCTGCCCGGCGATGTTCAGGTCCGCGATGATGACGCCCACGCTGTTGCGTGCGAGCAGCTCGAAGGCTTCATCGACCCGCGCCGCGTAGAGCACGTGCAGGCCTTCCTTGCGCAGGACGTGGCGCAGCGCCGTCCCGACGCGCTCGTCATCGTCCACCAGCAGCAAGGTATGGTCGCCAAGCGGCAGGTGCGAGTACAGTGGAAGCCTCCGGTCGGAGCGCAGGAGTACCGTCATTTCCTCCGCAGGCAATGCCGGGCTGAACAGGTAGCCCTGTATCTCCGCGCAGCCCTGCTGCCGCAGATAGCCGAGCTGCGCTTCGGTCTCGACGCCTTCCGCGATCGCCCCCAGTCCGAGCTTCTGGGCCAGAGCAAGTATGCTGCGTACGATATCGGCGCCGCCGGTGTTGCAGGTGACGTCATGCACGAAGGAGCGGTCGATCTTGACGCGGTCGACCGGAAAGCGGCGCAGGTAGGAAAGGGACGAGTATCCGGTGCCGAAATCGTCCAGCGACAGGCTCACACCCATGCGCTTGAGTTCGTGCATCGCATGGATGACACGTTCGGAACCGTCGAAGATCAGGCTTTCCGTGATCTCCAGTTCCAGCCATTCTGCGCCCAATCCGGTTTCTTCCAGCACTTCGGCAACGGTCCGCACGATGTCATCGCCGGAGAACTGCCGGGCCGACAGGTTGACCGCCACCCGGATCGGCGGCAAGTCCATCTCCTGCCAGGCGACGGCCTGGGCGCACGCAGAGTGCAGTACCCACTTCCCGGCTTCCGCCATCAGGCCGATCTCTTCCAGGATCGGAATGAACTGTCCCGGCGGTACGAGTCCGTCCTGTCCGCGCTTCCAGCGTAACAAGGCTTCGACGCCGACGATCGCGCCCGAGCGCAGGCTGACCTGCGGCTGGTAGTGGAGTACGAATTCTTCGCGCGCGAGCGCCTGCCGCAACTGGTTGGACGTGGTCAGCCGCTGTTGCGCGGCCACGTTCAGCGCGGGTGTGAAGAACTGGTAATTGGCGCGCCCTTTTGCCTTGGCATCGTACATCGCTGCATCGGCGGCCCGCATCAGGGTTTCGGCATCATGGCCATCGAGCGGATACAGGCTGATGCCGATGCTGCTGCCGACTTGCAGCGCATGGCCCTCGATCATGAAGCTTTCCGCCAGCGCGGCCTGGATCTTCTGCGCCACCGCAGCGGCGTCTCTATTCCGGCTGACTTCCGCCAGGCAGATCACGAATTCGTCCCCGCCCAGGCGTGCGATGCTGTCGCCTTCCCGCAGGCAGGACTGCATGCGCCGCCCGACGTCGAGCAGCAGGCGGTCGCCGATATGGTGGCCGAGCGAATCGTTGATGTGCTTGAAATGGTCGAGATCGATGAAGAGTACCGCCACCAGTGTCCGGTAGCGTGCGGCGCGGACAATCGCCTGCCGCAGCCTGTCCTCAAGCAGCAGGCGGTTGGGCAGACCGGTCAGCGCGTCATGGTGCGCCATGTGGCGGATATGCGCCTCGTCGATCTTGCGCTCGATCGCGATGCCCGCCATGCGTACCGCCAGTTCGATCAGTTGATGCTCAGCCGTTTCCGGCAGCCGTACCTCGCGGTAGTAAATCGCGAACGTGCCGAGCACCTTGCCGACGCCGGAAATGATGGGATGCGACCAGCAGGCGCGCAAACCGAACTCCGTGGCCAGGTGCCGGTAATCATTACACAAAGGGTCGGTCATGATGTCGGCGATGACCACGGGCTCGCGCCGGTACATGGCTGCGCCGCAGGCACCTGTGTCGGGCCCGATGCGGTGCCCCCGCATCGCATCGTTGAAGCGTGACGGCAGGCTGGGCGATATGCAGGATTGCACCTGCTCACCGTCGTCATCCAGCAGGAGCACCGAACTGAGCATGCCTTCATGCTGCGCTTCGACGCACTCCTGCAGCGCGCGCAGGGATTCTTCCAGCGGCGTATCAAGGGCAATCATTTCCAGCACGCGGTTCTGGCCTTCGCGCAAGGCGTCCGCCCGCTTGCGCTCGGTAATGTCGCGGGCAATGCCTGTGAAATAGCGCCGGCCATTCTGCATGAACTCGCCGAAGGAGAACTCCAGTGGCACTTCCCTGCCGTCCTTGTGCATGCAGGGAATCTGCACGCCCTGCCAGGACAGTTTCCTTTGTCCTGTGACGATGTCACGTTGCATGCCGAGCAGACGCTGTTGACGCACATGCTCCGGCATCAGCATGCCGACGGACCGTCCGATCACGTCGTTAGGCGGATACCCGAGGATGGATTCCACAGAGGAATTGACGAAGACGACAATGTTATCCTCGCGGACGGTAATGAAAATATCGCGCGCGGCTTCGGTCGCGGTACGGTAGCGTTGCTCGCTCTGGAACAGCGCATCCTGGACACGCTGCCGCTGCCGGATTTCCAGTTCCATCTGTTCGGTCGCGTTCTGCAGCGCGCGGTTGATCTTCTCGTTCTCGCGCAAGGCGGCTTCCAGGTCTTCCGTACGGCGGCGCACCTGGTCTTCCAGCATGATCGCGGTCTGGAACAGGCTGAAGTCCGAGCCGCGCGCGCTGGTGCTGCGTTCGGCGCGGTTCATCAGCGCCTCGACCATTTTCCTCAGCCGGATGATTTCGTCGTGCAGCGCCTGCTCGTTGCACCTAGCCTGGTCATTGCCGAGGCGGACAACCGTTGCGGGATCACCCATTGCCGGCCTCGCTCGGGCTGCCGATCGCGATGCCGGTGAAGGTCTGGTTCACGTGCACGCCGCCGAACTGCTCGCCGTAGGTATTGAAACCGACCGTGTTGTGCCGTTGCAAAACCTCGGCCACGCGGTCTTTCAGGCCGCATTGCGAAATTTCCAGGTTGCGCAGGATGCAGTCGCAGCCGAACACCACCTGCGGCTTGCCAACTTCGTCCTCGATCCGGCGGAAGGTCTGTTCGAGGTTCTCCACCAGATCTACCCCGCGTGCCACGCGCAGCACCAGGCCTTCCTCGATCGCACAATAGAAGGTCAGGCTGCCATCGGGATTGGCCTTCTGGATGGCGCGGACGTAGTCTACGCCGTCAATCAGTACCACCACCGGCGAAGCGGCGAAACGCATCGGATCGAGGTCGTTGACATCGACGCCGACCAGCCGCGCATACTCGGCGGCCGCGGGCAAGCCGTTGATTTCCCGTACGACGCGGTTTTCCGCGTCCGCCTCGGTGACTACCATCCGCTCGCCAGTGGACACGAAATGCTGCGTCTTGAAGATCCGGAAAGGCAACGGCGTCGTGGCCAGGATCAGCACTGCGCTGTCGGAATGGAAGTGCCCGTCGTGATAGACATGGGTGGCGGAGAACTTCAGGCCGTCGCCGGCCGAGCCGCCGAACATGGGGATGCGCCCGAGCGCATTCTGGAGCGAGCGTGTCACCGGCTCTTCGCGCACCGACATGCCGTCGATCAGCAGAAAGGCAAAGCTGTTGTGCGGTGCGGCGCCGGGGGCCTGCGTTTCCAGCCGCTTCAGGAGGGAATGGGCGAAGGCCTGCCCCTTCGCCATTTCGAAGTTCTTGAGACCCCCGAGGCGGCCGGCCACTGCCGTTACGCTGCCGGCGGCAAAACTGGCCCCGGTCAGGCTCTGTCCGCGGTAGCCTGCCGGCCCGATTTCGCCCGCGGTCGTGCAGCCAACCACAGGCGTGCTGCCAAACAGGCGCTTCATTTCGCCGGCGACCGCGTCGAGGTCGTACTCGATCGAACAGAAGAACACCGCGAGTACCATGTCCGGCTGCGCAACCCCTGCATAGAACTCGCGAACCGCTTCGCGAGCATCCGCTGCGCAAGACTGCGACGTGCGTATCTGTTGCCGCGTACTCATGGATGTCTCCGTGTGCCGGACGCCGCCGGATTGCTACCGGTGGTTACTTGACTATAGTCAATGAAGTTGCATCAAGTCAATATGACGAAGCGGCGATTCCGCGGTATTCTTGCCCCCTTTCCGGCTGCAGCAGCTAGAAATGGAATGGGCGCCTCCCCCGCAAGGGTCAAGGCTGAAGTCAGGCGGAGATAGATAGGGAAGCAAGGGTTCCCGCATCCAGACGGCATCAGATGTGCCAAAGTGGAAGATGCGAATCAAAACCACTTGAGGGAGGGGAACCCAAATGAAGCATACGGTAGTCGGGATCGACATTGCAAAGAACGTGTT
>DASPMC010000083.1:0-65362 GCA_035627275.1 Noviherbaspirillum sp.
GAATTGAAAAAGGCTGTCATCAGCCATCTGCGCAGGATTGGCAAGTTGCCCGGCCGCGTGAAAAAGTACTTTCAACATCCGCTAGTGAAATACGCTGCATGACTGTTAGGGAGTTGAACAAACCTATGCCGGATCAATAAAGGGGGCGATCTCGGGCCTGCGATGCTCGCCGTACATCGCGTACGGCTGCGCTTCTCGACCTGACCTCACCTCCCTTGAATGCGTTGCCAAACCACTCTAGCGGCGGCGGTGCTTGCGCATGCTGCCGAACAGGAGTGCATACTGCCGCGTCATTTCCGCCCCGAGAAAGAAAATCTGGGCCGAGTAATAGACCCACAATAGCAGGGCGATGACGGAACTGGCAGCGCCGAAGCTGGTGACGAATTCGCTGTTGCCGAGGTAGGCGCCGATCAGCTTCTTGCCGATGACAAACAGCAGTGCCGTCACGATCGCGCCCACCCAGACGTCGCGCCATGGCAGCTTGACCTGCGGGAGCAGCTTGTAAATGGCTGCGAACAGGCTCGCGATCACCGTGAATGAAATGACCGACGTGACCGGCAACAGGATGTAGTTCGCGTCGCTCCAGAATCCGCCAAGATACTTTTCCAGCACGGCGAGAGCCGCGTTGATTGTCAGGGATACCAGCAGCAGGAAGGCGAGTACCAGGATCAGGCTGAATGAAAGCAGGCGCGTACGGATGAATACGATGATGCCGGGCTGGCGCGCGGGCGGCACGTCCCAGATTTCGTCCAGGCTGTCCTTCAGTTCGCCGAACACCGTGGTGGCGCCGACTATCAGCAGGGCGAGTGCGGAGAGCGTCGCGAACGTGCCGGCCTTGGGATTGCGCGCATTCGCCAGTAACAGCTGGATCGCCTCCGCACCGGCCGGTCCGATCAGCCCGTTCAGTTCCCGGAAGATGGCTCCGCGTGCCGCCTCCTCGCCGAAGATCGCTCCCGCAATGGCGAGCACCATGATCAGCACCGGCGCCAGTGAAAAGAGCGTGTAGAACGCGAGCGCGGCACCCTTGCTCGACGCGCGATCGTCGATCCATTCCTCGACAGCGCCGACCAACAGCGCGCGGAAGCGCCGCAGGATGGTTTGTGGCTTCTCGGTTGATTCTGTCATCCGTACTCCGAACGGGATACGCGACGAGCGGTAACAGCATGTGCCGATAACCTGATTATCGTTTGCGGCGAACAGCCCCTGCATGACACAGGACAACTCCGGTGCAGGGCGTGCGGATACAACTTGTTGCAACCGTTACTGAACGACACTGGCAGCGCCAAATGCTTTGACGTTTAATGAGCGCACCAACTGAGAGGTCCACCCATGAAACATCATCGCACCGCCCTGCAGGGCATACTGCTTTCCGCTTTCATCCTGGCCGGTTGTGCCAGCCCCGGTCACAACTATCCCGTGAGCACGCCCACCTATCCGGTACCCGTGCAGACTTATCCGGCAAGCGCGCCGGCCTACGGCAGCTCCTACGGCACGATCGAATCGATCCAGTTGCTCCAAGGTGGCGGCAGCGACGGCGTCGGTGCCGGCGCAGTAATCGGTGGAGTCGTCGGTGGCCTGCTCGGCAACCAGGTCGGCGGCGGCAACGGGAAGAAAGCCGCAACCGTGGCAGGTGTGGTCGGTGGTGCGATGATCGGGCACCAGATGGAACGTAATGCCCAGGTGCGCAATGCCTACCAGGTCGGAGTCCGCATGGACAACGGAAGTTACCGCACTGTGACACAGGACAGTGTCGCCGATCTGAGTGTTGGCGCAAGGGTACGCTTGGAGAACGATCGGGCCTATCGATACTGATGCCGCGGCCGGATTGCTTTATGCTATAGCTCGCGCCCTTAGAGAGTGTTATGAACTGGTGCGCATGACCAAAAACCGGACACTTCCCATGAATTGGGATGTGGAAAAATATCTACAGACTGCATCATTTCGTGATGCTAGAATTTGTGCCTTTTCTCAGGAGGAACATTAATGAACAAGACTGAACTGGTTGACGCAATTGCTGCGGACTGCGATCTGTCCAAGGTTGCCGCGCAGCGTGCACTCGACTCCGTGATCAACAACATCGTCAAGTCGGTTGCCGAAGGCAAGACCGTCCAGCTCGTCGGTTTCGGCAGCTTTGCATGCGGCAAGCGCGCAGAACGTACCGGCCGCAATCCGCGTACCGGCGAAGAGATCAAGATCGCCGCAGCCAAGACGGTCAAGTTCTCCGCAGGCAAGGCATTCAAGGACGCAGTCAACGGCTGATGCAGGTATTTCCGGTACAGCGCCCGGAATATCGCAACCGATTCGGAAGGGCAACGCAACGGAAACGTGCGTTGCCCTTTTTGCATCGTCGTTCAGCGTGCCATCGCCCGGCGCAGGGAAAAGCTCACTGCGTCCACGACCGCTACCAGTACCAGCATTGCGATGATTACGGTCGCAGCCTGGTGCATCTGGAACAGGGACAGGTGATACTTCAACATCTGGCCTAATCCGCCCGCTCCCACTACACCCAGGATCGCCGCGGCACGAATATTGTTTTCCCATCGATACAGCGTATAGGACACCATTTGCGGTACTGCTTGAGGCAGGGTCGCATACAGGAATGCCGCCGTCGGACGCGCGCCGTTGATGCGCAGGGACGTCTCGGGCAGGGGAGAACTGTTTTCCAATGCATCCGCGAACAGACGGCCGAGCACTCCCGTCGTGTGTGCTCCCAATGCAAGCGTTCCGGCAAATGGCCCCAGACCCGCTGCGATCAATAGGATAGACGCCCATACCAGTTCGGGAATCGAGCGCGATGCGTTGAGTAGCAAACGTGTGGCAGCACGCGCCGACTGGCCGAAGCGTCCGCTGGCGGGCAGGGCCAGTGCCAATCCTAGTAGTGCGGCAATGCCGGTGCCGAGAGCCGACATGGACAGCGTTTCCGCTGTCGCCTGCACGGTCTTCTGCAGGAAATTCGGGGACAGGTCCGGCGGCACGAAACCGAGCAGGAACTCGCCAGCGGTGCGTGCGGCATCGAGGGTGAAGAAGGCTTTCCACTGCAGGGATAACGACGCGAAGCTTGTGACAACCAGCAAGGCCATGCAGGCAAGCAGGGCGATCGTCGAGGGCCGGATGCGCGGCGCCGGCGGCAGGGAAGGCCGCAATTCGTCGCTCATGCGAGCCTCCTGCGGCACAACTTGCTGACGCCATCGGCGCAGGCGACCAGCAGCACGAACACGAGCAGCATGGTCGATACCTCTCCGCCCGCGAGCATCTTCATCGACTCATCCATGCGCTGCCCGAGTCCGCCTGCACCGACGAAGCCCATCACTACGGAGCCTCGGATTGCGCACTCCCAGCGATACACCGTGTAGGAGACGAGTTCGGACGCTGCTTCCGGCAATGCACCATAGAGCAGCGCGGACAGACGGCCGCTACCGTTGCGCAGCAGCGTGTCGCTCGCATGCGCATCCGACGATTCGAGGATCTCTGCATAGACCTTGCCCAGCATGCCGCAGTACGTCAGGGCGATCGCCAGTACGCCTGCCGTCGGTCCAAGGCCGGCAATGCGCACGAACAGCAGCGCCCAAACCAGCTCCGGCACGCTGCGCAACAGGACCAGCACCCAGCGCACCATTTGCCGGATCGAACGGCCCGCGAAACCGATCCTGCCCGTGCCGATCCGCGACAGTGACAGGCGCTCCGTTACGATCAGCGTCATCGGCACTGCGCCCAGCAGCGCAAGCGCCATGCCGGCAGTTGCCATCGCAATCGTTTCCCAGGTCGCCTGCGCGACGAGTTGCAGGAATTCGGCGGAGTGCGCGGGTGGCAGGAAGGCGGCAAGAAACCGGCCGGTTGCGCGCAGGCTTTGCTCCTCGAACAATTGCCACGGCTTGAATTCGCTCCAGACAAGCATGGGCCAGAGGACGACCAGTGCCAGGATCAGCGCACCGATGCGGCCGTGCCAGGCAGGATCGGGATGCTTGGTGTGGGAGGAAAAAAGGAGCATGGATTGCTTCAGAAGCAGCGCGTGATCAAAGGCGTTGCCGCCGGCGCCTCGGATGATTCATCCGCTACTGCCGCATTGCGTACTGAGTGACGATACAGAGCGTCGACCATGTCGTCTGTCACCGATTCGCGCAGCGTGTCGAAGACGACGCGCCCCGCGCGCACGCCGACAATTCTCGGGAAATACGCACGCGCAAGTTCCACCTGGTGCAGGCTGCACACCAGCGTTGCGTTGCGTGCGGCAGCTTCCTTTTGCAGGACCGACAGTGTGTGCGTGGCGAGCGCAGGGTCGAGTGCGGAGAGCGGTTCATCCACCAGGAAGGCCTGCGCCTGCGACACAAGCAGGCGGGCCAGGCTGCAACGCTGACGTTCGCCGCCGGACAGTCGATCCACGCGCGAGTACAGCTTGTCCTGCAGGTTGAATTGCGCCAGCGCCTGGTATGCAGCCTCTGGATCGTCGGGCTTGAACAGCGATGCAACTGCGCGCCACACGCTCCACTGCGGAAGACGGCCTGCAAGCACTGCAGTCACGACACGTTGGCGCGGCGGCAGCGGAGGTGTTTGCGGTGCGAGGAACAGACGGCAGCGCAGTGCATGGCGTTGTGCGTCTCCCGCAGCCCAGGGATCAATGCCGAACGCGGTGACCTGCCCGGCAGCTGGACGCTGCGCGCAGGCGAGCGTATGCAGCAGGGTCGTCTTGCCCGCTCCGGATGGCCCGATCAGCGCGACTTGCTCGCCTTGCGCGATAGACAGCGTCAGGTCTTGCAGCGCGGCCGGGCCGGTCGAGGAGGACGAGTGACGTACGCTGACGCCATGCAGTTCAAAGGTCATGCTTACTTCAGCAGGCCGGCGTTACGCGCGGCTTTTTCGATCTGGTCGTAGTTGTCCGCCTTGGACGGAATGAAACGTGTGGCGCGCTGCAGTTCCAGGATTTCCTTGCCCTGCGCATCGTTCGCATTTAGTGCGAGGAAGGCGTCGGTCAGCTTCTTGCGCAGTGCCGGGTCCATGTCCGACCGCACGGTCCAGTTGTAGTCGTAGTAGCCCGGCGTCGTGTAGAACACGCGTACCGACTTGGCATCGACCTTGCCTTGGGCAAGCAGTTTCTCCCAGACCGAAATATTGAGCGCGCCTGCATCGACCTTGCCCCCGGCTACGGCAGCAACGCTTGCATCGTGTGCGCCGGAGAAGGCCACACGTTTCATGTCCGTATCCGGATTGATGTTGGCGGCCAACAGGAAGGAGCGCGGCATCAGGTGGCCAGAGGTCGAGGACTCGGAACCGAAGGTAAAGGTTTTGCCCTTCAGGTCTTCCAGCCGGTTGATCGTCTTGTCCGTCGTGATGAACACCGAGCGGAATTTCTCGTCTTCCTCGCGCTGCACGATGGGGATCACCTTGCCGTTGCTGCGGATCTTCGCCTGCACGAAGGTGAATCCGCCGAACCACACCATGTCGAGCTTGTTGTTGACCAGCCCTTCGACCGAAGCGGCGTAGTCAGTGACCGGTACGAACTCGACCTTCATGCCCAGCTTCTGCTCGAGGTAGCTGCCGAGCGGCTTGAACTTGCGCTGAAGCTCGGTGGGCGCCTCGTCGGGGATGGCCGATACGCGCAGGACTTGCTGGGCGTGGACGAGGCCGCCGAGTGCGAGCACTGCGGCGGCAACGGTAACGCGCACGACGCTCTTGAAGGACAGGGAGAAGTTCGGAAGATTCATGGTTATTGTCTTTGCGGGAGGGAATGGGCGTTACAGGCCCGGGCACGCAGCCTGTCGGAAAGACTTGTATTTTAAATAAAGCCGTGGCCGCAGTCACACGGATTTGGCGGCATCTACCATGAGATGCACAGGAACTTGCCAAATCGCCAAGGTCAAAGAAAAAAGGGCCTGCTCGGATGCAGGCCCTTCAAGCGGCGGGGAGGAACGATTAATCGGCGAGCTCGACCAGCAGGTCCTTCGCCGCGACGACCGCACCCGGCTTCACGTGGGTTTGCTTGACCACAGCATCCCGTTCGGCGCGGATCATGGTTTCCATCTTCATCGCCTCAATGGACACCAGCGGATCGCCCTTGGCCACCTTCTGGCCGGGCTTGACTGCCAGCGTCACGATCATGCCGGGCATCGGCGCGCCGACATGGTTCGCATTGCCGTCTTCCGCTCGTGGATGCGTGACCAGCTTGAGCGCACCTGCCTTGTCGATGCGCACCATACGCGCCTGGCCGTTGAGCTCGAAGAACAGCTTGCTCTGGCCTTCCTCTTCCAGTTCGGTGCGGCCTTGCAGGCGGATCACCAGCGTCTTGCCCTGGTCGATGTCGACCGAAATCTCCTGGCCTTCCTTCAGGCCATTGAAGAACACCTGAGTCGGCAGCACACTCACATCACCGTAGTTGCGGCGATGTTCCGCGTAGTCGCGGAATACCTTCGGATACATGAGATACGACGCCAGCTCCTGCTCGGTGATTGAGCGGCCGATGGTCTTCTCCGCGTCTTCCTTCGCCTTGGCGAGGTCGACCGGCGGCAGGTTCGCGCCCGGACGTCCTACCATCGGCTTGTCGCCCTTGAGAATCTTCTTTTCAAGTTCCTTTGGGAAGCCATCCGGCGGGAAGCCGAGTTCACCCTTGAACAGCGAGATCACCGATTCGGGGAAAGCGATTTCCTTGTCCGGATTCTTCACGTCTTCCGGCGTGAGGTCATTGGCGACCATGAATAGCGCCATGTCGCCCACGACCTTGGAGGTCGGCGTGACCTTCACGATGTCGCCGAACAACTGGTTCACGTCTGCATAGGCTTGCGCTACTTCGGTCCAGCGATGGTCGATGCCCATCGCACGCGCCTGCTCGCGCAGGTTGGTGTACTGGCCGCCGGGCATCTCATGACGGTACACGTCCGAAGTGCCCGAGCGCATGTCCGCCTCGAAGGGCTCGTACTGGCGGCGCACGCCTTCCCAGTATTGCGAGATCGCGAACATCGCGTGCTTGTCCATCTTCGGGTCACGCGCCGTTCCCTGTAACGCCGATGCAATCGAACCGAGGTTCGGCTGCGAGGTCAGGCCGCTCATCGCGTCCATCGCGCCATCCACGGCATCGCAACCGGCTTCGATCGCGGCAAGCACGCTCGCTGCGGAAATGCCGCTGGTGTCGTGCGTATGGAAGTGGATCGGCAGGCCGACTTCTTCCTTCAGCGCTTTGACCAGTTCACGCGCCGCGTGCGGCTTGCACACGCCGGCCATGTCCTTGATGCCGAGGATGTTGACGCCGGCCTTTTCCAGTTGCTTCGCCATGTCGACGTAGTACTTGAGGCTGTACTTCGGGCGTGACGAATCGAACGGATCGCCGGTGTAGCAGATTGCACCTTCGCACAACGCGCCGGACTCGCGGACCGCATCGATGGCCACGCGCATGTTCTCCACCCAGTTGAGCGAATCGAACACACGGAACAGGTCGACGCCGCCCTTGGCCGCCTGTTCGACGAAGTGCTTGACCACGTTGTCCGCATAGTTGGTGTAGCCCACCGCATTGGATGCCCGCAGCAGCATCTGGAACAGGATGTTGGGCACAGCTTCGCGCAGTTGCGCGAGGCGCTCCCACGGATCTTCCTTCAGGAAGCGCATTGCCACATCGAAGGTCGCGCCACCCCAGCATTCCATCGAGAACAGGTTGGGCAGCATGCGCGCATAGTAGGGCGCGACAGCCAGCATGTCGGCGGTGCGCATACGGGTCGCAAACAGCGATTGATGCGCGTCGCGCATCGTGGTGTCGGTCAGAAGCACCTGCGGCTGGTCCTTCGTCCATTGCGCGAACTTCTCGGCGCCGAGTTCCTTGAGTTTGTCGCGCGTGCCTGGCAGGATTGGTGCGGCGCGGTGGACGGTGGGCAAGATCGGCGCGGGGAGAATACCTTCGGCGGCTTTGCGTCCCTTCATCTCCGGATTGCCGTTGACCACCACGTCGCCGATGAATCGCAGCAGACGCGTCGCACGGTCGCGGCGCTTGGCGAACTGGAACAGTTCCGGCGTCGTATCGATGAAGCGCGTGATGCATTCGCCCGACTTGAACAGGTCGTGGTTGATGACGTTTTCGAGGAAGGGCAGGTTCGTCGACACACCACGGATGCGGAATTCGCGCAGGGCGCGGTCCATGCGCGCGATCGCTTCGTCGGACGTCGGCGCCCACGCGGTCACTTTCACAAGCAACGAGTCGTAATAGGGCGTGATCACTGCACCGGAATAGGCGGTGCCGCCGTCGAGACGCACGCCGAAACCGGCGGCGCTGCGATAGGCAACCAGACGCCCGTAGTCGGGCGTGAAGTTGTTTTCCGGGTCTTCTGTCGTGACGCGGCACTGCAGTGCATGGCCGTTCAGGCGGATCTGATCCTGCGTCGGAATGCCTGCGCCGTGCTCGTCCAGTTCGCCGATGGCCATGCCTTCGGACACCCGGATCTGCGCCTTCACGATGTCGATGCCGGTCACCTGTTCGGTCACGGTGTGCTCGACCTGGATGCGCGGATTGACCTCGATGAAGTAGAACTTGCTGGTGTCGGCATCCATCAGGAATTCGACGGTCCCGGCGTGCGTGTAATTGACCGCGCGGCCGAGGCGAAGAGCGGCCTCACACAGCTCGTTGCGGGTGGCATCGTCGAGATAGGGGGCAGGGGCGCGCTCGACCACCTTCTGGTTGCGCCGCTGCACCGAGCAGTCGCGTTCGAACAGATGCACCAGGTTGCCGTGCGTATCGCCCATCAATTGCACCTCGACGTGGCGCGCGCGGCGCACCAGCTTCTCGAGATACATCTCGTCGTTGCCGAATGCCGCCAGCGCCTCGCGGCGGGCGACTTCCAGCTGGCCGGGCAGTTCTGCTTCGGATTCGATTACGCGCATGCCGCGTCCGCCGCCGCCCCAGCTTGCCTTGAGCATCAGCGGATAACCGATCTCCGCCGCCATCTTCTTCGCCTGCTCGATGTCATGCGGCAGCGCCTTGGTCGCAGGCACGACGGGCACGCCGGCTGCGATCGCCGCATTGCGCGCGGCGACTTTGTTGCCCAGCGTGCGCATGACCTCCGGGTGCGGGCCGATGAAGGTGATGCCGTTCTTTGCGCATGCCTCCGCAAAGTCCGGGTTCTCCGACAAGAAGCCATATCCCGGGTGGATTGCATCGACATCTGCTTCCTTCGCGATGCGGATGATGTCATCGATGTCGAGATAGGCCGCGATCGGCTTCTTGCCTTCGCCGACGAGGTAGCTTTCGTCGGCCTTGAAACGGTGCAGCGCGAACTTGTCTTCATTCGCATAGATCGCGACGGTACGGATGCCGAGTTCCGCCGCCGCCCGCATGACGCGGATGGCGATCTCGGACCGGTTGGCGACGAGGATCTTGCGGATGGAATGACGATGCTGAGGCGTCTTCATGGTGGTAGTCAGGATGCAAGTTAAGAATTCTGCTGGCGCAAGGATAAGGCAAGAAGCCGGCCTTGGCATGAAAGTTTTTCAACACTTACGCAACCCTACGTACGTAGGGCACGCTCGCATCATCCCGGAAAGGGCGAAAAAAACCCCCGCTAGGCGGGGGTGTCGGGACCGGATACCGGTTATGCGATTACGCGAAGTTCTTCGCGACGAAATCCCAGTTCACGAGATTCCAGAACGCTTCCAGGAACTTCGGACGTGCATTGCGGTAGTCGATGTAGTAGGCGTGCTCCCACACGTCGCAGGTCAGCAGGGCCTTGTCCGCGGTGGTCAGCGGGGTGCCGGCGTTGGAGGTGTTGACGATGTCGACGGTGCCGTCGGTCTTCTTGACCAGCCAGGTCCAGCCGGAACCGAAGTTGGTGGTGGCGGACTTGGTGAACTCTTCCTTGAACTTGTCGAAGGAACCCCACTTGGCGTTGATCGCGTCAGCAACCGCGCCGGTCGGAGCGCCGCCGCCGTTCGGCTTCAGGCAGTTCCAGAAGAAGGTGTGGTTCCACACCTGGGCGGAGTTGTTGAACAGGCCGCCGGAGGACTTCTTGATGATGTCTTCAAGGGAAGCGTTTTCGAATTCGGTGCCCTTGATCAGGTTGTTCAGGTTGGTCACATAGGTCTGGTGGTGCTTGCCGTAGTGGTATTCCAGCGTTTCCTGGGACATATGCGGCTGCAGTGCATCCTTCGCGTAGGGCAGGGGGGGCAGGGTGTGTTCCATGGCGTTTCCTTTCTCGTTACGGTCGATGTTGTTTTTGAAAGACGTTAATTGTAAGACGGATGCCGACAGGTTGCATGAATGACCCCATTGATCTACGGCGAATTGCTGATTGAAAGGGGCCGAAAACTGTCCGTGCGGCTATTCCAGGGTCGGCTGGACGCTTGCAATCCCCACTTCGGCCGAGCCTTCCGCCAGTCGAACGGTGATGCTTTCGCGCGGCCGCAGGTCCTTGGGCGCACGGATGATCTTGCCTTTACTGTCGAGCACCATCGCGTAGCCACGTTCCAGTGTGCGCTGCGGATTCAATAGCTCCAGTTGCGCTTCCAGTGATGCGAGGGATTGCCTGCGTTGCGTCTGCAGTGCCGCCATGCGCGCCACGATGCGTCGTGCGTCGTCCTTCAGCCGGGCACGTGCTGGGCCGGTTTCCGGCAATCGCGCGGCAAGCCGCGTCTGCAGGTGCGAGAGCGAGAACTTCGCCTGGTTGAGCGGGGTGCGCGTCGCATGTGCCAGCCGGATTTGCAAGCCGCGCAGCTTCAGGCGCTCATGTGCGATGTGGGCAGAAGGGCTGACCAGGCGGCGCGAGAACCAGTCCAGCGTCTGCGCCTTTTCCGCCAGTATCCGCTTGAAAGCGCGGGTCAGGTCGTCCGCATGGGCGCCAAGCGTTGCCATCCAATCCTCGCGAGGAGCTGCGGCCATTTCCGCCGCGGCGGTCGGCGTGGGTGCGCGCAGGTCGGCGGCAAAGTCGGCAATCGTGACGTCGGTTTCGTGCCCGACGCCGGAAATCACCGGCATCGAACAGGCAGCGATGGCTCGAGCCACCACTTCCTCGTTGAAGGACCACAAGTCCTCGATGCTGCCCCCGCCGCGGCATACCAGCAGCACATCACATTCGGCGCGTGCGGATGCGGTATCGATTGCCTGCGCGATTTTCTGCGCCGCGCCCTCGCCTTGGACAGGTGCAGGGTAGAGGATGACGCGCACATGCGGCGCGCGCCGGCGCAGGGTGGTCAGGATGTCGCGCAAGGCCGCCGCCTGCGGGCTAGTGACGATGCCGATCGTTCTTGCGAACAAGGCGAGCGGACGCTTGCGCGCCGGATCAAACAGTCCTTCCGCATTCAGCTTTTCCTTGAGCCGGAGGAAGGCCTCGTACAGATTGCCCACACCGGCGCGGCGGATCGCCTCGACGTTGAGCTGGTAGTCGCCGCGCGGCGCGTACAGGGTCACCAGCGCACGCACTTCCACCTTGTCACCCTCGCGCGGCGTAAAACCCGTGTACTGTGCGCGGCCGCGGAACATGACCGCCCGCACCTGTGCGCTTTCGTCCTTCAAGGTGAAGTACCAGTGGCCGGAGGCGGCACGGGTGAAATTGGAGATTTCCCCGGATACCCAGGCAAGCGGGAAATTGCGCTCGAGCATGCGCGCCACCGCTTGATTCAATGCGGAAACCGTCAGCACAGACGGCGTCCCGCCTTGGTTTTCAATCGAACTTCCAGTATTCATGCGGTCTTCCAGGGCAAAACCTGTCCACAGGCGCGCCAATTCGTCATTTGCCGGTCATAATTGGTTACAAACAATTCGCCACCGTACTAAGTGCTTGATTTAATTCGAAAAACACTTTTTTGCTGCTTACTCAAAGGAAAGAAAAAATCCTTTCGAATCAAACACTTTTACGCTGTCCACTGATTTGCCCACAAAGTTATCCACAGCCCCTGTGCAGAAGTTTTTGCGTGGTATCGCCGTCGTGTGCGCTTGCCCGCAGCGGCCCAACAGGATACATTCTGCATCCGACTGAATTCACACCCAAGGAGCCTGTTTTGCTCGCCATTATCCAAGCGGCCGGCTGGCCGATCTGGCCGCTGCTGATTGCTTCCGTTATCGGATTGGCACTGATTATCGAGCGCGTATTGTACCTGCGCCGTGGTCGTATCCTCCCTCCGACTTTGCTGGAAGAGGTGATCCGGGTCTATCACAATGGCAAGATTAGTCCCGAGGTCCTGAAGAACCTGGAAAACAATTCGCCGCTGGGCCGCGTGCTGGCTGCTGGCCTGCGCAACGTCAACGCGCCGCGTGACGTGATGAAGGAATCGATCGAAGAGGCCGGCCGGGGCACCGCGCACGACCTCGAGCGCTTCCTGACCACACTGGGTACCATCGCGACGCTGGCGCCGCTGATGGGCCTGTTCGGCACCGTGGTCGGCATGATCGAAATCTTCGGCTCGCAAAATGCGACCGGCGCCAACCCGGCGCAACTGGCGCACGGCATCTCCGTCGCACTGTACAACACCGGTTTCGGTCTTGCGATTGCAATGCCCGCGCTCGTGTTCTACCGTCACTTCCGCGCCCTGGTCGACAGCTTCATCGTCGACATGGAACAGCAGGCGGTCAAGTTCGTCGACATCGTGCACGGCACGCGCAAATAAGGCTGGGCCATGGACTTCCGCAAAGGCACACGCCGCGATGATCCGGAAATCAACCTGATTCCCTTCATTGACGTCCTGCTGGTGATCCTGATCTTCCTGATGGTCACCACGACCTACAGCAAGTTCACCGCGCTGCAAATTTCGCTGCCGACTGCCGACGCCGAGAAGGCAGTCGAGCAGCCGTTCGAAATCAACGTCGGCGTCAATGCACAAGGCCATTACGCGATCGACAATCAGCAGATTTCGGCGCGCGACGCCGCCGGCCTGGCAGAGGAGCTGAAGGCGGTGGCAAATGCCAAGGGACCGTCGAAGAAGGATCCGGTGATCATCATCAACGCCGACGCGACCGCCGCGCACCAGTCCGTGATCAATGTGCTGGAAGCGGCGCGCCTGGCCGGATTCGAAAAAGTCACTTTTGCCGCGCAATCCAGCGGCAGGAAATGACGCGTAGCGCCGAATCGACGCTCACACAGGCCTGGCTGCGGCGCGGCTTGCTGGCAAGCGCGTTGTGGCCGGTGTCACAGGTATTCGGGACGATTGCCGCCATGCGGCGCACTGCGTTTCACACCGGACTGTTGCATGCCGACCGCCTGCCGGTGCCGGTAGTCGTCGTCGGTAATATCTTCGTCGGCGGCACCGGAAAAACCCCTTTCACGATCTGGCTTATCGAAGAGCTGCGTCGGGCCGGCTTCGCGCCCGGTGTGATTTCACGCGGCTATGGCGCGCAGAACAAGGCACCGACGGAAGTCCGTCCCGACTCCTCCCCGATGGAAGTCGGCGACGAGCCGGCATTGATCGCCCGCTGCGCACAATGCCCGGTGATGGTCGGACGCAATCGTGTCGACGCAGCCCGTGCGCTGCTGACGGCCCATCCCGAAGTCAGTGTCATCGTCTCCGACGATGGCTTGCAGCACTACGCCTTGCAGCGCGACGTGGAAATCGTGTTATGCGACGAACGGGGCAACGGCAACGGCTGGCTGCTCCCGGCCGGACCCTTGCGTGAGCCGGCGTCGAGAAAGCGCGACTTCACCGTGTTCAATGCCGAGCGCTTGCCCGAAGGTATTCCGCGCGACGCTATGCGTATGGAATTGGTTGGCGAGCGTGCGGAAAGGCTTGCGGACCGGTCGCAAACTGTCCCCCTGCACGATCTTGCTCGACATGCAGGCCGCATTGTTGCGGCTGCGGGCATAGGCAATCCGTCGCGCTTTTTCTCGATGTTGCGCCGGTCCGGACTCGAGTTCGAGGAACTGCCTCTTGCCGACCACTATGATTTCTCCGACAACCCGTTTGCGAAAATCGATGCCGAGATCATCCTGATCACCGAGAAGGATGCAGTAAAATGTACGCAAATTGATACGATCAACAACGACCCGCGCATCTGGGTCGTCCCGGTCACCGCGCGCATCGATCGCACGCTGGCCGAACGAATAGTGGAGAAATGTCGTGGACGCCCGACTGCTTGACATCCTGGTCTGCCCGATCTGCAAGGGCCCGCTGGAATACGACAAGAACGCGCAGGAACTGATCTGCAACCCGGACAAGCTGGCCTATCCGATCCGCGACGGCATCCCGATCATGTGGGCTGACCAGGCGCGCGACCTCAATGCGCCACCGGCTTCCGCCAATTCCTGAACTTCCTCTCGACAGCCGATACGCTGGACGCTGTTTCGAACAATGACCTTTACCGTCATCATCCCCGCACGCCTGGCGTCGACCAGGCTGCCCAACAAGCCGCTGGCCGACCTTGGCGGAAAACCGATGGTCGTGCGCGTGGCAGAGCGCGCATTGCAGTCCGGCGCTTCGCAGGTCGTTGTTGCGACCGACCACGCCGATATCCTCTCTGCCTGTCGCGAACACGGCGTACTCGCGCACATGACCCGAGCGGACCATCCTTCCGGTACAGACCGCATCGCTGAAGTTGCAGCTGCCATGGCCTTGCCTTCCGATGCCGTCGTGGTCAACGTGCAGGGTGACGAGCCGCTGATTTCTCCGGCGCTGATAGCGGCGACGGCCGGATTGATCGGCAGCGATGTACCGATGGCGACGGCCGCACATCCGATTGCCGACGTTGCCGAGGTCTTCAACCCCAATGTCGTGAAGGTCGTCCTCGGCAAAGCGGGCAGGGCGCTTTACTTTTCGCGGGCGACCATCCCGTGGCATCGGGATGCATTTGCCCAGTCAAAAGAAGTCTTGCCGGCCGGATATGCCCCGTTGCGTCACATCGGCCTGTACGCCTACAGCAATGCCTTTTTGCAGGAATATCCCCGCCTGGCTTTGTCGCCGCTGGAGCAGATCGAAGCGCTCGAACAGCTGCGCGTGCTCTGGCACGGTTACCCGATTGCCGTCCATGTCACACCCGATGTGCCTGCTGCCGGGGTCGATACACCCGAGGATCTGGTGCGCGTCCGGCAATATTTCGATCAAGGAAATTCGACGAAATAAAACCGGGGGATGCGGTTCAGGGAAATTCTGTGGTAAGTTTCATGAAAAGTTAGTGTGATAAAAAGCATGTCTTTGAGGTAATCCCGCCCTGGCGGAAATCCTCGTCACCGAATACAAAATTTAAAACCAATCTAGGACACACCATGCGCCTCATCCTTTTAGGACCGCCAGGTGCCGGCAAAGGCACGCAAGCAAATTTCATCAAGGAAAAATTCAACATCCCGCAGATTTCCACAGGCGACATGCTGCGTGCCGCCGTCAAGGCCGGCACGCCGCTCGGCCTCGAGGCCAAGAAGGTGATGGATGCAGGCGGACTGGTGTCCGACGACATCATCATCGGCCTGGTCAAGGACCGCCTGAAGCAGCCGGACTGCGCGAACGGCTACCTGTTCGACGGATTCCCGCGCACCATTCCGCAGGCCGATGCGATGAAGGAAGCCGGCGTGACGATCGATTTCGTGCTCGAAATCGACGTGCCGGACGAGTCTATCATCGAGCGCATGAGTGGCCGTCGCGTGCACCAGCCGTCCGGCCGCACCTACCACGTCAAGTTCAATCCGCCGAAAGTGGAAGGCAAGGATGACGTGACCGGCGAGGAACTGATCCAGCGCGATGACGACAAGGAAGACACCGTGAAGAAACGCCTTGCCGTCTACCACGATCAGACCGAAGTGCTGGTCGACTATTACAACAAGTGGGCCCAGTCCGGTCAGTCCGGCGCCCCGAAGTATCGCAAGATCTCGGGTGTCGGACCGGTCGAGACGATCCGCGACAAAGCCTTCGCGGCCTTGTCGGAGTAAAAAGGAAAGCGGACTTCGTGTCCGCTTTTTTCTTTCCGGCACCCTGCCTAATCCAGATCAACAAATCATCAGGGGGAGTCCAACGCCCAGTATCCAGACGATATCCCGTATGCAACAATACGGACCGACCGAATCATCTCTTCAGTAATCAGTAACGCTTGAAGTTTTGCAGTGCGTAGTACTCGCGGGACGACGACAGCAGATACCTTCTTGCAGCACTTGGCGTATGCCGTCGCCGTCCTCCGGAACGTCGTTGTTTTAACTTTGTCGTGAAACAATTGGAGGAGTCGATATGGCAACAGGATTGTGGTTGGCCGTAGCGTGCGGCATTATCGCCGTCATCTACGGATTGGTATCGCGGAGTTGGATCTTGGGCCAGGATGCGGGCAACGCCCGCATGCAGGAAATCGCAGCAGCCATTCAGCAGGGCGCCGGGGCGTATCTGGCCCGCCAGTACAAGACGATCGGTATCGTCGGTGTCGTCCTTGCCATCCTGATTGGCGTCTTCCTTGATGCAACCACTGCCATCGGCTTCGTCGTTGGCGCAATCCTCTCCGGCGCCTGCGGCTTCATCGGCATGAACGTGTCAGTGCGCGCCAATGTGCGTACCGCTCAGGCAGCCACCAATGGCATCGGCCCGGCGCTTGCAGTCGCCTTCCGCGGCGGCGCCATCACTGGCATGCTGGTAGTCGGCCTCGGCCTGCTCGGCGTGACCCTGTTCTTCTGGTTCGTCACCAACGGCAAGACCGTCGATGCAACGACCCTCAAACCGCTGCTCGGCCTCGCCTTCGGCTCCTCGCTGATTTCGATCTTCGCTCGTCTCGGCGGCGGTATCTTCACCAAGGGCGCCGATGTCGGCGCTGACCTCGTGGGCAAGGTGGAAGCCGGTATTCCCGAAGACGATCCGCGCAACCCGGCAGTAATCGCCGACAACGTGGGCGACAACGTGGGTGACTGCGCAGGCATGGCGGCCGATCTGTTCGAGACCTATGCGGTGACCCTGATCGCGACCATGACGCTCGGCGCGCTCATGGTGACCGGCGCGCCGCTGAATGCCGTGATCTACCCGCTCGTGCTCGGCGGCGTATCGATCATCGCCTCCATCATCGGCTGCAGCTTCGTCAAGGCATCGCCCGGCATGAAGAATGTGATGCCCGCGTTGTACAAGGGCCTGATCATCTCCGGCATCATTTCGCTGATCGCCTTCTATTTCGTAACCACCTGGTTGTTCCCGGAAGCAGTTGCCGTCGCCGGCGGCAAGACGGTCGGCGCGATGGCGCTGTTTGGTGCCTGCGTGGTCGGCCTGGTGCTTACCGCATTGATGGTGTGGATCACCGAGTACTACACCGGAACCGACTACAAGCCGGTGCAGCACGTTGCGCAGGCATCGACCACCGGCCACGGCACCAACATCATCGCTGGCCTCGGTGTGTCGATGAAGTCGACCGCATGGCCCGTGATCTTTGTGTGCATCGCGATCTGGGTGTCGTTTGCGCTGGGCGGCCTGTACGGCATTGCGGTGGCGGCCACTTCCATGTTGAGCATGGCGGGCATCATTGTTGCGCTCGACGCCTATGGCCCGATCACCGATAACGCGGGCGGTATCGCTGAAATGTCCGAACTCCCGGACAGCGTGCGCGACATCACCGATCCGCTGGATGCTGTGGGCAATACTACCAAGGCCGTGACCAAGGGCTATGCAATCGGCTCCGCCGGCCTGGCGGCGCTGGTGCTGTTCGCCGACTACACCCACGCGCTTGAAGCGCGCGGCATGCACCTTTCCTTCGACCTGTCCGACCACATGGTGATCATCGGCTTGTTCATCGGCGGCCTCATTCCTTACCTCTTCGGCGCGATGGCGATGGAAGCGGTCGGACGTGCGGCCGGCAGTGTGGTGGAAGAAGTGCGCCGCCAGTTCCGTGAGATCAAGGGCATCATGGAAGGCACCGGCAAGCCGGAGTACGGCAAGGCGGTCGACATGCTGACCACTGCGGCAATCAAGGAAATGATCGTTCCGTCGCTCCTCCCGGTCGTCGTGCCGATCCTGGTTGGCCTGATCCTCGGCCCGGCGGCGCTGGGCGGCCTGCTGATGGGCACCATCGTGACCGGCCTGTTCGTCGCCATCTCGATGTGTACCGGCGGCGGTGCCTGGGATAACGCCAAGAAGTACATCGAAGACGGCCATCATGGCGGCAAGGGCTCCGATGCGCACAAGGCGGCGGTGACCGGCGACACCGTCGGCGACCCGTACAAGGACACTGCCGGTCCGGCGGTCAACCCGTTGATCAAGATCATCAACATCGTGGCGTTGCTCCTAGTGCCGCTGCTTCCGGCTGTCGGCACGACCGCGACCGGCGGCCAAGCGGCGACGCCGCCTGCGCTGAGTGCACCGGCTGCAACGCCGGCGACGCCGACCGCAGGCGCGGAAACGTCCAAGTAAGGCGGTCCGGGTAACCGGAATTCCGTAAGTGGTCGGAAGAAGGCGGCTTCGGCCGCCTTTTTTGCTTTTGGCGTGAAAAATTGGCTACAATGAGCCTCTTTACGTTAACGTAAACGTCATTAACATTTCCGTTCATCAAAAGAGGAAGAAATGCAGATCCAGAACAGCGTATTCATCATCACCGGCGGCGCATCCGGCCTCGGCGCTGCAACCGCACGCATGATCGTGGAAAACGGCGGCAAGGTCGTGCTGGCTGACGTGCAGGTCGAAGCAGGCGAGAAGCTGGCGGCCGAGCTGAAGGGCAAGTTCGTCAAGTGTGACGTGACTTCCGAAGCCGACGGGAAGGCCGTCGTGGATGCCGCCACCGCCATGGGTACGCTGCGCGGCCTGGTCAACTGCGCAGGCGTGGCACCCGCAGTGAAGACCGTGGGCAAGGACGGCCCGCACCCGCTCGACGTGTTCCAGCGTACCGTCAACATCAACCTTGTCGGCACCTTCAACATGGCACGCCTGGCGGCGGATGCCATGGCCAAGACCGAGGCGAACGAGCACGGCGAGCGCGGCGTCATCATCAATACCGCGTCGGTTGCCGCGTACGACGGCCAGATCGGCCAAGCCGCCTACGGCGCGTCGAAGGCCGCGGTCGTCGGCCTGACGCTGCCGATGGCACGCGACCTCTCGCGCAACGGCATTCGTGTGATGACCATCGCTCCCGGCATCTTCGAGACGCCGATGCTGCTTGGCATGCCGCAGGAAGTGCAGGACGCGCTCGGCCGCATGGTCCCGTTCCCCCCGCGCCTTGGCAAGCCCGCCGAGTACGCGAACCTGGCAAAGACCATCATCGAGAACATGATGCTCAACGGCGAAACCATCCGCCTCGACGGTGCGATTCGCATGCAGCCCAAGTGATTGCGGCGCAGCGCATTTGAGGTGAGCAATCTCAAGTGCGTGCCATATTCGGTGCAGGGTGTCATGACAGCGACGCCTTGCCAAATTAGACTAAGACAAGCCCGTGGCTTGTCTTTTTCTTTTTTGGAGTGGTTCATGGTGAAAGCAGGAATACTTTCGATTGCGATTGCTGTCTTGTTCACGGCCGGATGCTCGACCACGCAGGTATCGCAGCCCGCAGCCTCACAGGCCGGCATGCAGGCACCGGAACGGGCCAGTGGCTATACCGAAAAGCCGGGTTGGGCTGCCAGGAAATACATGGTTGCTGCGGCCAATCCTTTGGCTACCGATGCGGGTTACCAGGTCCTGCGCGCCGGCGGCACGGCGGTCGATGCCGCCATTGCCGTGCAAATGGTGCTGGCACTGGTCGAGCCGCAGTCTTCCGGCATCGGCGGCGGTGCGTTCCTGATGCATTTCGACGGCAAGACGGTCAAGGCGTTTGACGGGAGGGAAACCGCGCCGTCGGCCGCCCATGAAAAGCTGTTCCATACGCCCGAGGGCAAAGCCATGCCTTTCTATGACGGCGTGGTCGGCGGACGCTCAGTGGGAGCACCCGGCGTGCTGCGCATGCTCGACCTCGCACACAAGCAGTACGGAAAGCTGCCGTGGGCATCGCTGTTCGCTCCGGCGATCAAACTCGCGGACGAGGGCTTCGCAGTCAGTCCACGCCTGAACATGATGCTGAAAACCGAGCCGCACCTGAAGAAGGACCCGGTTGCCGCTGCCTACTTTTACGACAAAGACGGCAACCCCTGGCCGGTAGGTCATGTGCTGAAGAATCCTGAACTGGCGAAGGTGCTGCGCGAGATTGCGACCGGTGGCGCCGACGCGTTCTACAAGGGCCAGATTGCGCGCGATATCGAAGCCAAGGTCAAAGCCCACCCGACCAACCCCGGTTTGCTCACCGCCGCCGACATCGCCGGCTACCAGGCCAAGGTGCGCGAACCGGTCTGCACGGATTACAAATCCTGGACGGTGTGCGGCATGCCACCGCCTTCCTCGGGAGGTATTGCAATTGCGCAGATGCTCGGCATCCTGGAGACCCGCGACATGCGTTCGCTCGCACCAAAGGATGGCGTGCCGGGCGCCGATGCAATCCACCTGTTCTCGGAAGCGGGGCGCCTTGCCTATGCCGACCGGGCGCGCTACGTCGCCGACACCGATTTCGTCCCGCTGCCGGGTAACAGCGTCAAGACCCTGCTCGACGGCAAATACCTTGCCGACCGCGCGGCGCTCATCACGGACAAGTCGATGGGAGTGGCGAAGCCCGGCACGCCGCCTGTGACGGCCGTGGCATGGGGTCTCGACAATTCCCCGGAACTGCCGTCGACCTCGCATATCTCCATTGTCGACGCTGCCGGCAATGCGATTTCCATGACGACCACCATCGAAGATGCCTTCGGCTCGCGCCAGATGGTCCGTGGCTTCCTGCTGAACAACCAACTGACCGATTTTTCCTTTGACCCGGCTGATGCCTCCGGCCCGATTGCCAACCGTGTGCAGCCGGGCAAGCGCCCGCGCAGCTCGATGGCGCCGACGCTGGTGTTCGATAAGGGGACGAAGAAGCTGGTGCTGTCGACCGGTTCTCCGGGCGGCTCCGCGATCATCAACTATGTCGCCAAGGTCCTCGTCGGCACGATGGATTGGGGGCTCAATGTGCAGCAGGCGATCACCCTGCCCAATTTCGGCAGCCGCAACGGCCCGACCGAACTCGAGCAGGGGCGTGTGCCGGACAGCCTGGTCGAGCAGCTGAAAGCGAAAGGTCACAATGTCCGCCTAATGGAACAGACCTCCGGCCTGCAGGGCATCATGCGCACCACGATACATGGCGAAGAAATGTGGTTCGGCGGTGCAGACCCGCGCCGCGAAGGCATCGTGAAAGGCGACTAGCCGCTCGATCGTGCTCAGAAATGACGCCGGGTTCGCCCGGCGTCGTTTTTTCATCCGTTGCAGCGCTGCCTTCCTCCCCAAATGCCGGCTCGCCTGCTAATCTCTTTACTATGGGAAAGCAAAAGAAAACCGGCCTCGTACTGACAGGCGGCGGCGCACGCGCGGCATACCAGATGGGTGTGCTCGACGGCGTGTCCTCGATCCTGCAGGGCGCAGGTTGGACGCCGGAGCGCAACCCCTACGACATCATCTGCGGCACCTCTGCAGGCGCGATCAACGCAACAGCGCTGGCCTGCCATGCTGACAACTTCGACGAAGGCCTGCAGAAAGTCATGCACGTCTGGGAGAAGGTCACGGTGGAGCAGGTATACCGGGCTGATTCGCTTGGCGTGCTGCGGTCGGGGGCACGCTGGCTGTCGCTGCTTTCCTTTGGCTGGTTGCTGCGGAAATGGAAGGCCAACCCGCCAAATGCGCTGTTGGACAATACGCCGCTGGTCACGCTTTTGAACCGGATGCTGGATTTCCCCCGGCTCGACAAGGCGCTGCTCGACGGCGCCTTGCATGCGGTAGCGGTGTCGGCCTCTTCCTATACCGCTGGCCGTCACATTACCTTCTACCAGTCGGAAGCCGACATCGAGCCTTGGGTCCGCTCGCAGCGCATTGCCCTGCGCAGCCAGATCGGTGTCGAGCATCTGCTCGCATCGTCGGCTATTCCACTCATTTTTCCCGCCACGCCGATCTACTGCAACGGCAGGCGCGAATATTTCGGGGACGGCTCGATGCGACAGCTCGCCCCGATTTCGCCGGCGATCCATCTTGGCGCGGACAAGGTCATGGTGATCGGCGCCGGCCGGCTGACGGAGCAGATAAGGGAGGCACCGGAATTTGCGTCTTACCCTAGCCTTGCGCAGATTGCCGGTCATGCGATGTCGAGCATTTTCCTGGATAGCCTCGCAGTCGATATTGAGCGCATGACGCGCATCAACCTGACCTTGTCGGTACTCACGGAAGAACAGCGCAGCCGGACCCCGCTGCGACCCGTCGACCTGCTGATCATCGCGCCTTCGGAGCGCCTGGACGAGATCGCGGCCCGCCATGTGCAAAACCTGCCCGGGCCGATTCGCATGCTGCTGGGCGCCATCGGCGCAACGGAGGCGCGCGGCGGCGCATTGGCGTCTTATCTGCTGTTTGAGGCAAGCTATACCACTGAACTGATTGCGCTGGGCCGGAAGGATGCATTGGCCCGGAAGGCGGATGTTCTGGCATTCTTCGGCACCCCGCAGGACGCCGCTATTCCTCGGGAACCGCTGGCCAGGACTGCCTGATTTGGACGGACCCGCGTCCCGTGGACGCGGGCCGATTCACGTCAATAGTCGTAACGATAGCCGTGATGGTGGTGGCGGTGGTGGTGCTTCCAGTGCTTGTGCTTCCTGTGGCGCGGCTGTTCCACATAGTAGGTCGGACCATACTGCACGACGGTAGCCGGTTGCACATAGACCGGGCGTGGACGCACATAGACCGGCTGCGGAGCGTAGACGACAGGCGGTGGCGCCACGTAAACCGGCGCGGCAGGGTAAGGGGTGCCGACGCTGACAGACCAGCTCACATCGCCAGCGCCGGCCAACGGGGCCGCAAGCGCAAGGGATGCCGCGGCAAGCCATTTGGCCTTCGAAACGAGGAATTGCTTCATGAGGTTCTCCTTGAGGTATTACTGGCCTATTAAACGTCAGACCCCGTTTCTTCGACTACATGCAATTATTCAAGGGTAAGTAAGTTTTGCAACAATTTGTGAATGGCAAGTATTTGCCGCAAAAGTATTGTCGTTGTTATAATGCGCAATTCGCTCCGATCCGCGTTTTCGAGGCACAGACAACGATGCCCGGGCCGCTTGAAAAGCCCCTCCAAAATTGATCCGCAAGGGTTGCTTCGTTTCTGACAACACGTTACCCTACGTAATCCCGACTAACGCAAGTGTTGACATCCCGGCAACGGAGCGACGAGCGACAATGATTGCTAAGGTCCTGAAAACGTGGACGTTTTTCGTCCTTGCGTTATTGCTTTCTGTCAATGTCCTTGCAAGAGGACCGGTGCCGATCAGCGCCGTCGCGGTGCAGGACCTGCCGAAGGAAGCGCAGCAGACGCTCATCCTGATCAAGCAGGGAGGGCCCTTTCCCTACCCCAAGGACGGCAGCGTCTTCCGGAATTATGAAGGGGTTTTGCCGAAGCAGAAGCGCGGGTATTATCACGAATTTACGGTGAAGACCCCCGGCGCGCGCAACCGCGGTGCGCGGCGCATTGTCTCGGGAGGGGACCCGCGGACATCGGGTGAGTACTATTACACCGACGACCATTATGCGACCTTCAGGCGCATCAAAGAGTAACCAAATGCGTATCGAGTCACTGCACAGCGACACAGCCCATCTAATCGCACGAGCCGAGGATGACATGAGCCTGTTTAAAACGGTGCCGCCCAATGTGGTCCAGTCCATCCGTGCGTTCCGGGTGACCGAGCTGCAGGAAGAGGCCGCGCGGCTCGGACAGCATTTCCTGTACGCTTATTGCGCCGATGCAACCACCAAGCAGCAGGTGTTGACCCGTATTGCGACCGCTTTCCATTTTCCCAAGCATTTCGGCAAGAATTTTGACGTCTTGGGCGACTGCCTGACCGACCTGGCGTACAAGGCCGGACCCCAGCCCGGTTTCCTGGTTGTAATCGAGCAACTCCCCAATACCCAGAAATTCGACAAGGAAGCCCGCGAAACCCTGCTGGATGTTTTCCGCGATGCCGCCGACTATTGGGCGGATCGCAAGGTAGCGTTCCGCGTCTTTTATTCTTTCCAATAGGAACAATCCTCATTCACCCCGAAGCCGACCCTCGAGGTCGGCTTTTTGTTTAGATTGTGCCGGTACCGTACGGTAAAATGCGCGCCATGAAAAATATCGTCATCCTGATTTCCGGACGCGGCAGCAACATGCAGGCCATCGTCCGCGCCGCGCAGTCCGAGAAGTGGCCGTGCCGGATCGCTGCCGTAGTCAGCAACCGCGCCGACGCCGAAGGGCTGGTTTTCGCCGCGGAACACGGCATCCCGACCGCCGTCGTGCCCAGCAAGCAATTCCCCAGCCGCGATGAATTTGACGCCGCGTTGCGTGCAGAAATCGACAAGTTCGCGCCGGATCTCGTCGTACTCGCCGGCTTCATGCGCATCCTGACGCCTGCCTTTGTCGAGCATTACGCCGCACGGATGCTCAATATCCATCCCTCCCTGCTGCCCAGCTTCCCCGGCCTAGCCACCCACCGCCAAGCGCTGGCGGCCGGCGTCAAGGTGCATGGCGCGACCGTGCATTTTGTCACCGCAGAACTCGACCATGGCCCTATCGTCGAACAGGCAGTCGTGCCCGTCCTGCCTGACGACACCGAACATGACCTGGCTGACCGTGTGCTGGCACAGGAGCATGTGATCTACCCGCGGTCGGTGCGCTTGTTCATCGAAGGCAGGCTGACGATTGACAACGGCCTTGTCCGCGTCGCTTCCACGGCCTCACAGCCCGTCACTACCTGAAAGAGCCCGATGAGATTGCATCCCGCAGTCGTCGGCCACACTGAAGAAGCCTTGCGGGAAATCCTGCGCTTCGCCGGTCCGGCCGACGTCATTCTGTCCCGCTATTTCCGCGAGCATCCCAAGCTCGGCCCGCGCGAGCGCAATGCCGTTGCCGAAGGCGTGTACGCCGTCCTGCGCAACAAGCTCAGCTACGCGAGCTTTGCCGAATCCGGTCACGGTCCGGCAATGCGCCGGCTGGCGCTGCTCGGTTTGTCCGATGCCGTCGGCGCGGAAGCGCTCGGCGGCCTCGATCCGGCTGAAAGCGAATGGCTGCAGCGCATCGCGCAAATCGACCGCAATGCCTTGCCGGTCATCTTGCGCGCGAACCTGCCACAGTGGCTGTTCGACCGTCTGCTTGCCCGCGACGGCGAAGCCGCCACGTTGCAACTTGCGGAAGCGCTCAACCGTCCCGCACCGCTCGACCTGCGCGTCAACCTGCTGAAAACCAAACGCGAGGAAGCGATTGCCGAACTGGCCAAGGCTCCCATCGAATGCGAGCCGACGCCATACGCGCCGAACGGCATCCGGCTGCACAAGAAGCCGGCGCTGCAGAACCTGCCCTTGTTCAAGGACGGCGCGATCGAAGTGCAGGATGAAGGCAGCCAGCTGCTTGCCCAGATCGTCGGCGCGAAGCGCGGCGAAATGGTCGCCGACTTTTGTGCCGGAGCGGGCGGCAAGACGCTCGCACTGGGCGCTGCGATGCGCAATACCGGACGTCTTTATGCTTTCGATGTATCGGAAAAGCGGCTGTCCAAGCTGAAACCGCGCCTCGCGCGCAGCGGGCTGTCGAACGTCCATCCAGTCGTGATCGCCCATGAGAACGACGCCAAGGTGAAGCGCCTCGTCGCCAAGATCGACCGCGTTCTGGTTGATGCGCCTTGCAGCGGTCTGGGCACCTTGCGCCGCAATCCCGACATGAAGTGGCGCCAGTCGCCCGAGTCGGTGGTCGAGCTCAATGCGAAGCAGACTGCGATCCTCGCCAGCGCCGCGCGCCTGGTCAAGCCGGGCGGGCGCCTGGTATATGCAACCTGCAGCCTGCTCGATGAAGAAAACGAGGCGATCGTCGCGCAGTTCCTGTCCGCGCACGCGGACTTTACGCTTATCCCGATGAAGGATGTTCTGGCAGAGCAGAAGGTCGCGCTCGACATGGGCGACTATCTCAAACTGTACCCGCACACCCACCAGACCGACGGCTTCTTCGCCGCAGTCTTCGAGCGCAAGAAATGACCTGGCAGGCCCGGCTTGCCATCCTCCTTTCCGTCCCGGCAGTGCTGTGCGCGACGGCCCTTTCGCCCTCTGCGGCAGCGGAAGGGCGCATGCCCGCGCAGGGATACCTGGAGCCGGTATTCGGTCCGTGGGAGGACATCGAAGCTGCCGTTATCGATATCATCGAAAGCGCGCGCAGGCAGGTACTCGTGCAGGCCTATCTATTGACCAGCAAAAAGATCGCCACTACCCTTGTGGCAGCCCACAGGAGGGGCGTAGACGTGCGCGTGCTGGTCGACGCCGGACAGCTGGAAAAGGTGCCGTCCCCGATTGCCGGCGAGCTGAGCGCAGCTGGCATACCGGTCTGGACTGAAACCAAATACCAGAACGCGCACAACAAGATTATCGTCGTGGACGCGGGTGCGCTGGGCGCCACCGTCGTCACCGGTAGCTTCAATTACACCTGGACGGCCCAGCACAAGAATGCCGAGAACATCCTGATCGCCCGAAACAATCCGACGCTTGCCGCCCGCTATGCGGAGAACTGGCAACGGCACCGACAAGAAGCGACGCCATTCAAGAAATGAAACAGAACCTGCTCTCCAGCTTGCTCACGGATTTGTGGACCGACTTGCGCGATCCCGGCCTGCTCTGGCAACTCACTGCACTGGTCGCCTGTCTTGCGCTCGGCTGGGCGCTTGGCCGCATTCTGCGCAACCGACTGACTACTCAGGACCTGCAATTGCGCGTCATGCGGCTTGGCGTCGAAAGCTTTGCCAGCGTGCTCGCACCGCTGGTCGCGCTCGCGCTGATCGCCATCTCCACGTGGGTCCTCGGGCAATGGCAAAACGTGAACCTGTTGCGGATCGCGATTCCCCTCGTCGGATCCTTTGCGCTGATTCGCCTTGCGTTCTATATCCTGCGCCGCATCTTTGCCCGCGGCGGCAATGCCGGAAAATTGCTGCTCACGTTCGAAAAGGTCTTCGCGACCCTGGTGTGGATCGGCGTCGCGTTGTACATCACTGGGCTGTGGCCGGAGTTGGTTGGCTACCTGGAGGAGACGCAGATCCCGGTCGGACGGCACAAGACTTCGCTGCTCGTGATCGTGCAAGCAGCGGCTTCCGTTCTCGTCACGCTGATCCTTGCCTTGTGGGGCGGGGCAGTGCTCGAGGAGCGTCTTATGCGCATGGACACTGTTCACTCGTCCCTGCGCGCCGTTACCGCGCGCCTCGGGCGGGCGGTGCTGATCCTGCTCGCAGTACTGATCAGCCTGTCGCTGGTCGGCATTGACCTCACCGTGCTCTCCGTATTCGGCGGTGCGCTCGGTGTCGGCCTCGGCCTCGGCTTGCAGAAAATCGTCAGCAGCTATGTGTCCGGCTTCGTAATCCTGATCGAACGCAGCCTTGCGATTGGTGACTTGGTCAGCGTAGACAAGTATTTCGGGCAGGTGACCCAGATCAATACCCGCTATACCATCGTGCGCGGGATGGATGGCATCGAAACCGTGGTACCGAATGAAATGCTGCTGTCCGGGCCAGTGCAAAACTACTCGCTCACCGACCGTACGCTCAGGCTCTCGACTCGGTTTTCGGTTTCTTATCAAAGTGACATTGATGCCGTACTGAAACTTTTGGAGGATACGACCAAAGGTATCGCCCGGGTGCTCCCGGATCCGCCCCCGCAGGCCTTCCTGATGCGCTTTGACGCCGATGGTTTCGAGGTGGAGGTAGGGTGGTGGATCGCCGACCCCGAGAACGGACGCTCGAGTGTGGTGTCCGATGTAAATCGCGCTATCTGGAAACAATTGCAACATCACGGCATCCAGATTCCTTTTCCGCAACGCGAAATCCGATTGCTCGACCGGGCTTCTGGCGCCGAAACCTCAACTTTGCAGACATTACGCACCGCTGGCACGCTATAACAGCGTACAATCGGGGCCCAAATGCATGTAGGAGGTCGGTTTTCGGCTGACAGAGCGCTTCCAGCGACGTATCCGGATGCATTCCTCTAGCAACTTATAGACTGGACACACGATGCTCGACGCAGTATTGAACTTCTTATCCAACGGCTTTTCCGGCGCTTCAGGCTGGGAAATCCTGGTCTACACGCTCGTGGTGACGCATATCACGATCGCCAGCGTGACGATCTTCCTGCACCGCTGCCAGGCGCATCGTGCCCTGGAACTGCATGCCGTCCCCAGCCACTTCTTCCGCTTCTGGCTGTGGATGACGACGGGCATGGTGACCAAGGAATGGGCCGCTATCCACCGTAAGCACCACGCCAAGTGCGAAACCGAGGAAGACCCGCACAGCCCGCAGACCCGCGGCATCAAGAAGGTCTTGCTCGAAGGTGCGGAACTGTATCGCGCCGAATCGAAAAACCGTGAAACCATGGAAAAGTATGGCCATGGCACCCCGGACGATTGGATCGAACACAACCTGTACAGCAAGTACAGCTGGCAAGGCGTCGGCCTGATGCTGATCATTAACGTGATGCTGTTCGGCGCGATCGGCCTGACGGTATGGGCCGTGCAGATGCTCTGGATTCCGATCACCGCAGCGGGCATCATCAACGGCATCGGTCACTACTGGGGCTATCGCAACTATGACTGCACAGATGCTGCCACCAACATTTTCCCCATCGGCATCATCATCGGCGGCGAAGAACTGCACAACAACCACCACACCTACGGCACTTCGGCGAAGCTGTCGTCCAAGTGGTACGAGTTCGACATCGGCTGGCTGTATATCCGCATCCTGGAGACGCTGCACCTGGCCAAGGTCAAGAAGGTCGCACCGGAACCCAAATTCGACCGCGAAAAGCTGGTTGCCGACTTCGAAACGCTGCAGTCAGTCATTGCAAACCGTTACGACGTGATGGCCAAGTATGCGAAGTCCGTCAAGCACGCATGGCGCGACGAATTCGAGCACCTGAAGGGCAAGGCCAATCTCGAGGCCAAGTTCCTGAAGAATGCGAAGAAGCTGATGCAGCGCGAACCGGGCAAACTGGAAGCCCCGCAGAAGCAGCAACTGACCGAGCTGTTTGCCCACAGCAAAGCACTGAAGACGATGCACGAAATGCGCGTGGAACTGGGCGCGATCTGGGAACGTTCCACCTCCAGCCGCGAGCAATTGCTGCAGCAGCTGCAGGACTGGTGCGTCCGGGCCGAAGCGTCCGGGATCAAAGCGCTGCAGGAGTTTTCTTCTCGCTTACGCAGCTACGCTTAAATATTATTCGAGCAACTCCACGGAGTCATCGAATGCAAAAACGCGGCATGGACAACCATGCCGCGTTTTTCGTTTCTAACTGGTTATCAAGCAGGAAGCGATGAGGCTTTGCCGAGTTGGTACCAGTCGATCTTGCGTGTCGCGACCATCGTTGCGGACAAGACTGCGAACAAGAGGATGCTGCCCATAACAAGCGCATTGTTTTCCGAACGCAGCAAGCCATACAGCACACCATAAAGGACGGTAAGCGCAACACCGAAGCCGAAACCGCGTTTCCAGCTATGCAGAACATAGTTCAGGTAGAAGCCGATCAGCAGAATGCAAGCGCCGCTCGCGATCAGATAAGCGTGAAGAAAACGCAAGTGCTCGGACAGGCTGACAAGCAACAGGAAGAACAAGGCGAGAGCAAGTCCTACCAGAATGTACTGAACCGGATGGATCGGAAGCTGCTTGAGCAGTTCGAACAGGAAAAATGCAGCAAAGGTAAGTGCGACAAACAGCAATCCGTATTTGACGGCGCGTTCCGCCTGCGAGTAAATGTTGATCGGCTCGATGAAACTGACGCCGAAGAAATCGATGTTAGCCGCGGCGTTCGGTACCGGCACATCGTTCATCAGGTGCTGTTGGGTATTGGTTGCAAGTGCGGAGATGTTCCACGTCGCCGTAAAGCCGTCCGCATTTACCACGCGGGTCTTGGGAGATGGCAGGAAGCGTCCTCCAAATTGCGGATGCGGCCATTTCGACACGAGTGAAACTTCATTGTTCTTCGCCACCGGCGCGAATTGCAGTTGCTCGATTCCATCCAGCCCAAGGTCGAAGGCGAACGAGATGCTTGTCTTTTCTTTCAACTCGATCGGTGCCAGTGTGGCATGCAGTCCGTTCTTGAATGACGCGAGTCCGCTTCCCTGCTGAAATTCATATCGGGTTCCATTCAGGTGGACGACCGGGATGTTGCGAATGCCCCTGACGTCCTCCACCGCCAGCGCAATGAATGGTGCGGACAGCGTGATGCGCGAGTTGGGTTTTTCGGCGGTGAGCGCACTCCGGTCTGGCAAGGAAAAGTCTCCCTTCAGCGCGAACTGCCCGCTATAAACCAGCACTTTGTGAATGCCGCGATACCGGTGGTCTGTCTCGACACTACCCTGGATCTTGAGATCATTGGGGAAGACCATGAGCCGCTTGTTCAGTTTGCGCAATACAGTTCTGGTCTTGGGCGTTTTTGCATCGCCAATATCCTCCGTCTCTTCATATTCCTCGGTATAGGGAATAACCAGTATCGGGCCGACCATGTTTTGCTGGCTGACGGAGTCGGTGGCGATGCTTCGTACGGCCTCGTTGCGGAACCACGTTCGTTCCGAGATGGTGGATTGAATCATCACCAAGGGAATGTAAATGATCAGCGCCAAACCGATCACGATGGCCGTCTTGGTGAGTAAGTTCTTCTGCATGGCAGCTCCTGTTATTGAGTCGCCGCCAGTCTAGAAATCGATTGTGAAGCGATGATGCGTTTTATGTGAATTGCGCTGCAGGGATTTGCAGGCAGGCGATTGCGCCGCCCGAAGGCGCATTGGTGACGGACACGCTGCCATCGTGGAGGTGTGCAACCTCGCGGACAAAAGGCAGGCCAAGGCCCGTACTCTTGGCACCATTGGGACGCGGCAGGGAGTAGAAACGCTCAAACACGCGGTTCAACGCATACTCCGGTATTCCTGGGCCGTCATCGACCACGCAGATACATGCCTTGCCATGCTTGCATTCTGCGTTCAGTCGTATGGTGCTTCCGGCCGGCGTGAATTCGATTGCATTGTCGACGAGGTTGCCTACAGCCTGGCGCAGCAATAATCCGTCACCCTTGATTGCGATGCCGTCCGCACTTATGTCGACGCGGAGCTGACGGGAATCAAGCTTGGCGGCGAAATCGGATCGGACTTCCTCCAGGAGATCCCTTAAGTTGACCGGAGCGACCGTGGTCAGCCTTTGCTGTTTCTCAACTTGGACGAGCGCGAGCATCCGTTCGATAAGGCGCCGCTGGCGCTGATTCTGCTCGAGAATTGAGGCAAGGAAGCGCTGGCGTTCTGCCGCGGGCATTTCCTCTCGCAACAATTCGGCCGAACCCTGGATGGCCGCAATCGGGCTTTTCAATTCATGTGCCAACGTGTGCATCAGCTCTTCGACATACTCCTTGCCTTCGAGCTTGTCTCGCATCGCCTCAAGAGCACGGCTCAATGCCCCGATTTCATTGTTGCCCAGCGCAGGCAGTGCGGCCTTTTTCCCGGCTTCCACGTCGTCAACGTAGCGTTGCAGTGCCCGGAGGGAATGCGTCAGCCAGAAGGCGAATGCAAGACCGATCACGAGCGACCCAGCTAGCAGAATCATGCTGCGGCCAAGAATCTTCTTCTGACTGCGCTCTACGAAGGGTTGTACCGTTGCAATGGGCTTGGCGACAGTGAGCACGCCGATCACGCTGTCGCCGTCCTTGATCGGGGCGGCGACATGCATGACCGAAGAAGCATCGTCATTCGGATCGCTTCGCGTGCTGCGCGCTCCATATTTGCCGCGCAATGTCAGGTATACGTCGTTCCAGCGCGAGTAGTCCTTGCCGACGTCCTTGCCGTCGGAGTCGAACCGGACGATTCCGCGGTCGTCCGTGATATAGACGCGATAGTCGAATGAATCCTTGGTGATGCCGCTGATCTCCACGTTGATCCCGCGCTGGGAAAAGGCTTGCAGGCCGCGGGTCAGCGAAGAGTGGTCCAATTCTCCTGCCTTCATGTCAGCCGCCACCAGTTCGGCAAGAAGATGAGCGGTGTCAGCCAGGGTGTCTTCCAGTGTCGCGCGGACGCCGGGTTTGACTTCTTCGACAAACACGTTCAGGACGAACCACGCGGCGAGTCCGACTATCAGGAAGTAGCCAAGCAGTATCCGCAGCCCAATCTTCATGGATGAGTGAGGCTGTAGCCCATGCCGCGGTGGGTCTGGATCGGGTCGCTGCTTTCATCGATATGACGGAGCTTGGCGCGCAGGGACTTGATATGTGCGTCGACGGTGCGGTCAAGGGTGTCGGGCGCATCGCTCCACACCCGGTCCATCAGCTGGGTGCGTGAAAGCACGTGCCCGGGGTGCTCCAGGAAGGTTTTCAGGAGCAGGTATTCATAGCGTGTCAGGTCGAGTGCGCGGCCATGGAAGAGGATCCTGGCTTCCTGCGAGCGCAATTCGAAGCGCGGGGCTGGCGAGGGTGACGCCGGCGTGTGCGGCAACCGCCGCAGGATCACGCGAATGCGCGCGATCAGTTCGCGCGGGGAAAACGGCTTGGTCACATAATCGTCGGCACCGATTTCAAGGCCGACAACACGGTCGATCTCGTCGCTGCGGGCCGTCAAGAAGATGACCGGGATATCGGAAAACTGCCGCAGGCGCCGGCATACTTCAAAGCCATTGATATCCGGGAGTCCGACGTCGAGTATGACCAGGTCTGGAGCAGGCTCAATCGATCTCGACCGCAGGGACGACAAGGCCTGCTCGCCAAGGTTGACGTGATGCGGCGTGAATCCGTCCGTGCGCAGTGCGTAGGCGATGTTGTCGGCGATCGCAGATTCGTCCTCGACGATCAGGATGGATTTGGACATGAAGGTAGAAAACAAAAAAGCCGTTCAGATATGAACGGCTTTCATGTTACGCAAAAATTCCAGAGAGCAGAATTACTTGATCTTGGCCTCTTTGTATTCCACGTGCTTGCGTGCCTTCGGATCGAACTTCATGATCGTCATTTTTTCCGGCATGGTGCGCTTGTTCTTCGTGGTGGTGTAGAAGTGACCGGTACCTGCGGTCGATTCCAGCTTGATTTTGTCGCGGTTAGATTTTGCCATGATGATTTCCTGTTAGGTTCCGCTTAGATTTTCTCGCCGCGAGCGCGCATATCGGCGAGGACTGCGTCGATACCGATCTTGTCGATCACGCGCAGGCCGGCGTTGGAAATGCGCAGGGAAACCCAGCGGTTTTCGGATTCAACGAAGATGCGACGGTTCTGCAGGTTGGGCAAAAAGCGACGCTTGGTCTTGTTGTTAGCATGGGAAACGTTGTTGCCGACCATCGGCCCCTTCCCGGTGACTTGGCAAACACGTGCCATGGTTAACTCCTTAAAAATATCCGGAATTCGGAAAAAACGAGAGTATAGCGAAAAAACTATGCGTTTTCAATGACTTGCGAAAAACAATTGTGTCTTTAAATTTTCGGTTAATTTAACAATTTGGATTGGGGCGCGGATCACGTTTCCCCATGTTCGGCGAACGAGTAGATGCTTGTACCAGCGACGATGAAATGGTCGAGCAGCCGGACGTCCACAAGGGCCAGCGCCTGCTTGAGCGCCTGGGTCAAGGTCCTGTCCGCTGCGCTGGGTTCGGGTGTGCCGGAAGGGTGATTGTGCGCGAGGATGACGGCCGCGGCGTTGTGGGCAAGCGCCGTCTTGACGACTTCTCGAGGGTAAACGCTCGCATGCGTCAACGTTCCGCGAAACAGTTCTTCTGCCGCGATCAGCCGGTTCTTTACGTCCAGGAACAGGACGGCAAACGATTCGTAGGGGCGCCGCGCGAGAAGCAGCTGGAGATATTGTTTGACCGCTTTCGGCGAGCTGAGCGTTTCGCCGGTCCGCAGTTCTTCCGTGATCGAACGCCGCGCAAGTTCCATGACTGCCTGCAGCTGCGCGTACTTGGCCGTGCCGAGGCCGTTCAGCCTGGAGAACTCCGTCAGGCTCGCCGAGAACAGGCCATTGAGCGAGCCGAAATGCGCAATCATCTCGCGTCCGAGGTCGACAGCGCTCTTGCCGCTGACGCCGACGCGGAGGAAAACCGCCAGCAGTTCCGCATCGGAGAGGCTGTGCGCGCCGTGCTTGACCAGCCGTTCGCGCGGCCGCTGGTCTTCGGGCCAATCGGTAATTGCCATCGGGCTGCCGGAATCAGGTGTTAATGAAGAGGAAAGCGATTATAAAGAAAAATTGCAATATTGATAATTATTCGCGCGCAGACGGAATACCGAGGGTACCGTGCCAGGCCGAAAAGCGGCGTTGGCCTGCCGTCGTGGACTACAATAGCGGGTTACCTTCTCTACCGGAAATCTCATGTCCAATCCTTCCGTCCCCGTCGTCACTGCTTCGTCCTACCTGACCCTGCACTACCGCCTGGCGTCGGTTGAAGGTAATAACATTGTTAGTACATTCGAGGAAAAACCTGCGACCTTGCAGCTCGGTACCGGGCAATTGGCCCCGTTTCTCGAAGCCTGTTTGATGGGTTTGACGGAAGGCACGCATTCGGTGTTCGAACTGCCGCCGGAAAAAGCCTTCGGCCCGCGTAACCCGGACCTGATCCAGCACATCTCCCGTGCCACCTTGGACGAGAATTCAAATGCCGGCGATGAATACGTGGTCGGCGACCTGGTGGAATTCAACGCGCCGAGCGGCGGGCGATTCGCCGGCGTGCTGCGCGCGATCGACGCCGACAGCGCGTTGTTTGACTTCAATCATCCGCTCGCGGGCCAGACCCTGAAGTTCGAAGTCAAGATTATCGGCATACTGTAACCACTGCCTCTGCAGTCCAGCCTTGAAGGTTGTTCAGAATATGGAAAAGGAAATCCTGCTTGCCCAGCCCCGCGGTTTTTGCGCGGGTGTCGATCGCGCGATTGAAATCGTCGAGCGCGCAATTGCCGAGTTTGGTGCGCCGATCTACGTGCGGCATGAAATCGTGCACAACGCTTACGTCGTCAACGACCTGCGCAGCAAGGGGGCAATCTTCATCGAGGAGCTGGAAGAGGTCCCTGCGGGGAACACCGTCATCTTCTCCGCCCACGGGGTGTCCAAAGCAGTGCAGGCTGAGGCGGAAGCGCGCGGACTGCGTGTGTTCGACGCGACCTGCCCGCTGGTCACGAAAGTCCACATCGAAGTGGCGAAAATGCGCCGCGAAGGACGCGAGATCATCATGATCGGCCATGACGGCCATCCGGAAGTGGAGGGCACCATGGGGCAGGCAGACGAGGGCATGTACCTCGTCGAGACTGTCGAGGACGTCGATACACTGCAGGTGACGAATCCGGACATGCTCGCCTACGTCTCGCAGACTACCTTGTCGGTGGATGACACCGCAGACATCATCGCCGCACTCAAGCGCCGCTTCCCCAACATCGCCGAGCCGAAGAAGGGCGATATCTGCTACGCGACCACCAACCGCCAGGAAGCGGTCAAGTTCATGGCACCGCAAGTGGATGTCGTGATCGTGGTCGGCAGTCCCAATAGTTCGAACTCCAACCGCCTGCGCGAAGTCGCCGAAAAGAAGGGCGCAGCAGCATTTATGGTGGATAACGCATCGCAGATCGATCCGGCATGGATCGCGGATCGCACGCGCATCGGCGTCACAGCCGGCGCATCCGCCCCCGAGGTCCTGGTACAGGCGGTGATCGATCGTCTCAAGGAGCTCGGTGCACGCAGTGTCCGCCCCTTGCCGGGCGTGGAAGAGAACGTGACTTTCCCTATGCCAAAAGGTTTGACGGCTTCGCGCACGACCTGAGCAATAGCCTGCTCCCGCCTCCGAAGTGGTCCGGAATTTAATTCAGGCGGGCTCCGATATTTCCATCAATTGTTTTTTGCGAACGTCGTTATGATGCAGCCTGCAATGACAGTGTCATTGCAGCCGCATACGGCACTATTACTGACATTGCCTTGAGAGCATATGCGTGAGGGTGCGACATGCGGGAGCGCAGCAGATGAAGCCGGCACGGCGTGCCAAGGCCTGAAATATTCGGGAAGTTTTTTGCTTTTTTGAATATAAAGTAAACAACACCGTCCGCTATGGAAAATGGCGGAGATTCCAGGATTGGGAACGCCATTCGTTGCAAGGGTTCCAACAGTTTTGAGGAAATTGTTGTAGCACTGCCAGCGTTTTACGGAAACATCTCGCAATAATGTTTCATACCAGAACAGGTTGGGTATAATCCGGCCCGGTTCAGGTGCGCTCAAAAGGCAACACTTAACTATAAAAAGTTTTTTACCGAAGACGGCAAAGGAGACACGATCATGCGCATCCAGACCACCCCAGCTATTTGTATGTTCGCAGCAGGTCTTTGCAGATAAACAATGAATTTTTCGCGCGGCACCTCGAGGCATTCCCCCGGGTGCCGTTTTTGTTATCTGAACCGGATTGCTGCGATTGCACATTCCCTCGTGCAATGAAGTTGCAGACCGATTTGAACGATCTTTATAGAGAGTAGGAAAACCATGGATACATTTATCCAACAAATCATCAATGGACTGGTGCTAGGCAGTATGTATGCGTTGGTCGCACTCGGGTACACGATGGTGTACGGCGTTCTGAATCTGATCAACTTCGCGCATGGTGACGTGCTGATGATTGGCGCCATGATGGGCGTCACCATACTCAAGATCCTGCAGACGGTCGCTCCGGACATGCCCGGCATTGCCAAACTGTGCATCGCCATCGTCGGCGCTATCCCAGTGTGTGTGGTCGTCAACATCATCATCGAACGCGTCGCATACCGCCGCCTGCGCAATGCACCGCGCCTCGCTCCGCTGATCACCGCGATCGGCGTTTCCATCCTGCTGCAGACCTTCGCGATGATGATCTGGGGCCGCAGCCCGATCCCCTTCCCGCAGGTTATGCCGTCCGAACCCTTCATCATCGGCGGCGCGCTGATTTCGCCGACGCAGGTCATGCTTCTGTTGCTCGCTACTGCGGCAATGGTTGGCCTGGTGCTGCTGGTCGAGCGCACCCGCATGGGCCGCGCAATGCGCGCAACCGCGGAAAACCCGCGTGTCGCCGGCCTGATGGGCGTCGATGCCAACAAGGTGATCGTGTTGACATTTGCGATCGGTGCAGCGCTGGCAGCAGTTGCAGGCGTGATGTGGGGCGCTAACTATTCTTCCGCGCAGTTCGCGATGGGCTTCGTCCCGGGCCTCAAGGCGTTCTCCGCAGCGGTGCTCGGCGGTATCGGCAACATTTATGGCGCGATGGTCGGCGGTATCCTGCTCGGCCTGATCGAGAGCCTCGGCGCCGGCTACATCGGCGACCTGACCGGCGGCTTCCTCGGCAGCCACTACCAGGACATCTTTGCATTCATCGTGCTTATCATCGTACTCACACTGCGTCCGTCCGGCATCATGGGTGAACGTGTTGCGGACCGTGCCTAAGCGCAAGTAGAGGAGAGTTTCATGTCAACACTATTCGACGTCAAAAATAATCCGCGCAAGGCATACACAAGCTTTGCCATCCTCGGCATCGTCCTGGTCGCGTTCCCGTTCATTGCCATGCACTACGGCAATTCCTGGGTGCGAATCATGGACCTCGCGCTGCTGTACATCATGCTGGCCCTCGGCCTGAACATCGTGGTCGGCATGGCTGGCCTGCTGGACCTCGGCTACATCGCGTTCTACGCGCTGGGAGCCTACATGACCGGCTTGCTGGCATCGCCGCAGTTCGCAACGGTGCTGGAGTCCATCGTCAACCAGTATCCGATGATCGGCGACGCGCTGATCTGGATCGTTGGTGAAGAGGCCGCGAAGAATGGTATCCACCTGTCGGTCTGGATGATCGTTCCGCTCGGCGCGGCGCTGGCGGCGTTCTTCGGTGCACTGCTTGGCGCACCGACGCTGAAGCTGCGCGGTGACTACCTCGCGATCGTGACCCTGGGCTTCGGCGAGATCATCCGTATCTTCATGAACAACCTGAACGCGCCGGTCAACATCACCAACGGCCCGCAGGGTATCAACCTGATCGACCCGATCCGCATCTTCGGCGTGTCGCTGGCTGGTGAGCCGGGCTCCAATGCGACCGTGCAGTTCCTCGGCTTCTCCATGCCGTCCGTGAATGCATATTACTTCCTGTTCCTGGCGCTGTGCGCGGCGATCATTTTCATTTCCATCCGCCTGACGCATTCCCGTCTCGGCCGCGCTTTCGTCGCAATCCGCGAAGACGAGATCGCTGCCAAGGCAATGGGCATTAATACCCGCAACATCAAGCTGCTGGCATTCGGCATGGGCGCGTCCTTTGGCGGTGTCGCCGGTGCGATGTTCGCATCCTTTCAAGGCTTCATTTCGCCGGAATCGTTCTCGCTGATGGAATCGATCGCGGTGCTCGCAATGGTGGTGCTGGGCGGTATTGGTCACATCCCGGGCGTCGTGCTCGGCGGCGTCATCCTCGCCGCACTGCCGGAAGTCCTGCGCCACGTCGTGGAGCCGCTGCAGCGCAAGCTGTTCGGCGCCGTGCTGATGGACGCCGAAGTGCTGCGCCAGCTGCTGTACGGCCTGGCCATGGTTGTGATCATGCTGTATCGCCCGTCCGGTTTGTGGCCGTCGCCGCAACACGAAGACCGCATGGACGCGAATGCCAAGAAGCGTCACGACGAAAAAGAACCGACCGCGCTTGCTGCGTAAGGAAGACTCATGAGCGAACAAACCATTCTGAATATCGCAGGTGTCAACAAGCGCTTCGGCGGCCTGCAGGCGCTGTCGGACGTCAGCGTCAAGATCATGCGCGGCCAGATCTATGGCCTGATTGGCCCGAACGGCGCCGGCAAGACCACGTTCTTCAACGTGATTACCGGCCTGTACCAGCCGGATACCGGCAGCTTCGAACTGGCAGGCAAGCCGTACTCGCCCTCCGCGCCGCATGAAGTGGCCAAGGCAGGTATCGCACGTACTTTCCAGAACATTCGCCTGTTCGGCGAGATGTCCGCGCTGGAAAATGTGATGGTGGGCCGCCACGTACGTACCAAGCAGGGCGTGCTGGGCGCCGTGCTGCACCACAAGGCAGCGCGCGAAGAAGAGGCATCGATCCGCAAGCGTGCCATGGAGCTGCTGGATTTCGTCGGCATTGCACAGTTCGCACACCGTACCTCCAGGCATCTTTCCTACGGCGACCAGCGCCGCCTGGAAATTGCGCGTGCATTGGCAACCGAACCGCAACTGCTGGCGCTGGACGAACCGGCAGCGGGCATGAACGCAACCGAGAAGCTCGGGCTGCGCGAGCTGTTGGTCAAGATCAAGGCGGAAGGCAAGACGATTCTGCTGATCGAACACGATGTGAAACTGGTGATGGGACTCTGTGACCGCCTCACGGTTCTGGATTACGGCAAACCGATTGCGGAAGGCGCACCGGCCGAGGTGCAGAAGAACCCGGCTGTGATCGAGGCATATTTGGGAGGGTCTCACTAATGAGCGAAAACATTCTGAAGATCAGCGGCCTGAAGATCGCGTATGGCGGCATCCAGGCAGTCAAGGGCGTCGACCTGGAAGTGAACAAGGGCGAGCTCGTCACGCTGATCGGCGCCAACGGCGCGGGCAAGACGACGACCCTCAAGGCGATCACTGGCACGCTGCCGGGTTGCAAGGTCGAAGGCCAGATCTACTATTCCGGCAGCCAGATCCAGGGCACGAAATCGTTCGAGCTGGTGAAGAATAAGCTGGCGATGGTGCCGGAAGGCCGCGGCGTATTCACCCGCATGACCATCCTCGAGAACCTGATGATGGGCGCCTACATACGCGACGACAAGGATGGCATCCAGGCCGACATCGACAAGTGGTTCGGCGTCTTCCCGCGACTGAAGGAGCGTTCCGCGCAGCTGGCGGGTACGCTGTCCGGCGGCGAGCAGCAGATGCTGGCGATGGCGCGCGCGCTGATGAGCCACCCCAAGCTGCTGCTGCTGGATGAGCCGTCGATGGGTCTGTCGCCGATCATGGTCGAAAAGATCTTCGAAGTCGTGCGCAACGTGTCTGCTCAGGGCGTGACCATCCTGCTGGTCGAGCAGAACGCGAAACTCGCCTTGCAGGCTGCACACCGTGGCTACGTGATGGATTCCGGTCTTATCACCATGACCGGCAATGCGAAGGATATGCTGGACGATCCGAAGGTACGCGAGGCCTATCTCGGCGAAGGCTGATCGACGCATATCTCCATCCTGCAAACCGCCTTGCTCGTTGACGCGACAAGGCGGTTTTGTTTTGCATTCTCGCTCTGTGCGGCAGGCCATTTTTATCGATGGCATAATCATTCAAAACAAGGAGCCCATCATGCAATTCGTCTTCCCACCCCAAGCTGTTGCCTCTGTTCCCGTCGCCGGCAGCGACGCAGTATTTCCCGTCCACCGCATCTATTGCGTCGGACGCAATTACGTTGAGCATGCAAAGGAGATGGGTGGCACCGGACGCGAAGCGCCTTTCTTTTTCATGAAACCCGCGGATGCCGTATTGCCGATTCCGTATGGGACGACCGGCGAGATGCCGTATCCGGGGATGACCAATGACCTGCATCACGAGATCGAACTGGTCGTCGCAATCGGCAAGGGCGGCAAGAACATTGCCGCAGCGGATGCGTTGCAGCACATCTGGGGATATGCGGTCGGCCTCGACATGACGCGCCGTGACCTGCAGGGTGAAGCGAAGAAGCTTGGACGCCCCTGGTGTACCGGCAAGGGATTCGATTTCTCGGCGCCGATCGCGCCCATCCATCCGGTCGCCGAAACCGGCCATTTCACAAGGGGCGAGATTCGCCTTGAAGTGAATGGCGCGAGCCGTCAGAAGAGCGATATCGAAAAGCTCATCTGGAACGTCGCCGAGACCATCGAGCATCTGTCGAAGTACTACGAGCTGCGCCCCGGCGACCTGGTCTTCACTGGCACACCGGAAGGGGTGGCGGCAGTAAAGCAGGGGGACCTGCTGGAAGGCGCCATTGCCGGCCTCGGCGAGTTGCGGGTGCGCGTCGTTTGATACGGTCCGTTGCGCACGACGAGGGGAATGGAATATGAAGCTCTACAGTTACTTCCGCAGCTCGGCGTCCTATCGCGTGCGCATCGCGCTGAACCTGAAGGGACTGCCGTATGAGGTGGTTCCGGTTCATTTGTTGAAGAACGGCGGCGAACAATTCAGCACCGAATACAGGAAACTGAATCCGGATGCGCTTGTCCCCGCCCTCATTGATGAGGAGCTTGGCGAGGGCCAGGCGCTGACGCAATCGCTGGCGATCATCGAGTACCTGGAAGAGTCGCATCCGACGCCACCGCTGTTGCCTGCCAGTGTGGCCGACCGCGCGTTCGTGCGCGGCATTGCGCTGTCGATCGCCTGCGACATCCACCCGATCAATAACCTTCGCGTGCTGCGCTACCTGGTTCGCAAATTGAATGTCAGCGAAGACGACAAGAACGCCTGGTACCGGCATTGGTGCGAGCAGGGTCTGGCGTCCATCGAAACGATGCTGGCGAGGGACAAGCGGGTCGGTACCTTCTGCCATGGCGACACGCCGACCCTTGCCGATTGCTGCCTGGTACCGCAAATCTTCAACGCGCAGAGGCTGAACTGCGACTTGTCGGCTATGCCGACGATCATGCGCATTAACGAAGCCTGCCTCGCACTCGACGCGTTCAAGAACGCCGCGCCGGCCAGCCAGCCCGACGCGGAGTAGGCTTCAGGGCGTTCGCTCAGGCTGTCTGATACGCGATTACGGTCTGGCGCTGCTCGCCCAGTCCTTCGATCCCCAGCACCAGTTCATCGCCGCGCTTGAGGAAGCGCGGCGGTTTCATTCCCATTCCGACGCCGGGCGGCGTTCCGGTGGTGATGATGTCGCCGGGCATGAGCGTCATGAAACGACTGACATAGCTCACGATCTTCGCAACGGAGAAGATCATCGTCTTTGTATTGCCGGACTGGATACGCTGGCCGTTCAGGTCGAGCCACAGTTCCAGCCGCTGAGGATTCGGCACCTCGTCGCGCGTCACGAGCCAGGGGCCGACCGGGCCGAAGGTGTCGCAGCCCTTGCCCTTGTCCCACTGTGTGCCGCGCTCAAGCTGGTACTCGCGTTCCGAGACATCGTTCACGACACAGTATCCGGCCACATGTGACAGCGCATCCTTCTCGCCGACAGAGCGCGCCAGTTTGCCGATGACCACGCCCAGTTCCACTTCCCAGTCGGTTTTCTTCGAACCCTTCGGCAGCATGACCGGATCGTCCGGGCCGGAAAGACAGGAGGTCGCCTTCATGAAGACGATCGGCTCCTTCGGAATCGCCATGCCTGCTTCCGCAGCATGATCAGAGTAATTCAACCCGATACCGATGAACTTGCCCACGCCTGCAAGCGGCACACCCTTGCGCGGATTGCCGCGTACCAGCGGCAAGGTCTGCGGATTGATTTTCGCCAGCTTGGCGAGCGCTTTGTCCGAAAGCTGTTCCGGACCAATATCATCGATTACCCCGGACAGGTCGCGCAGCTTGCCTTGTTCATCGATCAATCCCGGTTTTTCCTTTCCAACGCGGCCATAGCGGACCAGCTTCATGCGATCTCCTTGTGATGGTTCCCGGCTTGTATTTCCATGTGGGAACAATATGGACATCGCAATATATGCGCTCGAGATGGTCTTGTCCATCGGACGGCGCAGCGTCGGAATAATGGAGGAAAATGCGCTTATTGATCTGCGCGCATGCTTTTCTTTGCTTCGGCGAGTTCGATTTGGAAGTCTGCTTTTGCAGCCTTTGCGCATGCGCTTTGCTCCTCACCTTCCAGCTTTCGGCATTGAACCATCGCCGCTCTGTACATCGCGCGCGCTTCACGCTGCAGCGACCGGTACTGCGCCTCGTTGGAGGCATCCGCCAGCACATCCATCGTATCAACGTGGTCATCCAAATCACGTGCGGCTTGGGCCAGGATGGCGGACACGCACAATGCGCCGACGAGGAGGGAGGTCAGGATTTTCCACGAGCGCATGGACCGGGTTCCTCTAGGCAAGATGCAACCGTTCTCCTACCGGGCGCCACGGCGTATCAGGACAGGAAAGAACAGGTGACTGGCGGGAGCAGTCAGCCGAACCGGACACTACAGCGCGGGAGCGCTGCAGTGTCCGCTAAAGGTAAGGTTTTGCTACAGAACCAGGAATACGAGCGACAACCCGCCCAGCATTACGGCTTCCATCAGCATGACGATAAAGGGGATTCTCATCTTCGACCTCCTTCCGGGAAACAAGTCTGGTGGCGTGATGACTCCTTTTCAGGATGTTAGGCCGGCATGCCGCCGTAAAGTTTCGAGGCGCTGAAGGAAGGAGCGGCGGCGGGAGGAAGCTTGCATTGATTTTAGTCAACGCAAAAATCCTGTTTTAATTCAGACGCTTATGACCCGTCGTGATGACTTGTCCACAGACTTGGCCACAATTTGTGTGGGTAACGGGGAAGTCTGGTTGCTTCAGGGTGAGGATGGAGGAATGATGAGTTTACCGAGGAGGTTGAGGCGCATCGATACCTCCGAAGCTGCTTCCGCCGCGGGCTCGGTGTCGATCGTGCCGGGCGCGGGGTCAACGATGCGTTTGTCGTTTGGTGTTGCGGCGGGTTCGTGTTTTTGGTCAGGCGATGTCGACATGTGTAACTCTATCGAAATGGGATAGAGCCATCTTACTGTCGACGCCTATAGGTATCTTGAGATAGGTCACCGCGTGTGACTGCGGGTAGCTCGCACGGAGCAGGTGCAAATGTGTCAGCGGCTCCACACCGACCCGGACCAGCCGGGGCCGCCGACTTGTGCGCCGGCAGCATTTCCTCCGCGGAGGCGATGGCGGCTGCCTCCATGTGAATGAGGAGTCTTTTTGAAGCCGGGGCCCGAGCGGAATTGCATGCTGAATGCGGGCGCGGGGGTAACGTAGACGGGAGGCGCGACATAGACCGGCGGCGCAACGTATACAGGGGCGGGCGTCGCGTAGTAGACCGGTGGCGTCGAGTAGTAAGTGACCGGCCCGTGGCTGTACTCCGTCATCGTAGTGTGCTGAACCGGTCCCGACTCATATGTCGCGCATCCGGCGAGCAGTACCGCAAGTACGGGAATGGGCAGTTTCAATAGCGTATTCATGGCGCGGTTTCTCCCTTTATTGATTATAGGAACGCAGAACCGCAGGCAGAAAAAAGTTACGGAACGTTACATTTCTCGCCGCGACCTGGCGGCAACAGTGAAAACGGGGAGGTTGGGATGGAGAAGGGAATTGGTCCCGCCGACAGGAATCGAACCTGTATCTAGCGCTTAGGAGGCACTCGTTCTATCCATTGAACTACGGCGAGACGCTGGATGGGCCGCCGAAGCAGGCCAAGGCGAGATTATAGCCGAGACAGCGGTCGGAAATGCTTCGATGTATCGGGTAGCCGGTACAATGCGTGCTTCTTTTTCGTTTTTGCCTGTCCGGGCGTCCCGGACTTGCGGCATCTTGCGTACCTATGGCTGTCATCTCCCTCACCAATGCCCAGCTCGCGTTCGGGCATGTCGCGCTCCTTGACCACGCGGAATTTTCCCTCGAAGCCGGCGACCGCGTCGGCCTGATCGGCCGCAACGGCACCGGCAAGTCATCGCTCCTGAAGATCATCGCCAGTACCTCGAAGCTGGACGATGGGTTGCTGGTGATGCAGCAGGGGCTGAAGATCGCGTATGTCGAACAGGAGCCGCAGTTCGTTCCGGAGTCGACGGTCTTCGATGCGGTGGCGACAGGCATGGGCGAGACGCAGCGGCTGCTCGATGAGTACAACGAACTGACAGCCCGCCTCGGCGGACACGAGGACGATGCATTGATGGACCGCCTGCATGCAGTGCAGGCGAAACTCGACGCCACGGATGCATGGAACCTGGGTAATCGCGTGGAGACTATCCTCGCGCGCCTGAGTCTGGACAAGGATGCGGTCATCGGGACGCTCTCGGGCGGCACGCAAAAGCGCGTCGCGCTTGCCCGCGCGCTCGTCGGCGCGCCGGAGGTGCTGCTGCTGGATGAGCCGACCAACCACCTCGACTTCAATTCCATCATCTGGCTGGAAGCCTTGCTGCGGGAATTCAAGGGCAGCATCCTTTTCATCACTCACGACCGCTCCTTCCTCGATAATGTGGCGACCCGCATTGTGGAACTGGACCGCGGCCGCTTGCTGTCCTTTCCCGGCAACTTCAGCACCTATCAGGCGCGCAAGGCCGAGCTGCTCGAGATCGAGGCAATCGAAAATGCCAAGTTCGACAAGGTCCTCGCGCAGGAAGAAGTATGGATACGCAAGGGTGTGGAAGCGCGCCGCACGCGTAATGAGGGCCGGGTGCGACGCCTTGAGGAGTTGCGGCTCAAGCGCAGCGCTCGGCGCGATCAGCAGGGGCAGGTCAGGCTCGATGTTTCGGAAGGCGAGCGCTCCGGCAAGATCGTGGCCGAACTGGTCGGTGTCCACAAGCGCTATGGCGACAAGACCATCGTGCGCGACTTCAGCGCTACGATCCTTCGCGGCGACAAGGTCGGCCTCATCGGGCCGAACGGCGCTGGCAAGACCACCATGCTCAAGCTCATCCTCGGCGAGGTAATACCGGATACGGGAACGGTGAAGCAGGGCGCGCGACTGCAGGTTGCCTACTTCGACCAGATGCGCGCACAGCTGAACGAGGAGGCGAGCCTCGCCGACACCATCTCGCCTGGCAGCGACTGGGTGGAAATCAACGGCCAGCGCAAGCATGTGATGAGCTATCTGGGCGACTTCCTGTTCGCCCCCGAGCGCGCCCGGTCCCCGGTGAAGTCGTTGTCGGGAGGCGAGCGCAACCGGCTGCTGCTGGCGCGCCTGTTCGCCCGACCGGCAAACGTGCTGGTACTGGACGAGCCGACCAACGACCTCGATATCGACACCCTCGAGCTGCTCGAAGAACTGCTTGAGGACTACAGCGGCACGGTATTCCTCGTCAGCCACGACCGCATGTTCCTCGACAATGTGGTCACGCAGGTCATCGTTGCGGAAGGCGGCGGGCAGTGGCGCGAGTATGTCGGCGGCTACACCGACTGGGAGCGCGTGCGGGCCGCGAGCCAGCCGAGCACCCTGGGCAAGCCGACTGCGAAACAGGAAAGCAAGCCGGCCGAGAAGCCGGCTGCGCCTGCTGCGCAGAAGAGCAAGAAACTGAGCTACAAGGAACAGCGCGAACTCGAGATGCTTCCGGCGTTGATCGCCGGCCTCGAGGCGGAACAGAAAACGATCTCGGAGCAGCTGGCGGATCCGGAGCTCTACCGGACGCGTCCCGACGACGTGCAAAAGCTCAATGCGCGTTTCGCGGAAATCGACGAACTGCTGATGGAGAGCCTCGAGAAGTGGGAAGCGATCGAGGCGAAGGCAAAAGGCTAAGGCATCGCACAGGTATAAGTTGCACGATTCTGACGGCCGTAGCGGGCGCATTGCGGCGTTGTCTGGCGCTTGCGGTACTCGTACCGCGGCGCGCCAGACGCCTTGCACTGCATCCCGCTCCAATCACCATACTCGCGCAACTTATACCTGCGCGACCCCTAAGCGGCAATCAGTTCATCCGCTTGCTGGCTTCACGCAATTCCGGCAGCTTGCTGCGAAGCGTTTCTGCATCCGGCGCATAAGGCCGCTCGGCCAGGTAAGCCTCGATGTCCGCGAGCGCGGCTTGCGGGCACTCCAGGTTCGCATAGGCGAGGCCGCGATCGCGCCGTTCCGTGATCTCGCCCGGCAACAGGATCAGCAGCCTCTGCTGTACGCCAAGCACGCGCTGCCAGCGCATATGCTCGACGAACAAGGCTTTCAGGTTGCGCAGCATGCGTACCAGGATTTCCCTCGGGTGCGCCGCATGCAGATAGTAGGACAGCGGAATGGCGCCTGGATAGCTGTGCTGCTCGAAGTACGGCTCCAGCCGCTCCTCCAGTTCTTCCCGCGACAGGCTCACGCCATTGAACGGATCCAGCACGATGTCGCCCGACTGGATCGACAGTTTCATCAGGAAATGTCCCGGGAAGGAAATACCCTTCACATCCAGCCCGATCTGCTGCGCCAGTTCCATGTACAGCACGGCGAGGGAAATCGGAATGCCGCGCCGGGTACTGATCACGCGATGCAGGTAGCTGTTGTCAGGATCGTAATAATCGTTCACGTTCCCGGCGAAGCCGAGTTCGCGATAGAAGAAGTGGTTCAGCATGCGCAGCTTCTGCACACTGGAAGCATCTGGAGCCAGTCGCCGCTGCAGCCGGGCTGCCAGCGTGTCGACCTCCGCCTGTGTGGCCGCCAGATCGAGCTGCGGATCGACGTCTTGCGCAATGGCCAACGCCGCTTCGAAGAGTGGGATGGAGTCGTCCTCCTGCACCAGCGACGCAAAGTAATCGAGGGATTTGATCACCATACAATGACCATCATAAACCATGCGCCGCCCAATAAAAGGGCGGCAGGGCAAAGCAGGGGCGAAATTTGATCGGCCTGGAGGGGGTCAGACTGAAACACGCTTGAAGTCGCGGAAGCGGAAACCCATGGCGATCAGCGCGCCAAAATAGCTGACCCCGCAGGCAAGCATTACCAAGGCTAAGGCGCCGACGCGCTGGAGCGGCCGGTCCTGCATGGCAATCCAGTCGAAATTACTTGCCGTCCACAGCGCTACACCGGCAAGGAGGAACAGTGCTCCGGTGAGTTTCACCAGGAATAGCCCCCAGCCGGGCAAGGCCTTGTAAATCCCCTTGCGCCGCAGTCCCCAGTATAGGAAGGCTGCGTTCAGGCAGGCGCCGACACCGACTGACAGCGCCAGGCCGGCATGCTGAATCCATTGCACGAACAGCAGGTTCATCAGCTGCGTCGCGATCAGTACCCCGATGCCTATCTTGACCGGCGTGCGGATATCCTGCTTCGCATAGAAACCCGGGGCAAGGATCTTCACGACGATCAGGCCGATGAGGCCGACGCCATAGGCAATCAGTGCGCGTCCGGTCATGACGACCGATTCCGAATCGAACTTTCCGTAATGGAAGAGCGTCGCCGTCAACGGCTCCGACAGGGTCAGCAGACCGACTGCCGAAGGCAGCGCCAGCAGGAAGGTCAGCCGCAAGCCCCAGTCGAGCAGGGAGGAGTACTCCTCGTGATTCGCGTCGGCATGCGCCTTCGACAGACTGGGCAGAAGAATGGTGCCGAGCGCTACGCCGAGCAGTGCTGTCGGGAATTCCATCAGGCGGTCGGCATATGACAGCCATGAAACGCTACCGTTTTCCAGCCGGGAAGCGATATTGGTATTGATGATGACGCTGATCTGTGCAACCGACACGGCGAGGATGGCCGGTACCATCTGCTTCAGCACGCGCCTCACGCCGGCATCGGAAAAGGCAGCCTTCAAGTTGAAGCCGATGCGCGGCAACATGCCGATCTTGCGCAAGGCGGGAATCTGTATGGCGACCTGGAGAATGCCTCCGACCACGACCGCGAGCGCCAGCGCATAGACCGGCTGCTCCATGTGGGGGGCAACGAGCAACGAGGATGCGATGAACGCGAGGTTGAGCAGCACGGGCGTAAAAGCCGGAATCCGGAACTGGCGCCAGGTATTGAGGATTCCACCGGCAAGTGCGACGAAGGCCATGAAGCCGATGTACGGGAACATGATCCGCGTCATGATCACCGCGCTCGAAAACGCTTCCGGATCCGACTTCAAGCCGGTGGCGATGAAGTAAACGATGACCGGCGCACCGGCAATGCCGAGCAGGCAGGTAAGGACCAGCGACCAGACCAGCACGGTGGCGACATGATCGGCAAGATCCTTCGTCGCTGTCTCGCCTTTCTGGTTCTTGTATTCGGCCAGGATGGGGACGAATGCCTGCGAAAATGCACCTTCGGCAAACAGCCGGCGCAGCAGGTTGGGGATGCGGAAGGCGACGAAGAATGCGTCGGTATAGGCAGATGCGCCGAAGGCGCGTGCAATCAGCAGCTCGCGAAGCAGGCCGGTCACTCGCGACAGCATGGTCATGCCGGAGACGGTTGCCAGCGTTTTGTGTAGTTTCATGGGGCGCAATTATAGCCGTTCACCATCCATGGTCCGGTGGCGGCCGGCGTCCGTTTGCGCCAGCGCAGGCCACGGTTCGCGGGAATTTAGGTCTCAATTGTGCCAAACCGCTGAATCCATTGCCCATTTCCCAAAAAAACGTTATAATCCGCAGCTTTACAGAATTTCGTATCGCATTCCGCGAACGCAGCCCGATTTCGGATTAGGAAACATTCATGGCAAATACCGCACAAGCGCGCAAACGTGCTCGTCAAGCAGTCAAGCAAAACGCACACAACTCCAGCCAGCGTTCCACGCTGCGCACGGCAATCAAGGCCGTCCGCAAGGCGATCGACGCCGGCGACAAGGCTGCTGCCGCACAAGTTTTCCAGTCTTCCGTTTCGACGATCGACCGTATCGCCGACAAGAAGATCATCCACAAGAACAAGGCCGCTCGCCACAAGAGCCGTCTGGCAGCAGCCTTGAAGGCGCTCGCAGCCTAATTGGATGCCTCCCTGCTGCATCAGCAGCAGGTTAGTCGCACAATAAGAAACCCGCGTAGCATGTGCTCCGCGGGTTTTTGTCGTTATTCTCGCCGGGGTGACTTGGCTTGATGTGAATCGCACGCCGGCCCTGTCTTCCGGCGTGTACCCTGCTTGCTGTTAGCGCGGCAAGCCCTCGATCTGCATGCCAGGCTTGATGTTCTTCTGCCGGAACCATCCCTGGTTCATTTCCAGCGCATAGCGGATCGGCTTCTTCGCGCAATGCGAATCCGTCGTCTGCGGCTGCATGTCCTCGATGTTGACGATTTTCCCACTTTCATCGATGAATGCGACCGACAGCGGAATGTAGGTATTTTTCATCCACATACAAACCGACGCCGGCGCACCGAACAGGAATACCATGCCTTCATTCGGTCCCAGCTTTTCCCGATGCATCAATCCTTGCTGGCGTTCGGCCTCGCTCGCCGCAACTTCTGCCCGAATCACATGCATGCCCGCAGTTAATGAAACGACGGGAAATCGGGCCGGTTGTTGCGCATTTGCTGTTGTACCGGCAGTCAGGAGAAACAGGACGAGGGTGGCGGGAAACAGGGGGCGTGCGGTCATGGGCGGCGAGTCAGTATGCGTCGGGAGGCAAAGCTTATCGTACAAAAAACAAAAAAGGCAGGACTGGCCTGCCTTTTTCGCAAAGCTTGATGCCAATTATTTCGCGGCAGCAGCTTTCTTAGCCTTCTTGGACTTCTTCTTGGTTGCCTTGGCCTTTGGGGCCGGGGCATCAGCAGATGCTGCCGGTGCCGCTGCAGGAGCAGCCGGCGTTGCCGGGGCAGCTGCATGGCTGGCGGCGAAAGAGGCGGAGGCGAACAAACCAGCAACGAGAGCAGCGATCAGTTTTTTCATTTTTTATCCTTCAATAAGTGAAGTTCGATAAATGGTGATTCGCCTCAAGGGACATTGATTCCAGCGAATCAATGTCAATAACGATGGGCAATGGTATCGGTTGACAAGAGTTGCACAGAAAAATGATTGTCCATTTCGAGCATGCGGACTTCGCCGTGATCCTTTCCAGCATTGCTCCCGGAAAATTGCCCGATTTTCAAGCTTGTTGCTATGATCCTGACTCATGCGCGGCACATTGCCGGTTATGACAACCTAAAGCTTCCTCGATGAATCTTCGTTCAACCGTCTCGCTGCTCGTCCTGCTGGCATCCGCCGCATCAGCGTTCGCTGTTCCGTATATCCCAAAGTCCGATACGCAGGTCCTCGAGCGGCTGCCGTACAAGCCAAGCGATCCCATCGCCCGCGAACTCTCGCAGCTGCGCGCAGCCCTCCGCCGCGACCCTCGAAACCTTCAGGCGGCTGTTACCCTGGCCGGGCGGTACTACGGTATGGTCGGGGAAGAGGGGGATCCGCGCTATCTCGGTTATGCGCAGGCCGCGCTGGCACCGTGGTGGGACATGCCGACACCGCCTGTCGAAGTGCAGATCTTGCGTGCCAGCTTGCGCCAGTTCAGGCACGACTTCGCCGGCGCGGTCGACGACCTCACCCAGGTCTTGGAGCGCGAACCCAGTCATGTCCGGGCTCGAGCCTTGCGGGCGATTATCCACATTGTTCAGGCGCGTTATGCCCAGGCGCGAACGGACTGCCAGACCTTGGCGCAAGTCGGCAATGCGCTGGTCGGACTCGGGTGCGAAGCGATGGTCGACGGGCTGATCGGAAAAGCCGCGCCAGCGTACGCCGCCTTGAATGGCGCGGTTGCAAAGACTTCCGATGTCGCCCCGTCCGACATGCTGTGGCTCCAGATCCGCCTGGCCGAGCTTGCGCAGCGGCAGGGACGCGATGACTTGGCCGAGGTGCATTTCAAGAGGGCGCTTGCGCTTGGCATCACCGACACATTCCTGCTGGCCGCATACGCCGACATGCTGCTGGACCAGAAGCGCCATTCCGACGTGGTCGCCTTGTTGAAGGACAGGTCGCGTTCCGATGTGCTGCTGCTTCGGTTGATGTTTGCCGAACGCGGCCTCGGTATGCCGAGCGCAAAGGAGCGTGAGTCGGAGCTTGCGGCGCGCTATGCCGCCGCGCAGATGCGTGGAGAAAAGGTCCACCAGCAGGAAGAGGCGCGTTTCGCGCTCCAGGTCCATAACGATGCCGCAAAGGCGCTGGCCCTCGCGCAGGAAAACTGGCAGGCACAACGGGAGCCGCGCGATGCGCGCATTTTCCTCGAGGCGGCAGTGGCAATGAAGGACACCGCAGCAGCGCAACCCGTGTTGCAGTGGCTTGAAGAAAGCGGCATCGAAGATCGATACCTGGTCGGTCTCGGGCAACGCCTGAAGGGGCAGCGCAAATGATGCGCCGCCTGCTCGTGGCAATCGCTTCGCTGCTCATCGCGTTGCCGGCCCTGGCGCACAAGCCGAGTGACAGTTATCTGTCGCTCTGGGTGCGCGACACTGTCGTTAGCGGGCAATGGGATATCGCCCTGCGGGACCTTGATTTCGCCATCGGACTGGACGCCAACGGGGATGCAGAAATAACCTGGGGCGAGGTACGTGCGCGACACGCCGATATCGCGGCATACGCGATGGCCCGGCTGGCACTTTCCATGAGCGGCTCCGCGTGTCCTGCCCACGTGACCGAGCATCTGATCGACAACCATACCGACGGGGCGTATGCTGTCTTGCGTTTCCAGGCAGAGTGTCCAAAGACAGGTGAAGCATTGCAAGCGCGCTACGGCCTGTTCTTTGATATCGATCCTCAGCACAAGGGCCTGCTCCGCCTTGAATTCCAGGGGACTTCAGTTGTCGCGATCTTCAGTCCGGACAAAGCCAGCCAGTCATTCAGCCTCGTGAAACCGAGCAAGCTGACGCAGTTCTTCGACTATCTCGTCGAAGGTGTGTGGCATATCTGGATCGGCTTCGACCACATCCTTTTCCTGCTCGCGCTGCTGCTGCCGGCGGTGGCGCTGCGGAGCCGGCATGCGTGGCAGCCCGTCAAGGCATTCCGTCCGGCATTCATGAATGTATTCAAGATCGTCACGGCATTCACTGTGGCGCATTCGATTACGCTGTCGCTGGCAACCTTGGGCGTGGTCGACCTGCCATCGCGCATGGTCGAATCGGTAATTGCGGCATCCGTCGTTATCGCGGCGTTGAACAACGTGTTCCCGTTATTCAGCGAGCGGCGGTGGATAATGGCATTCGCGTTCGGCCTGGTACACGGTTTCGGATTCGCGAGCGTACTTGCCGATCTCGGCTTGCCGTCCGATGCACTGGTGCTCGCGCTCGTTGGCTTTAACCTCGGTGTGGAAGCAGGGCAGCTTGCCATCGTCTCAGCATTCCTGCCGCTTGCATTTGCGTTGCGGCGCACGCAGTTCTACCGGCGCGTCATCTTGCTGGGCGGTTCATTGTTGATTGCACTCGTTGCGTCGGCCTGGTTTGTTGAGCGCGCTTTCGATTTGAAGCTCCTGCCGTTCTAACCCAACTCCGATGCAGGCACCTCGCGCGACTCGCCCGGCCACAGCGGGTGGGTCGCCAGTGAGAACGGGCCAATCGCAATTCTGACCAGGCGCAGCGTCGGAAGCCCGACGGCGGCGGTCATCCTGCGCACCTGCCGGTTTTTCCCTTCCGAAATCGTGATGGCCAGCCAGCTCGTTGGTTTGTTCGCGCGCTGCCGTATTGGCGGATCCCGTTCCCACAGCCAGTCCGGCGGCTCGATTTCATTGGCCCGGCATGGCTGCGTCACGAAATCGCCGAGATCCAGCGGGCCACGCAAGCGGTCAAGGGTTGCAGCATCGGGCACGCCTTCAACCTGGACGATGTAAGTCTTCGGCTGCTTGCTGTCCGGGTGGCTGATCCGGTGCTGCAGTTTGCCGTCGTCAGTCAGCAGGAGTAATCCTTCGCTGTCTGCATCGAGCCTGCCCGCCGGATAGACGTTCGGAATGTCGACATAGTCCGCCAAGGTCTGCCGTGACGGATGAGGCGAGAATTGGCACATTACCTGGAACGGCTTGTTGAACAGAAAGAGCGCCATGCAGTTTCGCAAAAGGTAATCGGGGTCAAGGAGGGCGTATTTTACGCTTTGAATGTGCAGGAATTTGGAGCTAATCTGGTAAGCGTCCTTGCAGGGCCCTCCCTTCGTATCCCGTTACCCGCGATCGTTACGGCGGACGCGGGTTGACGTTTTTGCACGAATGTTGACGGAAGTAAAAATTATGGCATCCAGTAAAATACTAGTGCATAATACGAAATGTGGTCTTATGTCTTATATAAGACCGGCGCTTCGCTTTAAAACAAAAATTTAAAGTCAGGAGAGCGGTCTTTCCTTTTTCTCCCCAACCCCGGAGCCTACGATGTATCAACATATCAAAGTGCCTGCCGACGGCAAAAAAATCACAGTCAATGCCGATTTCTCCCTGAACGTTCCCGACAATCCGATCATTCCCTACCTGGAAGGTGACGGCACGGGCGTGGACATCACCCCGGTGATGATCAAGGTGGTCGACGCGGCTGTTGCCAAGGCCTATGGTGGCAAGCGCAAGATCAGCTGGATGGAAATCTTCGCAGGTGAAAAGTCGACCAAGGTTTACGGCCCGGACGTGTGGCTGCCGGAAGAGACCCTCGGCGCGCTGAAGGATTATGTTGTTTCGATCAAGGGTCCGCTGACCACCCCGGTCGGCGGCGGCATCCGTTCGCTGAACGTCGCATTGCGCCAAGAGCTCGACCTGTACGTCTGCCTGCGCCCCGTGCGCTACTTCAAGGGCGTGCCTTCCCCGGTGCGCGAGCCGGAAAAGACCGACATGGTCATCTTCCGTGAAAACTCCGAAGACATCTACGCCGGCATCGAATGGGCGGAAGGTTCGGACGGCGCCAAGAAGGTCATCGATTTCCTGATCAAGGAAATGGGTGTCAAGAAGATCCGTTTCCCGGGCTCTTCCGGCATTGGTGTCAAGCCGGTTTCGCGCGAAGGCACCGAGCGCCTGGTGCGCAAGGCAATCCAGTACGCGATCGACAACGACAAGCCGTCCGTGACCCTGGTCCACAAGGGCAACATTATGAAGTACACGGAAGGTGGCTTCCGCGACTGGGGCTATGCACTGGCACAGAAGGAATTCGGCGCCGAGCTGATCGACGGCGGCCCGTGGTGCAAGTTCAAGAATCCGAAGACCGGCAAGGAAATCACGGTCAAGGATTCGATCGCTGATGCTTTCCTGCAGCAGATCCTGCTGCGTCCGGCAGAGTACAGCGTGATCGCAACGCTGAACCTGAACGGTGACTACATCTCGGACGCGCTGGCAGCGCAGGTCGGCGGCATCGGTATTGCGCCGGGCGCGAACCTGTCCGACTCCGTCGCGATGTTCGAAGCCACCCACGGCACCGCGCCGAAGTACGCAGGCAAGGACTATGTGAACCCGGGTTCGCTGATCCTGTCCGCCGAAATGATGTTGCGCCACATGGGCTGGGTTGAGGCAGCCGACCTCATCATCACCTCGATGGAGAAGTCGATCACCTCGCAGAAGGTGACCTACGACTTCGCCCGCCTGATGGACGGCGCGACCCAAGTGTCGTGCTCCGGCTTCGGGGAAGTGATGATCTCGAATATGTAATTCGAGAGTGGCGAGAGAAAAAGGCCGGACATTGTCCGGCCTTTTTTATTTCCGATTTCAGGCCAGAATATCGAAATCATATCCCGGGCTGCTCGTTCGTCAGCCTCTCGCACGCGCGAATTCCCATCGTCTTGTTCCAATCTCGCCAATGAGCTTCCACCACGCAAGTGTGCCGAAAATTTTTACACTTTGCGCTCGCTGTTTGACATCGATCACATAACTCATTGTTTTAATTAAAGCTATTTCCGTGGCACACATGTTGCTCAAAAGGTCGCCGAAGGATTTTGCATACGCCTTCTTCAAATCACTTTCAATAAAACTTAAAGGAACAAGAGATGAAAGTATCCAAGCTCCTCTCGGCTCTGGTTGCAGGTGTTCTGGCATTCGCCGCATCTTCGGCAAGTGCAACGATCGTGACCGTCTTCGATGATTTCGATGGCGGCTTGATCAACTTCAACAACACCGTCGCTGGTGCTGGCGGCACCGCGACCCACGATAACTGGAATAACCTGCCGTCCGGCACCTCGATCGTCCGCCCCGACTATACTGTGACCCAGAATGACGGGAGCTTCATGAACCCGTCCGTGTATACGCTGTGGAGTTCTTCTCCGACGCGTACTACCAGCGGCGATGTGGTCAGCATCGACCCGTATGGCCCGAGCCGCGGCTTAGGTGCCCGTAACAGCGGCGTGACCCTTACTTTCAGCACGGCAATCAACGCCATCGGCTTTGAAGTGGGTGACTGGACCACTTGCTGCCAGCCTTCGGACATCTACATCTCGTTCGACAACGGCGCACCGATCCTGGTCGGCCATTCCACCGCATTCGGTGATGGCTTCCTGACCAACAACGGCGCGGGTGTATTCGTTGCTGCTTTTGACGACACCGGTGACTTCACGACTGTTCAGTTCTGGGGTGATGGTTTCGGCGAAGTGCTGAACTTCGGTGGTACCGTTCACTACGCACTGCTCGACCAGGGCAGCCTACCGCCGACGGGCGTTCCTGAGCCTGCCTCGCTGGCACTGCTCGGCCTGGGTCTGCTCGGCGTGCGTGCGAGCCGCCGCAATCGCAAGGCTTAAGCAGATCTGCTTAATGAAAAGCCGAGCCTGATGGCTCGGCTTTTTTGTTTTTTGCCCAAGCAGTCGCTTATCCGACCTTGGGCAAATATGCTACCTTGAGCGAGGCTCACTTGATCTGCGTCTGTTCGAGTGCAAAGCGGATCAGGTCAGCCTGTCCTTCGATACCAAGCTTGCGTTTGATGTTGAGCCGGTGCGTCTCGACGGTACGCACGCTGAGATTCATTTCGCGCGCAATATGCTTGTTCGACTTGCCGGTCGCAATGCATTGCAGGACCTCGCGTTCACGTGGCGTCAGCAGCATCGCAGGCGGCATCGGACGGGACAACTGCTTTGCCAGCCCGGCGCTGTAGTAGATGCCGCCGGACATCACGGTGTCAATCGCCGTGATGATGTCGATGGCCGGCGCGTCCTTTAGTACGTAGCCACGTGCCCCTGCCTGGATCGCCTGCATGACGTATTCGGCCTTGTCGTGCATGCTCAGCATGAGAACGGCAATCTCCGGAAACAGGGTGTTGAAACGACCGGTTAGTTCGATGCCGTTCATGCCGCCGGAGAGATTGATGTCCATCAGCGCCAGGTCGATGTTCTGCTTGCCTGCCTGCTCCAGCGCTTCGGTCGCACTGCCCGCTTCGGCGACAACGGCGAAATGGGGAATGGTTTCGAGACGCGCACGGAGTCCGTCGCGCACGAGCGGATGGTCATCGACGAGGAGGATATGGACGAATGGCTGGGTAAGCATAACGTTCAGGACCTGGGTAAGGTTGCTGTGACTTGCGTGCCATCGGCGGACGATAGCATTTCGAGTTTGCCGCCGATCGCATTGACGCGTTCATGCATGTTGCGCAGGCCGATGCCGCGCTTCGGATGCTGGGAGATGCCGGCAACGTCAAAACCGATGCCGTTGTCCGAGACCAAAAGCTGTACGCTCGTCTTGTCACCCAAGAGGCGTATGTCCACCTGCGACGCATTTGCGTGGCGTTTGATGTTGGTCAGCGTTTCCTGTGCAATCCTGAATAATACGGTATTGGCAACATCGCTCAGGCCGTCGACGGTCCCATCCACCTCGAAGTTTGTGGTGAGTCCAGTACTCTCGCTGAACTCGCGGATCAAATGATCCAGTGCCGCTGCGAGTCCCAGGTCGTCGAGCAGGGCTGGGCGGAGGTCATGCGAGATGCGGCGCACTTCGCCAAGTACGTCGTTGAGCTGGTTTGCAGCGCGGTCGAACGACACGCGGGCGGATTCCGGCTTGCCCGATTGGGCGGCAAGCTTGGCAATTCCCGACTCGACCTGAAGCTTGATCGAGACCAGCCATTGGCTGATGCCGTCGTGCAGGTCACGCGACAGGCGGGCGCGCTCTTCTTCCTGTGAGCGTACAACCCGCTGGGCCAGGACGCGGAGCTTAGCGTCGGCGACACGGTATTCACTTATGTTAAGGGCAAGTCCCGAAAGGGCGATCACCAGGACGCTGGCAATCGCGATTCCAGCAATCCACAGCATGGTGTTGCGGATATTTCCCGAGATTTGCGTGTCTATCTTCGCCAGCGCAGAGTCGACATCGTCGAGGTAGATGCCGGTGCCGAGCATCCAGCCCCAATGGTCTACTTTGACAACATAGCCCAGCTTGGGGACCACCTTGCCGGTCGAAGGCTTTTCCCAGAGATAGCGGACATAGCCACCACCGGCCTTGGCCTGCGCTACTAGCCGCTGGATAGTCGGGTTGCCGCTTGTGTCTCGCAGCTCCCAAAGGTCGCGGCCGACGAGTTGCGGCTGGCGCGGGTGCATCAGGTTTCGGCCCTCGAGATTGTAAAGAAAGAAATAGCCGTCGTCGCCATAGTCGAGTTTGGCGAGAATGGCCTTGGCTTCGCTCTTTGTGGCTTCGTCGTCTCGACCGGAATCGACGAGGTGGGCGATCGAACGCTCGGCGAGCGATACATAATGTTTGAGCTCGGCTTCCTTGCTGGCGAGGTAGGCCGCTTCGACCGATGCGCGCTGCTGTTGTGCAAGGATGGTCGCCTGGTAGCGCACTGCGAGCGCAATGGCAATCAGCGCCACAATGAGGGGCGCAATTGCAAGGACGATGATCTTTTGCCGGAGTTTCATTGAGCATTACTTTACAGCTATTTGTACCACAGACGCGTACGAGGTTTTACGGAAACCGGCGCCATGTGACAACTACGAACCGCTTGTAAATAACGCTAGTCTTGGAGGATGAGTGAACGGGCGGAAAAAAGGGCGAAAAAAAACCCCGCTTTGCGGGGTTTTCGGTGCTCTTGCCAATCGCTGTGATTACGCGCCTTGGATATTGGAAGCTTGCTTGCCTTTGGGGCCTTGCGTGACTTCGAACGAAACCTTTTGACCTTCTTTGAGGGTCTTGAAGCCATTCATCTGAATTGCGGAAAAGTGGGCGAACAAATCTTCACCGCCGTCATCCGGAGTGATGAATCCGAAGCCTTTCGAATCGTTGAACCACTTGACGGTACCTGTTGCCATAAAAGCGTCTTTCATTAATGACTAATCACACGAGCCGTAAAAGCAAGAAGCCTCGCGACACGCTGCCCCCTCTTTATAACTTGCTCACTTCTGTATTGACAATAGCATAACGCTTGTGTTGTCAATCGATACCATTGTTCCTTCAAAAATTATAAAAGTCAAGGCAGTGTCAAGGCGTTTTTTGACATATTACAAGGATTTTGCACATGAATACGCCTTGATTTCGCGCTTTTCAGCATCATCTGCGCTTTGTGCCGAAACGGCGTAATATCAATATACAGATGGAATATCCTTTTCTTTCGCAATTGGCGACCGGTTGAACGCTTTAGAATAGACGAATGGCAACTCAGCACGATAACGGTACGGTACTTGCTAGGCAGGAGCAGAAGCTCAAACCGCCGCCCATGTACCAGGTCCTGCTTTTAAACGATGACTACACGCCGATGGAGTTTGTCGTAGCGATCATTCAGGAGTACTTCAACAAGGATCGGGAGACCGCGACGCAGATCATGCTCAAGGTGCACCGTGACGGTAAAGGTATGTGTGGCGTCTATCCAAAAGACATAGCGTCCACTAAAGTAGAGTTAGTTTTAACCCACGCTCGGAAAGCAGGACATCCCTTGCAATGCGTGATGGAGGAAGCATGATTGCGCAGGAACTGGAAGTTAGTTTGCACATGGCGTTCGTCGAGGCTCGACAGGCCCGCCATGAGTTCATCACAGTGGAGCACTTGCTGCTGGCGTTGCTCGACAATCCGTCGGCGGCAGAAGTGCTGCGTGCATGCGCAGTCAATATAGAAGATTTGCGCAAGACACTGACCAATTTTATTAACGACAACACGCCGACCGTGCCGGGCACGAGCGAAGTGGACACGCAGCCGACGCTCGGCTTCCAGCGCGTGATTCAGCGCGCGATCATGCACGTGCAGTCGGCGTCCAACGGCAAGAAGGAAGTCACTGGCGCCAATGTGCTGGTGGCGATCTTCGGTGAAAAAGATTCCCATGCCGTGTATTACTTGCACCAGCAAGGTGTGACGCGTCTCGACGTGGTGAATTTCATTTCCCACGGCGTGCGCAAGGACCAGCAGGCCGACCCGCAGAAGTCGCCGGAAGGCGCCGAGGATGCACAGGCCGAAGGCCAGCAGAAGGAAAGCCCGCTCGACCAGTTCACCCAGAATCTGAACAAGCTGGCTGCCGAAGGCAAGATCGATCCGCTGATCGGCCGCGAATCCGAAGTGGAGCGCGTGATCCAGACGCTGTGCCGCCGCCGCAAGAACAACCCGCTCCTCGTGGGCGAAGCCGGTGTTGGCAAGACGGCAATCGCGGAAGGTCTCGCATGGCGTGTGACCCAGGGCGATGTGCCGGAAGTGTTGCAGAACGCAGTCGTGTACTCGCTCGACATGGGCGCGCTGCTGGCCGGGACCAAGTATCGCGGCGATTTCGAGCAGCGCCTGAAAGCGGTGCTCAAGCAGCTGCGCGACAACCCGCACGGCATCCTGTTCATCGACGAAATTCACACAATCATTGGTGCAGGTTCCGCTTCGGGCGGCACGCTGGATGCGTCCAACCTGCTCAAGCCTGCTCTGTCCAGCGGTCAGCTGAAGTGCATCGGCGCAACGACCTACACGGAATTCCGCGGCGTGTTCGAGAAAGATCATGCGTTGTCCCGTCGCTTCCAGAAGATCGACGTGACCGAGCCGACCGTCGAGCAGACCGTGCAGATACTGCGCGGCCTGAAGTCGCGCTTCGAGGAGCATCATGGCGTGAAGTATTCTGCTTCTGCTCTGACCTCCGCGGCGGAGCTGTCCGCACGCTTCATCAACGACCGTCACCTGCCTGACAAGGCGATCGACGTGATCGACGAAGCAGGCGCTGCGCAGCGCATCCTGCCGAAGTCGAAGCAGAAGAAGACCATCGGCAAGTCCGAGATCGAGGACATCATCTCGAAGATCGCGCGGATTCCTCCGCAGACGGTCAACCAGGACGACCGCACCAAGCTGCAGACGATCGAGCGCGACCTGAAGAATGTTGTGTTCGGGCAGGATCCGGCGATCGAAGCGCTGGGTTCCGCGATCAAGATGGCGCGTGCCGGCCTCGGCAAGATGGACAAGCCGATCGGCTCCTTCCTGTTCTCCGGCCCGACCGGCGTCGGCAAGACCGAGGTGGCAAAGCAGCTGGCCTTTATCCTCGGCATCGAGCTGATCCGCTTCGACATGTCCGAGTACATGGAGCGTCATGCGGTGTCCCGTCTGATCGGCGCACCTCCGGGCTACGTCGGTTTCGACCAGGGCGGCCTGCTGACCGAGGCGATCACCAAGAAGCCGCATGCGGTGCTGCTGCTCGATGAGATCGAGAAGGCGCATCCGGATATCTTCAATATCCTGCTGCAGGTGATGGACCACGGCACGCTGACCGACAACAACGGCCGCAAGGCGGACTTCCGCAACGTGATCATCATCATGACCACGAATGCGGGTGCCGAAAGCCTGCAGAAGCGTTCGATCGGCTTCACCGAGAAGAAGGAATAGGGCGACGAGATGGCGGACATCAAGCGCATGTTTACGCCGGAGTTCCGCAATCGTCTCGATGGCATCATCAGCTTCAAGGCGCTCGACGAGGAGATCATCCTGCGCGTGGTGGACAAGTTCCTCATGCAGCTGGAAGAGCAGCTCCACGAGAAGAAGGTGGAAGCCATCTTCACCGAGAACCTGCGCAAGTACCTCGGCAAGAAGGGCTTCGACCCGCTCATGGGCGCGCGTCCGATGTCCCGCCTGATCCAGGACATGATCCGCAAGGCGCTGGCAGACGAACTGCTGTTCGGCCGCCTCGTCTCCGGCGGCAAGGTGACGGTGGACCTCGACGAGAACGAGCAGATCAAGCTCGATTTTGCCGAGAACGATGCACCGCCGCCGTCTGCACCGGAGGAGACGCTGGAAGTCGAATAAGCGTTCTGGCAGCTAAATCAAAAGCCCGGGCCCATGAAAATGGGGCCGGGCTTTTTTCTTTGGATGAGGCTTACTGCGCCGGATTGGTGATCTCACGATGGATGGTGTTAATTCCTTCGATGACTTGTTCCGGGAGGCGGACCGACCAGGCATCGATGTTCTCCTGCAGTTGTGCCATGGTGGTTGCGCCGATGATGGCTGATGCCACGAACCAGCGTGAGTAGCACCATGCAAGCGCCATTTGCGAGGGCGTCATGCCGTTGGAGCGGGCGAGGGCAGCGTAGCGCCTGGTGGCTTCTGTGGTAGACGGACGCAGATAGCGCGGGCTCCAGTTCGGCGGGAAGATGGTCAGCCGTCCGTGGGCTTTCGGATTGTCGAGGTACTTCGCGGTCAGCTGGCCGAATGCGAGCGGGCTATAGGCGAGCAGGCTCACATTCTCGCGATAGCATGCTTCGTCGAGGCCGTTCTCGAAGCTGCGATTGACCAGGCTGTATGCATTCTGGATCGAGACGATGCGCGGCAGGCTCCGGGTTTCGGCCTGCTTGATGAATTCGCACACGCCCCACGGTGTTTCGTTTGACACGCCGACATGGCGGATCTTGCCGGACTTGACGAGCTCGTCGAGCGCAGCGAGCGTGTCTTCGATCGCGGCGCAGGGGCGCTCCTTTCCCGGATCGAAGGCGGTCTGGCCGAAGATCGGTGCGTTGCGGCTCGGCCAGTGCAGCTGGTAGAGGTCGATGTAGTCGGTTTGCAGGCGTTTCAGGCTATTGTCGACGGCCGAGCGCAGATTGGTAGCGTCGAAATCGCTCTGGCCGTTGCGTATCCAGGTAATGCCGCGCGATGGGCCGGCGGCCTTGGTGGCGAGGATGATCTCACTGCGCTTGCCTGATTTTTTCAGCCAGGAGCCGATGTGGCTTTCGGTCCGCCCCGTCGTTTCCGCACGCGGCATCACGGGATACATCTCGGCCGTGTCGACGAAATTGATGCCGCGTTCGAGCGCGTAGTCGAGCTGGCTGTGGGCCTCGGCTTCGGAGTTCTGTTCCCCGAAGGTCATGGTGCCGAGGCAGATCCTGGAAACCTTGAGGTCGCTGTTGCCTAGGGTGATTTTTTCCATGGTGTCCTGTCATCGGCGTTACGCCGAACATGACAGAACTTTAACGCGATTTGCGCAGCGCCGCCGCGCATTCCTTCACCAAGGCAGGGCCGCGATAGATCAGGCCGCTGTAGAGCTGGACCAGCGATGCACCGGCGGCGATCTTTGCCTGCGCGTTTTCTCCGGAGAGGATGCCGCCGACACCGATGATGGGCAGGGCATCACCCAGTTCCGCCTTCAGCGCGCGGATCACGGTGTTCGACATTTCGAAGACCGGTGCGCCGGACAAGCCGCCGGTTTCTTCCGCATGCGGCAGGCCCTTGACCGCGTCGCGCGTGATGGTGGTGTTGGTCGCGATCACTGCGTCCATCTTGTGCTGCAGCAGGGCGCCGGCGATCGACTTCACCTGTTCGCCGTCGACGTCGGGCGCGATCTTCAGTGCGATCGGGACATAGCGTTTGTGCTTGTCGGCGAGGCGTTGCTGCGCCTGTTTGAGTTGCGACAGCAGTGCATCGAGTTCGGAGCCGCCCTGCAGCTGGCGCAGGTTCTTGGTGTTCGGCGAGGAAATGTTGACGGTGACGTAGCTGGCGTACGGATACACCTTCTCCAGGCAGTGCAGGTAATCATCCGCTGCGCGCTCGATCGGGGTGTCCGCGTTCTTGCCGATGTTGAGGCCGAGCACGCCGGCCTTGTCCTGGTAAAACTTGGATGCCTGCACATTGGCGACGAAGGCATCGACGCCGCCGTTGTTGAAGCCCATGCGGTTAATCAGGGCATTGGCTTGCGGCAGGCGGAAGATGCGCGGTTTCGGGTTGCCGGGCTGCGCACGCGGAGTTACGGTGCCGACTTCGATAAAGCCGAAACCGAGTGCCGCCAAGCCATCGATGTAGGCGCCATCCTTGTCCAGGCCAGCAGCCAGGCCGACCGGGTTGGGAAAGGTGATGCCCATGACGGTGCGGGGATCCGGCGCCGGCTTGCTGATCAAGGCTGTCAGCCCGCAGGCGGCTGCGTTCCTCAGCGCGGGCAGGGTGAGGTTGTGCGCGGTCTCGGGATCGAGCGTAAACAGCAGGGGGCGGGTGAGGGCGTAGAGCAGTTTGTCGGACATGGGCAAGCGGGAAACTGGATGCGCGGCACCAGCGGGCAGCGCGTTGGAAAGGCGCTATTCTACTATTGCCCGCAATTAAGCCGGCAATCAGCCTTCAGGCATCCAGGTTTGCCACCGGCCCTGCCGCAATGCTTCGAGCGGCTGGAAATTCACCTTGTAAGCCATCTTGCGGCTGTCGCGGATCCAGTAGCCGAGGTAGACGTATGGCATGTTCAGGCGCTTGGCCTGTTCGATCTGCCAGAGCACATTGTAGGTGCCATACGAGGCGCCTTCCACGTCGGGATCGTAGAAGGTGTACACCGACGACAGTCCATCGTTGAGCACGTCGATGATGCTGACCATGCGCAGGGTACCATCCGGTTCGCGGAACTCCACCAGGCGCGTGTTGACCTTGCTCTGCAGCAGGAACTGCGCGTACTGGTCGCGGCTGTCTTGGTCCATGCCGCCGCCGGCATGGCGCGCCGCCTGGTAGCGCAGGTAGAGGTCGTAGTGTTCGGGCACGAAGGACAAGGTCGTCACCCAGGTCGTCATGTCGCCGTGACGCTTCCATGCGCGGCGCTGGTTGCGCTTGGGGATGAAATCCTCGACTTTCACACGCACCGGGACGCAGGCGTTGCAGCCGTCGCAGTACGGACGGTAGGTGAAGATGCCGCTGCGCCGGAATCCGTTCTTGACCAGTTCGGAGTAGACATCGGCATTGATCAGGTTCGACGGCGTGGCGACTTGCGAGCGCGCCTGGTGACCGTCAAGGTAACTGCAGGGATAGGGCGCCGTCGCGTAAAACTGCAGCGTCGCAAAGGGCAGCTCTTTTGGATGCGTCATGTGCGTCTGGCCGAACTACGATACATGTAATTTACACTGTAAGCGCCTCGTGCGTGCAAGGGTTTTTCCGGAAACGCTCAAAACACGTCGATCGGCTTCCACGTTTCGATGGGCGCCTGCTGCGTCGCCCGCCGAAGATGGGCGACGAATTCCCTGCGCGGAATGGGGACGGCGCCCAGCGACGCGAGGTGCGCGGTCTCCTGCTGGCAGTCGATCAGTTCCACGCCCTGGCGCCTGAGAAAGTGCACCAGGTAGGCGAGCGCCACCTTGGAAGCGTCCGCGACCCGGGCGAACATCGACTCTCCGTAGAACATCCTGCCGATGCACACCCCGTACGCGCCGCCGACCAGCTCGCCGTCCAGCCACAGCTCGGACGAATGCGCATAGCCCTGGCGGTGCAATCCACCGTAACCGCGGATGATGTCTTCCGAAATCCAGGTCCCGGCACCGTCCTTGCGCGGCGCGGCACAGGCACGCATGACTTCCTCGAAGGCAGAGTCGAAGCGTACTTCCCAGCGGCCGTCGGTGGACATGCTGCGTTGCACTTTCTTCAGCGTTTTTTTCAGACTGTGCGAGACGGTGAAGCGTTCAGTAAACAACACCATGCGCGGATCGGTGCTCCACCACAGGATGGGCTGGCCCTCGGAAAACCAGGGGAAGATGCCGCGCCTGTACGCCTCCAGCAATCGCGCGGGGGAAAGGTCACCGCCCGCGGCCAGCAGCCCCGGCGCACCGTCTTCTTCCCGCAGCGCCCGCGAAACGTCCGGAAAGGGCGAGTCGGCCTCAAGCCAGGGAATCACCGGGCCTCCCCAATCTGGGTCGAGAAATTGCACCGCGCTAGT
>DASPMC010000084.1:0-23358 GCA_035627275.1 Noviherbaspirillum sp.
AGGCTGGGTGCCTGCGCAAGCGCCGCAACGCCGCAATGCGCCCTTCTGGCAAGAACCCTCCGGGCAGCCCCGGGAACCGGCCGCCTGCGGTGTTGCGGCTCCTTGCCGTAGCACCGCTACGACGCGTCGCCACGCCTAGCATTCGACTGGTTCCCGGGGCTGCGCGCCCCATACATTCGGGGGAAATCGCTCTAGTAACCAAGATAGAAGGAAGGAAAGCAGCGGGCCTTGCGAAAAAGCACGCCGGGGACGGAAGGAACTTAATCGAAATTAAGTCCCTTCCATCAATAGAGGAGGAGAGGAAATTATTGTGCGGGAACTATTGCGGGTTGTCCGGCAAGCATTGATCTGAAGAATTGCTGCATCATGTTCCGCGCAGCGTCTGCAGCGGCGGATGACTGAGGACATTGCGCAGCCCGACCCAGCCGCCGACGAACGCGCACAGCGATCCGACGAATAATCCGGCCAGCCACACGACCGGACTGAAGGTCCATTCGAAGCTGAATACGAACTTCGCCAGCGCCCATCCCACAGCAGCAGCACCAGTGGCAGCGAGCATGCCGGCAAGGCCGCCGACAAGTGCAAACTCGATCCACTGCGATTGTGACAACTGCTTGCGTGTTGCACCGAGCGCGCGCAGCAATCCCGATTCGCGTATGCGTTCATCCTGCGATCCGACCAGCGCTGCGTACAGCACAAGAACGCCCGATGCCAGCGTGAACAGGAAAAGGAATTCCACCGCGGCAATCACCTGGTCGAGCACGCCCTGCACTTGCCGGATCATGCTGCCGACATCGACGACGGTGAGGTTCGGGAAGTCGCGCGTGAGTTCGTTGACGAAGGACGACCTCGCAGGAGGAAGATGGAATGCCGTGATCCAGGTCTGCGGCATGTCTTTCATGAGTGACGGATTGAGGATCACGAAGAAATTGACACGCATCGATCCCCACTCGAGCTTGCGCAGGCTGGTGATGGGCGCCTCGACCCGCTGTCCGGCGATATCGAACTGCAAGCGGTCACCCAGCTTGAGGCCGAGCGTCTTGGCAAGACCTTCCTCCACCGAGGCTTCCGGTTTGCTGTCGTCGAACCATCGCCCGGCAACCACATGATTCTGATCGGGAACATCATGCATCGTGGACAGGTTGAATTCGCGGTCGACGAGCCGGCGTGCGCGGTCGTCGGCATAGCTGTCCACCGTAACGGCCCTGTCGTTCACCTGGACCAAGCGCCCGCGGATCATGGGGTACAGCGCAGTGCGGCCGTTGCCGTTGGCGGCGATCCGCTTTTCGATCTCCGGCTTTTGATCCGGCTGGATGTTGATCACAAAGCGGTTCGGCGCGTCCGGCGGCGTGGAGTTGCGCCAGGCATCGATCAGGTCGCCGCGAATCACCGTCAGCAACAGCAAAGCCATCAAGCCTAGCGACAATGCGACAACCTGCACCACGGTCGCTCCAGTACGTCGCTGCAGCGCAGTGACGGCAAAGCGCCAGCTCGGCCGATTGAGCGCGGGGCGAAGGTAACGCAGCGACTTCAAACTGAGCCAGCCGACAAGCGCGAACACCGCAAAGCCTCCGAGGAAACCGGCAGCAGTCAGCAAGCCGAGCTTCGGATTGCCGGATTGCCAGAGCAGCAAGCCGAGAAAGGCCGTCAGCCCGAGCGCATAGGTCGCCAGCGTGACCGGTTGCGGCGCGTCCTGCTCGCGGCGGATGACGCGGTTGTGCGGAACATTGCGCAACTGCAGGATGGGCGGAATGGCAAAACCGACCAGCAACAGCAAACCGGTTGCCACGCCCTGCACTGCCGGCAGGAAGCTTGCAGCAGGCAGTTTGTTGGTCACCAGGCTGCCGAGCCATTCGAGCAGGACGAAGTGCGCCGCGAAGCCGACGGCGGCGCCAAGCAGGCTGCCGGCGAGGCCCACCGCGAGGAATTCGATCAGGTACATTGCAGTCACCTGGTTCTGCGTCAGACCGAGGCATCGCAGCATCGCGCAGGCATCGATGTGGCGCAGCATGAAACGCCGCGCCGCCATTGCGACCGCAATCGCTGCCAGCATCGCCGACAGCAGGCCGACGAGCGAGAGGAACTGTTCCGCCCTGTCCAGCGTCGCCCGCATCTCGGGACGGCCGGATTCCAGCGACTCCAGGCGCACACCCTTGACGTAATCGCTTTCTATCCTGCCCTGCACCCAGCGCTGGTAGGCAGCGATCCGCGCGGGATCGCCAGCAACCTGGAGACGATAGACGACACGCGAGCCGAACTGGATCAGGTTGGTCGCAGGCAAGTCCGCCAGCGGGAGCATCACCCGGGGCGCGAAGTTCATGAAACCGGCCCCGCGGTCGGGTTCGAGGGCGATGACCTTCGCAATACGGAAGCTCTTGTCGCCCAGTCGCAGGGAATCGCCCATCTTCACATCGAGCGCCTGCAACATGCCGGCATCTACCCAGACGGTATCGGCTGCAGGAACGTCGCGCGTTTCCGCATCAGTCGCATCGGGCTCATCCGCGATACTCAGTGCGCCGCGCAGCGGATAACCGGGCGAGACGGCCTTGACCGAGGCCAGCTGCGATTGCGTCCGGTCGCCCTCGCCTGCCAGCGCCATGCTGGGGAAAGTGACCGTTTCGGCAAGCACCAGGCCCCGTCTCAGCGCCTCTTCTCGCCACGCCTGGTGAATAGGTTGGTCGGCGTTGATGACGAGGTCGGCGCCAAGCAACTGGTGTGCATCTCGGTTCAGCCCGGCACGCATCCGGTCGACGAAGAAGCCAACGGAAGACAGCGAGGCCACTGCCACGATCAGCGCGACCAGCAGGAAACGGAGTTCGCCCGCGCGCCAGTCGCGGCGGGTCATCAGTAATGCCTGTTTCAGCATCAGGTACTCAACTTTCTGAAAAGCCATCGGAGGCCGCGCCAAAGTTTCGGCAACAGCCACAATGCAACGAAGAAAAATACGACGAGGAAAGCAAGCAGCATCAGCGGGTGGAAGAAAGCCATCCACAATCCGCCAAGCACTGCCATGTCCTCAGTGAAAGAAGCCGCCCAGTTGCTGAACGGCTCGGGTGAAGTATTGATCAGCGCGCGGCTTCCGGCCTTGGTTACATGCGCACCGGCCGCGAAGGTTCCGCCGAGAAGGGCCGCGATCGCGGTCCATTCCGCCCCCATCTCCCCCAGCGCGGCGGCGCCAAGCACCGCGCCCGCCGGCACCCGGATGAAGGTTTGTATCGCATCCCATGCCGAATCGATGCCCGGCACCTTGTCGGCAAGGAACTCCACCAGCAATAGCGCACCGGTCAGGGCCATCACCCAAGGTGATTCCAGCACTTCCAGCGCGGGCGGCAGGTCTATCCACCCTGCCCGGCCGAACCAGCCTGCAATGAACAGCGTCATGTACAGCCGGATGCCGCTGGCCCAGGACAGGCCGCCGGCCAGTGCCGCGGCAGAGAGCATGTCACCCATGCGGCCCCCTGTCATGGAAGTGGCGGCTCAAGGTGCGCGATTCCGGGATGGCCGGCGAACGGGCCACGAGCATGAAGGTGCCGGCCGCGATGAGCATGATGGGAACGATGAAGCGCCACCCCAGCCCGTAATATTGGCGGAAGAAGGACAGGACGCCCGCAAGGATCAGCAGCGGTCCCGCCACCACGGACGATTTGGTGATGCCATCGATGGCAAGGATGGCGATGCCAGCCCCGGCCAGCCCGAGGATCCACAGCCAGTGGATCTCCGGCAGCCAGTCGAGGCTGTTGAGCAGCCAGGCAAGGCCCAGCACAATCAACACAACGGGCAACGCAGCATCTTTCATCGAACCCTCTCCGGGGAAGACGTCGTGATACTGATTTTGTTACTGCAGTTTCTGATTTTACTGCTCGAAGAATGCGTCCACTTCATCCAGGAACTTCTGCTTCGCCTGAGCTTCGAGGAAGGACGCCGAAAAACTGTTACGCGCGAGCTGGTACGCGTGGTGTTTTTCCAGCGGCAGCGCCTCGAACATCTGCAGGAAATTTTCGTTCACATAGCCGCCGAAATAGGCCGGGTCGTCAGAGTTGACCGTGACGACCAGGCCCGCGTCCAGCAGGCTCACCATGTTATGGTCCGCCGCCTTGTCGAATACACGCAGCTTGATGTTGGACAGGGGGCATACCGTCAGCGGCACCTTGTCGCGCGCCAGCCGCTGGGTGAGCGCCGCGTCTTCCAGGCAGCGCACGCCATGGTCGATGCGCTCCACCTTCAACAGGTCGAGCGCGGTGCGGATGTACTCCGGCGGGCCTTCCTCGCCGGCGTGGGCGACCAGGCGCAGGCCCAGGTCCTTGCAGCGTGCGAACACCCGCGCGAACTTTTCCGGCGGATGGCCGCGTTCCGACGAATCCAGCCCCACGCCGATGAACTTGTCCCGGTACGGCATCGACTGCTCGAGAATCTCGAACGCTGCTTCCTCGGACAGGTGGCGCAGGAAGCACATGATCAGTGCCGAGCTCATGCCCCACTCGGCTTCCGCATCCTTGAGCGCGCGATGGATGCCGGTGATGGCGGTACCGAAGGACACGCCGCGGTCGGTATGCGTCTGCGGATCGAAAAAGATCTCGGCATGACGGACATTGTCGGCGCGTGCATGCTGCAGATAAGCCCAGGTCATGTCGTAGAAATCCTGCTCTTTCAGCAATACGCTCGCGCCTGCGTAATAGATATCGAGAAACGACTGCAGGTCGGTAAATGCATAGGCGCGGCGCAGGTCTTCTACCGAGGCGTAATTGAGCTTGACCTGGTTGCGCTCAGCCAGCTTGAAAATCAGCTCCGGCTCGAGAGAGCCTTCGATATGCATGTGCAGTTCTGCCTTGGGCATTTGCTTGAGCGTGTCGCGTAATGCGGCGTCCATTTTCCCGTCCTCCTTTACCGTGAATTATTCTACGATTGTACGGTAACAATTCTCATATGCGGGAACTACTCGAAACGGACAATCAATGCCCTGCGGCATCGCCTCGCCGCATGAACATGAACACGCAAGGAAACAAGGTCGCCACGCCGGCAACTACATCGTCGCGCCCCGGCTTCCTTCCGCATGGGTTTTCTCGTAGGCCTCCTGGCAGGGCGCGCAGCGCTCGGCCGTCGGCTGCACCTTCAAGCGCTCATAGGGAATTTCCGATTCGCATCTGACACAATCGCCGTAGGTGCCGTTGTCCATCCGTATGCGCGCCGCCTCGATCGCACGCAATTCGGTGACATCGCGCGTGATCGCGGCATTGCCGAGGTCGACGGCGAGGTTGGCGAAAGACGAGTCCCCGGGGTCCGGCGCTTCCGTTGCGACATCGAGATAGCCGTCCTGCTCATTGACTTCCCGCTGCAACTCGGCGCGCAGCTCCTTGGAGCGATCGTCCAGCATATGTTTAAGTTCGGCAAGTTGCCCTTCAGTCAGGTTTGGCATGGCGCTTCTCTCTGAATGACGTATGAATGGATGCCGCTCTTGCGGCGGCCGCTTGGTTCTAGCCGGTTCGCAGGCGCGGCGGCTGTGCCCGGCGCCGCCACCACGCCGCCAATGCGAATCCGACCCCGGCGATCCCGACAAAGAACGCAGTGGTAATGCGCGGATGCATCGTTACCCTGGTGTACAAGCTCGACTCGAACACCGGCCCAGCCATGCCCTGGCGTTCCTGCAGGTCCGTTCCCGGATGGTGCAGGCTGTTCAGGCTGCGGTCCTTGGCCGCCATGCCGGACCGCTGCAACCGGAATAGAAAGCGCCGCGCATAGCTGTCCATCGCGCGTGGGACGTAATGCGCGGTGGACGATGCCATCTTTGCCGTGCCGCCCACGAAAATGTCGCGCTTGAAGTGCTCCGCGGCATGCAGGATCGCGTCGGCCGCGACATCCGGTGCGTAGATCGGCGGCGGCAGGCGCGGCTCGACGTCCATGTAATTCTTTGCATGCTCGACGAACATGGTGTCGACTGCCGCGGGCTTGATCAGGGTGACCGCAACCGGCGCGCCTTCCGCCTCGAGTTCCATGCGCAGGGAATCGGTAAATCCCTTCACCGCATGCTTTGAAGCCGCGTACATGCCCTGCAGCGGAAGCGCATGGTCGGACACTTCGCTGCCGAGGTTGACGATGGTCCCGCCCCGCTCCTTCAGATGTTTGGCGGCGATGAGCGAGCCATGGACCACGCCCCAGAAGTTGGTCAGGAACAGGCGCCGCTGGTCTTCCATGGAAATATCTTCATACCTGCCGAAGATCGACACGCCGGCATTATTGACCCAGGTATCGAAATCGCCGAAGCGATCGATGGCAGCCTGCGCCACCTTGCGCACATCTTCCTCGATACCGACGTCCGCCACGACGTGGATCGCCTCACAGCCCCGCTTTGCCAGTTCGAAAGTCAGCTGCCTGAGCGCGTCCTCGTTGCGTGCCACCAGGACCAGCTTTGCGCCGCGTTCCGCGGCCTTGCGCGCGGTGGTCAGGCCGATTCCGCTGGTGGCCCCCGTGATCACGATGACCTGTTCCGAAATCTTCTTGAGCTGGAATTTCATGGACACGCTCCTTTCTGTTTTCGAAGCAGCGAAAAACATGCCTGCAATAAGACGGATTGCCCACCATGCAAGTAAGGGTGAAAATCTATTCCATCTGAAATTTTTACCAGGCGCGTGCGCAAATTTTCATCGCCGCGCGCGATAGCTAGAGCGGTTTTCCCCCGAATGTATGGGGCGCGTTCTTGCCAGACGGGATGCATCCGTGGCGCCGCAAGACGCGCCGCAGTACGAGTACCCTCGGCGGGCCCCTGCAAGCAGCTTGCGGTGCCGCGGGGCGCCCGTCTGGCAAGAACCCTCGGGGCTGCGCGCCCCATACATTCGGGGGAAAACCGCTCTAGACTCCACGATATACCGGCCGTCCGGGCGTCGATCTGATCGATAACACCGCCTATCCATTCGCGCATACAATCGATCTGGCGGCCGCTGCATCCTGGCCGCGACGCAAGAACAACATCCTGGCGTTGTCTTCGGTTCCGAAAGAGGAGGCTCGCAATGAACTTTCCGAGAAACCATTTTGGCGTACCGCAGTATCCCGACCATGATGCACGCAGGTTGTTCGTGCTGCTCTGCGCAATCGACCTGCTCGAACGGCCCACCGTATCCGCGATCGCGGACCTGACCGGGCACGACAAGGATTCCATCGACGGCGAAGTGCAAAGGCTGCGTGAGGAATTCGGCGTCGTGCTGCACAAGGTCGGCGAGATCTACCACATCGATTCCTGGGGCGACGTCCTCAAGAAGAACGGGGTGAAACGCTACCTGAAGGGCTAATGCCCTTAACTATCGGCGCCCCACATTTCGGGCTGTTACTTTTCAGAACCGAACGCACCAAAAAGGTGCACTTCATGTAAACTCCGCTCCTTTGGCCCAAATTACACAGAGAGCGCCGAGTGACCAAGGTTTTCCAAGTTTTCCGCGATTTCCTGCCGCGTCCCATGGCCGTCAGCGGCAAAGAGCGAATCCGCGCCTGCTGCGGCACACTCATCGGAGTCTTCCTGACTGGAATCGTCAGCCGCCTGATCCTCGGCCCCGACGCCGGCCTGCCTATGCTGATCGGTCCGCTGGGCGCGTCCGCCGTCCTCACTTTCGCGCTGCCCTCCAGTCCCTTGGCGCAGCCATGGTCGGTACTCGGCGGCAATGTCGTATCGGCGCTGGTCGGCGTGGCTTGCGCACGCTGGATCGGTGACCCGGCACTGGCCGCCGCCGTGGCAGTCGCCAGTGCCATCGGCGCGATGTTCGCCCTGCGCTGCCTGCACCCGCCGGGCGGCGCCATTGCCCTCACGGCCGTGCTCGGCGGCCCGGCAATCCAGGCAGCCGGCTTCGGATTCGCGTTCTCGCCGGTTGCGATCAATTCCCTGCTCCTGCTGGCGGTCGCCCTGGCATTCAACAACGCCACGCGCCACCGTTATCCGCACCTGCATCATGTAGAGCCGGCCAACAAGCACAAGACAGCAGATGTGCCGCCCAGCGAACGGCTGGGCTTCACGTCGCAAGACGTCGAAGCCGTGCTGTCGCGGTACAACGAAGTGCTTGACGTCGACCCTGACGACCTCGCCGCGCTGTTCAAGCAGGCCGAAATGCAGGCCTACCGGCGCCGTTACGAAGAAATTACCTGCGCCGACATCATGTCGCGAGATGTGGTGGCCGTCGACTTCGCCACCGAACTGGAAGAGGCCTGGTCGCTGCTGCGCAAGCACAAGGTCAAGGCATTGCCGGTGATTGACCGCGCGCGGCGCGTGATCGGCATCGTGACCTTCGTCGATTTCATGAAGAACGCCAACCTCGAAGTCTATGAAGGATTCGACGCGAAGCTGCGCCATTTCCTCCGCCGCACACCGGGCCTGCATTCGGAAAAGGCGGAGGTGGTCGGGCAGATCATGACACGCAACGTGCGCACGGTGCGCGACGACATGCACATCGTCGAACTGGTGCCCGTGCTCTCTGACATGGGCCTGCACCACGTGCCGGTGCTGGACCGCGAGCGCAGGCTGGCGGGGATGATCACGCAGTCAGACCTGATCGCGGCCTTGTATCGCGGACGGCTGACCGACTCCGCTGCAGTTGCGTAAGTTGGCATTGCTCAAGGCGGGCCCTGCCCCTTTCGCTATGATGGGTACCCGAGTGCCGGCTTAGCTCATCTGGTAGAGCAGTTGATTTGTAATCATCAGGTGGTGGGTTCGAGTCCTGCAGCCGGCACCATTCCCTTTCGGATTCCCTGCCACGGCAGACCCGCGCGATTGCCGGACCTGCGACAGCTCCGGTTCCCTCCCTTAACGCCGGTAGCTCTTGAAGAAGTTCCAGTTGATCTGCCCCCCTTCCCTAGTTCATAACACCCTCCAGGGCCGTGGCCTGCCTATGTCTGTGCCCGAAGCGGCCAAACTGATGGCGCTTCGGGACAAAGCGACGGAAGGATGATGGATCAGAATGGAAGGCGGAACATGCCGGCGGGCAGCGTCTCCGAAACAGGGCCCTGTTCCGCGCGGGAGGCGAGCGGCATGCCCGGATCGGCATGTTGGTTGAACATGCCGGGTGGCGCGGCCGCCTGCAATGCGGCGACGCGTCGCAATTTTTCTTCCATGACCTGCGACGAATCGTTTTCGATGCGGACGATCTCGATGCCAAAACGAGCCTCTGCTTCCTGCAGGCCGAACATTGCGTCGGCGCGCTGCGGCGAAAAGTGCTGGCGCCGCAGCGCGCCGACACGATCGAGCAGCTCGGATGCGGCTGTGAGCCCCTCGCCGCGCATCTGCGACAGCAACGCAGTTTCGTCCTTCTTGTAGGCGATATAAGCATGCAGCACGCGCACGGCATCTGCCGACGCGGGCGCCTGCAGCTCCGCCTTTGCGGCTTCCGCGATGCGCCGCAGGTCCTCTGGTGAGGGATCGGCGGGGAACTGCGCAAGCAAGGCATCCAATTTGAATGGCGTATCGCGATCGACGACCAGTTCCCCCACGGCGTTCGTGCTGAAAATCCGCTCGCCGGCCGAGGCAATGCCCTCCTCCGGCTCCCGTTCCCGGTTTGGCATCTGCGCGCGGGTACTTGCCGTCACTGCATCTCCCGCCGATGCACGGTCGTCCTGCATGGCGTCGAGCTGCAGCGAATCCCCACCGTGGCGGGCCACATAGGCGCCAATCCCGCCTGACGCAAAGACTGCCAACGCCAGAAAAGTTTTCGAGGCTGCGTTCATGAAAATCCTTTCCCTGTTGACACCATCACGCAGCCGGCAGGATATGCATCCTGCCGGCCCGGCCTCTTGCCGCTCAATGCGCTCCATCACGGAACGGATCGACACTGGATGGAAGCGTGTTGAAGTCCAGGTACTTCCACACATACCCCTTCTGCTCGTCGTTCAGCAATGCATAACGCGTCCAGAAGAAGAAATAGTCGTCCGAAGACATGTAGGAAAAATTGTCGAAGATCATCCGCTTGTTGCAGCAGGTGAAGTTGGTCCACTGGTCCCACGGCATCTGACCGTCAAACAGGCGGCTGGGTGTTCCATATCGCACAAAGCTGGACACATACCCGATCATCTTGTTCGACAGCACCTGGCGGCTGCTGGTATTGGCGGAGTTCCAGGCGAATCGCATGAAGTTCGCTTCGTTGGTCACGAAATTGCCGAACAGCGGTGCGAGATCAAGGCCATGGAATGCCCCGAATACGTCCTTCCACGGTGCCGGCGTTTCCCTCCAGTTGAAGTTGTAGCGATAGATGTCGCCCTGCTGCAGGCGCAAGAGCCGGATGAAGTTGTCGATCACGTTATCCAGAGCATGAGTGATCGCCTGATGGGTCGGCGTATAGATGCCCTGGTATTCAGCCTTGATCAAGTCGTTGACCGTGACCGATCCGGGCGGCGCGTAATTGGCCAGTTGCCAGTACTCTTGCGGCGTCGGCTTGCCCATGCCGAAGGAGTAGGCGAAATACGAGCCTTCATCCTTGGTCGTACCGATGATCATCGGCACCTTGTTGTAATTGCCCGCGACGAGGCTGACCAGCCCGCCCGAACGGATCACCGTGCCGTCCGTGAAGTGGCCGGGCACCACCGGATTAGGCGTGTACTTCATCACCTGCGCCGCCGTGGCGCTACGCAGCAGCGCGGCTATCTCGGCATTGCTCATCGTAAGGCGTACCGCCGCGGCCACAGTCGTGTTCGAAGCGCGGCCGGCATCGACCAGAAGGTTGTCGATCAGCGAATCCGCGGCGACCTGGCCGACCGCAGGCGGATAGCCGTTGGGAAGTCCCGACAGGCACATCGCGCGGTGGAACTTGCTGGCCGCCAGCGGCGACTGGATCAGGCCCCAAGTGTTGATGCAGCCGGCCGACTGTCCGGCAATCGTCACCTGGCCCGGATTGCCGCCGAAGCTGCGAATGTTCGTCTGCACCCAGTCGAGCGCACGCACCAGGTCCAGCGTCGCGTAGTTGCCCGAGTCGTCCTTCGGATCGCCGGTCTTCATCGCGCTGTGGTTGAGCCAGCCGAGCATGCCGAGGCGGTATTGCACGGTCACGACCACCATGTTCGCCTTGTTGGCAAGATAAGCGCCGTTATAGAGCGGTTCTCGCGCGGAGCCTTTGAGATTGCTGCCGCCGTGGATCCAGAAGAACACCGGCAGGTTGTCGGCACTGGAGTTGGGACGCCATACGTTCAGGTAAAGGCAGTCCTCGCTGCCGACCGGCTGGCCGAATGTGGCGGGATCAGGTTCGCCGAAGAAGCTGCCGACCTGCGCGCACATGCTGGCGAACGAGGTGGCCTGGCGCGTGCCGGCCCAAGCCTGCGGCGGCTGCGGCGCGCGCCAGCGCAGGCTGCCTACAGGTGGTTTGGCAAAGGGGACTCCAAGGAAAGCCTGCGTATTGTTGGAATCGGCCTTGCCGGCGAGCGTCCCGGCATCGATCGTCTGTGTAAGGCTCTGGTTGTAGGCCGCGAGCGCAGTCCCGGATACCAGCATCAACCCGGTCGCGATGACGGCGCCGAGCGATCGGCGTACGGCCGATCGCATATCTTGCAGATAGTGTCTCATGTACTCCTCCGTGAATTGATTCAACCATCAAGGCCTTCATTGCTCTTCGGCAATTCCATGAATCAAGTGTGCGCCGGTTCAAGCGCCGATCAAACTCTTCTCCGGGTAATTGAACGGGTAGTCTTTGGATGCGCCGCAGCACAAGCCCGTCGTGGCGCATAAAAAAGCCGCCCGGCTTTGAACCCTGGCGGCCGACGTCGAGGCGCAATTTCTTGCTCGATTTCCTTTACTTGTATATACCGCATCCCAGCATGATGTCCTCGAACTTCTCGACGTAGGTCGTCTTCGGTTCGATGGCGCCTGTAACGGGATTGGGCCACTTGTAATCCACCCACCCGCCGCCCTTGGGGCTGTTGACGCTATCGAGGAAGGCATTGAAGAGTGCCTTGCCGTCCGCGTCCTTGATACCGGAGAGGTTTTTGCCGACCAGGCGCGGATTGGCCCCGTGCGCCTTGTTGTTGCCCTGCAAGTCGTACACCATGATGTACATGTCGCGGTCGCGGAACTTGCCGCTGGGGCTGCTGAACTCCGCAAAAGCCTTGTCGCGGCCGTTGGCCTTGATATAAGCGATCGCCTGCTTGACCAATGCCACCGCGTCCTCGGCGTTACCCCGCTCGGCCGCGCCAGCTGCCGCCTGCAGGCCGAAAGAACACAGAACCATCAGCATTCCAATGAAAATCTTCTTCATGCCGGTCTCCCTGAATAATTGATTTGAGCGCAGCTCCCGCAAGGCGCCAAGACGCTATTGAAAGAATTGAATGTCTTGCTTCCGGACGGCTCGTCGAGTCAATGTATGGCCAGTATGTGCAAGGCAAGTCACGCCCGCATCACCACTTCGGGTAATTGAACGGGTAGTTTTGAGATGGGACCGGCTGGACTGTACCGCGTACGCGCGGTTTACTGATTGATGAGCTTGCGGATCGCGTCGAACCGCTTGTTGACGCCCAGCTTGCGGTACAGGGCTTTGACGTGGAACTTGACGGTGTTGGGCGACACGAACAGCCGCTCGGCGATTTCATCGTTGGACAGCCCGGCAACCAGCAGGCGGGCAATTCGTTCTTCCTTGTTGCTGAGCACCGCCGCGGCAGGCTCGGCCCGTGCTTCCACACCGGCATCGCCTTCGCAGGCCGCCAGTATCCGATCCGCGAAGCGGCGCAATTCGTCCGGCACCTCCGCCTTTGCCAGCAACGCACGCATGCCGGTCCCGGCATCGATGAAAGGACGCAAGGCACCGCCTTGGCGGGCCAGGTCAAGCGCCTGGCAAAGCACGGCCGTTGCAGGCTTGAGCTTGTCTTCGGCCTGCCGCACCAATACCTGCTGGACCATGATGTCGATCATCGATGTGATCCGATGCTCCTTTTCGGCCTGGACGAAAAGACGGTTCAACAGATCGAAAGCCTCGGCGGTCCTGTGCTTTTGCAGGAGAATGCGCGCCAGGACAAGATGCTCCGTTTCCAGACCGGGCCACGGCGTCTGCGCGTTGATGCCGCGCTGCGCGAACCACTCGTCCAGGTCCCGGATTCTCCCCTGCATCAGCCAGAGCTCGGACAACCAGCCGGACAGTGGCGGGATGACCGGATAGACGAGCGCCCAGAATTCCAGCAGGTTGCGCTCATAGACCGCGTCCAGGCCTTCGCTGCCGCCACGCGCCAGCCTTATCCTCGCGAGCAGCACCTCGCTGCATGCGCGGAAAAGTTCCATGCCCCCGGCCGCCGCCAACATCGACGCGCGCGTGGCCTGCATGGTCGCTTCATCGAGATCATTCTGCCGCCAGGCGATCTCCGCCATCTGCAGATGCAGCATGGAGCACACCGGCAGGTCCTGCAGGCCTTTTTCGGCAAAGTTGCCCACGCCTTTCATGCAAGCGGCATGGGATGCCGCAAGCCTGCCGCGCATGAAATCGAATCGTGCGAGCCCGAAGAAGCCGGTTGCTGCGATCCACAGATTCGGCTGGTCGTCGCGTACGGCAGCGTACCTGCCGGAAATGGCGGCCGCCTCGTCCATCCTGCCTGTCGAAAAATGCAGGATCGCGAGATTGATCATGGCGGTGACATGGAACATGTCGTTCCTTTGAAGCACCTCGCTGGCCTTGGTAAAGCATGCCAGCGCGAGCTCGACCCGACCGGAATACCGCGCCTGGTAGCCGCGGACGACTGCGGCCTTGCCCTGTAAATCCAGGTAATCCTCGGCCGACTCCGGCATCCCGGCCAGCGCCTTTTCAACCTCGGCCAGGCATCGCTCGGCAAGTTGCACGTCCGGCTTGGCCTGGAAATAGGTATTGAACGCCACCAGCAGCGCAATGCGCGGGTAATGCAGCAGCGCATCCGGCTGCAGGTATCGCATCCAATCACGCACGGTTTTCACGCTGCCGCGAGACAGAAGATCCATCGCGAAGCGGTCGATGATTCCTGCGAACAGTTGGGCATCGCCGGCAAGCCGGGCGTGGTGGAATGCGTCGGATGGATGCCGGCGCTCGATGTACCACGCGGCAGCGCGGCGATGGAGAACTTTCGCCTGTCCGCTATCCATCCGATCCAGACGGCTGCGCAACAGGTCGGCAAACAGGTGGTGGTAGCGATACCAGCTGTGTGTCGGCTCAAGGGATACGAGGAAGAGATGGTTGCGCTCCAGCTCATCGAGCACAGCCCTGCTGTCGGAACGTCCTGTGATCACGTCGCAAAGCTCGGCGTTAAAACGCTCGAGGATCGCGGTGTGCATCAGAAAGGACTGCGTTGCTACGGACTGGTTCGTCAGCACCTCATCCACCAGGAAATCGATCACGTTGCGATCCTGGCCGGAGAAATTGGAGATAAACCTGCCGCGGTCCTGCCCATGTGCCATCGACAGCGCCGCCATGCGCAATCCTGCCGCCCAGCCTTCCGTGCGTCCGATCAAAGCCTTGATCTGCGGCCCGGAGAGTTCAAGCTGCATCGTTTGGTTGAAAAACTGCTCTGCCTCCTCCGAGGTAAACGACAGGTCACGCTCCATGAAGCGCAGCAGGCGGCCGTGGCTGAGCAGCCGCGCAGTGGAAAACGGCGGCTCTTCCCTGCTTGCGATCACGACATGCAAGTTGTCCGGCTGATGGTTGATCAGGAACTGCATGGCGTCGTGCACCGCCGTCTCGGTGACGGCGTGGTAGTCGTCGAGGACCAATATCATCTTGCGCGGCAAGGCGGCCAGCGCATTGACGAGGCGCGTCATTGCAAGCGTGACTGGTGGCGGGTTCGGTGACCCGAGAAGGGCTCCGAGGTCACCGCCGAATCCATCGCACCTGGTCTGTACCGCCGCGACCATATGCGCGAGGAAACGCACCGGGTCGTTGTCGCCGTTGTCCACCGACAGCCATGCCACCGGTACAGGGCTGGCCGCGCCCCAAGCCGACACCAGTGTGGTCTTGCCATATCCGGCCGGCGCACAGACCAGGGTAAGGCCATTGAATGGCTGGCGGTCGAACTGCGGCGCCAGGCGTGGCCGGGGCACCAGGTCGGACGAGGTACCCGGTCCGCTCAGTTTCGTGACAAGGATGTCGTGCCTTGCAGGAGTCGATGCCGGTGCCGGGGCAGCCGTAGTGCTCTTTGGGCCCGCAACCAGTGCATCCCGGTACTCGCCCGCCCACTGGTCGAACCAGCGCTTGCATGCCCGGGAAAAGGTACTCTGGTCGCCGAAGCCGAGCAGATAGGCAACCTGTGCCAGCGTCAGGTCCGGCTGGCGCAGGTATTGCTGCGCCAGCTCCTTGCGCGTCCCGTCGAGCAGGTCATGGAACGAAGTGCCTTCGTCCTGTAGTCGGCGCTGCAGCGTACGCTCGCTCATGCAAAGCGTCCGGGCGATCTCGGCCCGCGAAGGGTCGCCGTCCGGCAGGAGGCGGATGATCAGTTCGCGGGTCTGGTACGACACCTTGCCCTCGGCGAGCCGGTTGAGACACTCCACCGCGTGGCGGTCATGCAGTTCGGCCAGCGCCGCATTGGAGGTGGGAAGCGGCGCGCCCAGGTCGGCATCGGAAAACACCATACGATGCACTGGCGCGTCGAAACGGATCGGGCAGTCGAACGCATCCTGGTAAGGCCCCACCTCGCCCGGGGCCGGATTGGCGAGGTCGACCTGCAGCGGGCGCAGCCGCCGGCCCGTGATCCTTCGGCTGAAGTTAAGGAGCATGACCAGTACGAACTCGACCCGCTGGCGGGGAACAGGACGGTCTCCGGCGGCCAGCCCCACTTGGATGGCATGGCCGCCGTTTTCCTTCACCAGCGCCAGGTCCGCAGCGCTGCTGATGATGCGCGTGTACCGGATCAGCCGCTCCAGGGCGGCAAGCAGGTTTGGACACGACATCATGACGTACGCCACCGCATCGAATCCGATCGGCGTTGCCTCCTCCGGCACACCCAGTCCGAGGGCGGGATTGCCGGAGCGTCGGACAGCGATTTCCCAGACCAGGCTGATTTTCTCGGGCGCGAAGCGTGCGTCCTGGCCGCCCGCCTCATCCAGATTCAGGCCGGCTTCCTTGAAGATGACGTCGGGGTCGAGTCCGGCGCGAACGAGGGTCGCCTGTATCCCCTTCACCCAAGCGGAAGAAATCGTCCGTCCCGTCATCAATTGTCTCTCTCGCCTCAATCGGGCAATCGACGCCGGGGGCGGTGTTCCCCATTTGCGTCGTATTGCTCTGTCGCGACGCCATTCGTCGATTGATAGCGCCTGTTTCGTTATTGAGACGAATATAAGGCAAAATCCGCCGCGCATCCACAACGGCGGGCGGTACAGAACGCAAACCGGAGCGGCAGTCTTCGACATGAGCGAAAGCGGCCGCAATCGTGAGACAGCCCGGCTGCAGCTTTCGCGTTAGTACAACAGCTTGCCGTTGCGCCCGACGACCGCGATGTCCAGATAGCTCGACCCGTTGCGCTTCTGGCTGGAAAAGTCGAGCGGGAAGCCGCCGAGACGGTAATTCTGCATCGAGGCAAGGCTGCGCATCACCTTCTCGCTTGTCGGCGCCGGGCCGGCCAGCCGGATCGCTTCCACGACGAGGCGGATATTCAGGAAGCCTTCCAGCGCGACCGGATTGAGCGCAACGCCCAGGCCGAAACGGCTTTGTGCAAAGTCCTGGAATTCCTTGACCAAGGGAATCGCCGTCGAATTCGGGTTGGGCACTACCTGCGAAATCCCGACGCCTCGTACCCTGGACTCGCCGGCAGCGTCCGTCAGCAGCTTGGGCGTGACGAAGGACAGTGCGAAAATCTGCGCCGCGCCCGGCGGTGCATCCCAGGATTTCATGAACTGCGCTGCGGAGTCGGGCACGCCGAGCAGGAAGATTGTCTGCGGATGCGCGCCGCGGATGGCACTCGCCTGCACCGCAAAATCCCTGGCCCCCGGCTTGTATCCCGCTTTCAGGATGACCTGCAGGCCGAGTTCTTTTTCCGCCGCAGCCACGCTCTGCAAGATTCCCTGCCCGAATGCGTCCTCCTGGTAGAGAATCGCCACCCTCTTCATGCCCAGCGTGGAAGCCACCCGCGCGATTTTCATCACCTCCTCGCGGTAGGTTGCACGCGTGTGGAAGATTTCTTCGGCCCCCGCGCCGCGGATCGCTTCCGAGCCGCTGAACACACCGACAAGCGGCACCTTGTGCCGGTTCAGCACCCGTGACTTGATCACGCCTATCGTCTGTGCGGTGCCAGCACTGTTGACCAGCGCCACGGCCTTGTCCGACGTGATCGACTCCTCGACCAGGCCCGCCGTCTTGGCGGGATCGTAATGGTCGTCCCTGGTCACGAGCACCAACCGGTTGCCATTGACGCCGCCCTGCGCGTTGACCATGTCCAGGTAACCGCGCGTCACCCGCGTGATTTCCTGTGCGGTCTCTGCAATCGGCCCGGACAAGCCGGTCACCATCGCGATCCTGACATCTTCAGCGCGCGCCGAAAATGCCAGGCAGGCAGAAAGCAATACCCAACAATGGGCGGTCTTGCGCATCTTTCCCCCTGAGGCTGTGGTCATGTCCCTGGTGCGGGCCGGTGACACCACCCCGCCCTCCTTCAGATCACTGCAACGTGATCTGCTTCTGCGCAAGGCTGGCGTCGAAGATCAGCTTCTTGGGCCATGCCTCCCACGTGACGCCCAACGCCGAATTGTTGGGGTCGCCCGTTCGCGCGAACGTGCCGATACTGCTCATCATCGCGCCCGAAAGCGCCAGCCGGCCTGGCTCGTTCGCCTTGGTGTTGATGGTGCTCGAGAACAGCGAACGGCCGAAGTTGCCGAAGATGAAAGGCAGGTCGTATGCATGGGCCGCACCGAACACGTCATTCCACGGCGCCGGGTTCTGCTTCCAGCTGAACTGGTAGTACCAAACGTTGGACTGCTGCGACCTCACCGCATTCAAGACGTTGTCGCGGTTGGGCGTGATGAAGATTGCGCCCAGCATGGCAGCCCTGGCGTTGTAGCCGGTACCCGGCGCATCGACCGGCAGGTAGGACGCGTCGATGATGTCCGCCGCGGTCAAGGTCGTCGGCTGGTCGCCGTTGAAGTTGTGCTGGATGGTGAAGCGCGCCGCGTCGCTAATCTTCAAGCCGGGCTTGCCGCCCAAGGCCGGGGACAATGCGAAGAATGGCGTGAACAGCTTGCCCTCTTCTGCCGTCGTGCCGGCAAGGATCGGCATCTTGCGATAGTTGCCCGCATTGATGGCCGCGATTGGGTCGCTCGGTACGACGGTGCCCTCGGGGATCGGGCCGGAGCCGGTCAGGCCTTTGGCCAGCAAGGTAGCCAGGATGACTTTCGCGTCCTTGGAGCGCAGGTAGTCGGCGATCTGGGCATTGGTCTGGCTCGCGACATAGGCCTGGGCCGACGCGTTATCGCTTGCCTTTCCATCGGCAATCAGCAGGTTGACCAGCAGCGCGGTTCCCTGCGCCAGGTAGGTCGACGCCGGATTGAGCGTTGGCAGACTGCCGGCGGGCAAGTTGGACGCCAGCGAGATGCCTCCGCTGATCGGAACTGCCTTGTGGAACAAACCGATAGTCAGCGGCGAGGTCACCAGCGCCCATGTGTTGATCGCACCGGCGGACTGGCCCATCACAGTCACGTTGTTCTTGTCGCCGCCGAAGTTGGCGATATTTTTCTGGATGAACTTGAGCGCCTGGATATTGTCGAGGATGGCGAAATTGCCCGAGTCGTCCAGCGCATTGGCCCCGGTCTTCAACTGCGGCAGGTTGAAGAAACCAAAAGGCCCGACGCGGTAATTGGCGGTCACCACCACCGCATTGGCAGCCTTCGCCAGGTTGGCGCCGTCGTAAACGGGATCCGCCGTATAGCCGGAAATATTGCTGCCGCCATAGATGAACAGGATCACCGGCAAGTTCTGCGTGTCGCCGGCCGGACGCCAGATGTTGAGCGTCAGGCAGTCCTCGCTGCCAACCGGCGTGTTCAGCGTCGTGCCGATGGTTTCGTCGTAGGTATTGTTGGCGCCGGGACCGTACAGGCGGCCGTTCTGGATGCATGCATTGCCAAACTTCTGCGTTGCTAGTGTCGTCGTCCACGCGTCCGGCTCGACCGGGGCTTTCCAGCGCAGCGCGCCGACGGGCGGCTTGGCAAAGGGTACGCCTTTCCAATAGTAGGTGCCGGAACCGTCGGCATCGTTGATACCCTGGACCGAGCCGTATGTGGTATTGCGGATCTCCGGCCCGGGCGGCGCCGCGGCCGGGCTGCCGTCGCCGCCGCAGGCAGTCAGAAGCGTACAAGCGGCCGCCAGGGCAGCCGCAGTGGATCGTTGGCGAATTGTCATTTTCTCTCCTCCGGTGAATTGATCATGTTTGTGTGCGAACACGCTGCCGTTCCATGCAGGGAGCGGTGGCTGCCGTTTCCGGCAGCAGCAGGTTTCGGGGTAGGGTCAGCCCCGCATGCGGGCACTAGCCGCCGCGTGAGGCGGCGAAAGAAGAATGGAACGGCATGTCTGTCTCCAAACTGTTTTTTTCCCGCGCTTCCCGGTGCATGAACGCGGTGCGGTCCTTCAACGCGACAGCTCGTGCGTGCTGCCGTTTGCAAACTAACTGTACGCAACGCCGCTACCCACGTCTGTTGCTTTGGCGGTCAACCTCATGGCATTGCGGGACAATCCGCATCGCCCATAAAAAGTCCCGGGCATGCCGGCCTTGCATGCCCGGGATCAAGCGGCTCGCCAACATGCTGGCGGTTTGGGGCTCCGCCAGCCGAGCCGGGAGACAGCGTGGTCCTCCACGCATCCTTTCCAGCCGCTTCCTGCTTCAGGCCCGCACGGTGCCAGCCGGAGCCGAAGCGGTTTCCTGCGCACCGGCCTTCGGCCGTGCCCAGGCCAGTAAGCCGCCCATTTCCCCCACGATCCCGCGGCGGAAGACCAGCACGCAGACGATGAAGATGAAACCGCTGACGATCGTGACCGACTCGCCGAGCGTACGGAACCACTCCACCGTCGTCGCGTTCGCCAGCCAGGCGCCGAGATCGCCCAGCTTGTTCTCCAGTGCGATGATCACGATCGCGCCGGCGATGGGGCCGGACAGCGTGCCAAGCCCGCCGACCAGGGTCATCAGAACGACCATGCCGGACATGCTCCAGTGCACGTCGGTCAGCGTTTCGAAGCCGAGCACCACAGTCTTGGTGGCACCGGCCAGTCCCGCCAGCGCCGCCGACAGCACGAAGGCCAGCAGCTTGTACTTGTCCGTGTCATAGCCCAGCGATACCGCGCGTGCCTCGTTCTCCTTGACCGCCTTGAGCACCTGTCCGAACGGCGAATGAATGATCCGGACGATCAATCCGAAAGCCGCGACGAAGATCGCCAGCACCACGTAATACAGATTGATGTCGCTGGACAGGTCTAGTACGCCGAACAGCCTCCGACGCGGCACGCCTTGCTGGCCGTCTTCCCCGCCGGTGAACGGTGCCTGCAGGCACACGAAGAACAGCATCTGCGCCAGGGCCAGTGTGATCATCGTGAAATAGATACCCTGGCGGCGGATCGCCAGGCTTCCCATCAGGAGTCCGAGCACGGATGAAGCAAGCGTTCCGGCAACAATGCCCAGTTCCACCGGCCATCCCCATGCTTTCAGCACGTGACCCGCGATGTAGCCGGCGCCGCCGAAAAAGGCGGCATGGCCGAAGGACAGTAGGCCGGTAAAGCCGATCAGCAGATTGAACGCGCAGGCAAACAGCGCAAAACACAGCACCTTCATCAGGAACACGGGGTAAACCGCCAGCGGTGCCGCCACGGCGAGCACGAGGGCAACGGTGTATCCACCACGTCCGGTAAGTCCGATATGCAGCTTCATTTTTGCCTTCCTCTCATTTCTCTTTGCCGAACATGCCGGCCGGACCCAGCATCAGCACGATGGCCATGATGATGAACACGACGGTTGCCGACAGCTCCGGATAGAACACCCGCGTCAGCCCTTCCGTCACGCCGAGACCAATGCCCGTCAGGATCGATCCCATGATCGAGCCCATGCCACCTATTACCACCACCGCAAACACGACGATGATCAGATTGGAACCCATCAGGGGCGATACCTGCACCACGGGCGCCGCGAGCACGCCAGCAAAAGCGGCCAATGCCACGCCGAAGCCGTAGGTCAGTGTCACCATCAGCGGCACGTTGATGCCGAAAGCTTCAACCAGCTTGGGGTTCTCCGTCCCGGCGCGCAGGTAGGCGCCCAGCCTGGTCTTCTCAATCACGAACCAGGTAGAGAGGCACACCACAAGCGATGCGATCACAACCCATGCGCGGTACTTGGGCAACATCATGAAGCCGAGGTTGAACGCGCCGGACAGCGTTTCCGGTACCGAGTACGGTTGCCCCGACACGCCATAGAAGGAGCGAAACAATCCTTCCAGCACGAGCGAAACACCGAAGGTCAGCAGGAAGCCATACAGATGGTCGAGCTTGTACAACCAGCGCAGCATGCTTCGCTCGACCACGACACCGAGGGTACCGACCAGTAGAGGAGCCGCAATGAGCATGATCCAGTAGTCGGCGCCGAGGTAGTTCAATCCCATCCACGCCAGGAACGCCCCCATCATGTACAACGCGCCATGCAGGAAGTTGATCACGTTCAGCAGGCCGAAGATCACCGCGACGCCAAGGGACAGCATCGCGTAAAACGAGCCATTGACCAGGCCGAGCAGGAGCTGGCTGAGCAGCGCCTGCGCGGGAATGCCGAAAATTTCCATAACGAGATTTGGTTAGCCATTGGGTGCGTGCCTTGCCCTGCAGGAAAGGCACGCGATCGATGTTCAGTTCAGGCTGTTACTTCCACAGCGAGCACTTCGATTCGGCCTTCGTCATGTATGCCTGTTCGCCTGGCACCCTTTGCACCACCTTGTAGTAATCCCACGGATACTTGGATTCCGACGGTTTCTTCACTTCCATCAGGTACATGTCATGCACCATGCGTCCATCGGGGCGCACCACGCCGTTCTTGGCGAACATGTCGTTGATCGGGGTCTTCCGCAGGTGCGCCATCACCTTGTCTGAATCGTCGGTGCCGGTTGTCTTCACCGCGGCGATGTATTGCGCGACCGCCGAGTAATCGGCTGCATGCAGCATCGACGGCATCTTCTTCATTTTCTCGAAGAAGCGCTTCGACCAAGCGCGCGTCTCTACATTGCCATCCCAATACCAGGCATCGGTCAGATACATGCCTTGGGTAACGTTGAGGCCAAGCGCGTGGATATCGTTGATACCCATCAGCAGGCCGGCCACCTTCATCTTCTGGTTGATGCCGAATTCGTTGGCCGCCTTGATCGCGTTGATCGTATCGCCGCCTGCATTGGCCAGGCCGAGGATCTGCGCCTTGGACGACTGCGCCTGCAGCAGGAAGGAGGAGAAATCCGATGCCGACAGCGGATGCCTTGCGCTGCCGAGCACCCGGCCGCCGTTCGCCTTGACCACATCGGCAGTGTCTTTCTCCAACGATGCGCCAAACGCGTAGTCGGCGGTCAGGAAATACCAGTCCTTGCCGCCCTGCTTGGCCAGCGCGCCACCGGTGACACGCGCGAGCGCGACAGTGTCGTACGCGTAGTGCACCGTGTACGGTGTGCAATCTTCGTTGGTCAGGCGGGCCGTGCCCGCGCCTATCGCGATAAACACCCTCTTCTTTTCGGCCGCCAGTTTCGCCATCGCCAGGCTCGCCGCCGAATTGGTGCCGCCCAGCAGCATGTCCACGCCCTGCTGGTCGAACCACTCGCGTGCCTTCGACGCTGCGATGTCGGCCTTGTTCTGGTGGTCGGCGACCAGCAGTTCGATCTTCTTGTTGCCGATCGCCCCGCCCGCATCGGCAATAGCCATCTTGATTGCCTCGACACCGCCCGGGCCGTCGAGGTCGGCGTAGGGGCCGGACATATCGGTGATGAAGCCGATCTTGATCACGTCGCCGGACACCTGCGCGGAAGCCGATGTGGCGATAAACAGTCCGGCAGTAGCGGCGATCGCGAGCGAAGTGACATTCAATTTGAACTTCATGATTCTCTCCTCTTTCAATTGGAAACGGGACTAGAGGGTGTTATGAACTACGGAAGGGGGCGTGTTTGGTCGAGAAGGGATGCAGTGCGGGGGGACGCCGAGTCCGCGGCGCGCCGCGCAGGCTGGGTGCCTGAGCAAGCGGCGCAACAACGCAATGCGCTCCTTCTCCACCGAACCCTCCTGGCAGCCCCCTTCCCTAGTTCATAACACCCTCTAACGCGGCAGGATCAGACACCCAGCAGTTCATTCAGAACAGGCATCTTCGACTCCAGCTCGGATGCAGCGAAGGTCTCGACGATCTGACCGTGCTCCATCACGTAAAACCGATCCGCCAGCGGTGCGGCGAAGCGGAAATTCTGTTCGACCATCA